>CANQPB010000012.1 GCA_947625615.1 uncultured Clostridia bacterium | reverse complement strand
ACAAACCTTGAAGCGTTCAGGCACAGCCTGAACGGCTTCGAGGGCGAGGCAACGATGCTCCAGGGATTTTCCGATCTTAAGACGATAGTCCACGTGGTCGACTTCTTCAAGGCAAACGGCACCGCCTACATGGTCATGGAATTTGTCAACGGCATAACGCTGAGAGAGTATGTTCGTGATCACGGCGCCATGGATTTCGAGCGCGAGCTGCTTCCGAAGATACGCCAGCTCATGGAAGACCTCAACTATCTGCATGAATCGGAAGTCGTCCACCGCGACATAGCCCCCGACAACATTATGATTCAGCCTGACGGCAGCCTTAAGCTTATAGACTTCGGCTGCGCCCGCGCCACCTCGGCGGGAAACATGACCGTAATGGTGAAAAAGGGCTTTGCGCCCACCGAACAGTATACTTCCGGCGGGCAGGGCCCCTATACCGACGTCTACGCGTTCTGCGCCACGATTTACTACTGCATCACCGGCGGAAAGGTTTCGGCGGATTCTTTGGAAAGAGCAAACAGCTTTGCCGGAGGCAAGCCCGATCCGCTCGTTCCGCCGAGCAGATACGGCGCAAGGATATCGCCGGAAAACGAGGCGGTGCTCCTTCACGGCATGGCCCTGATGTCCAACGCGAGGATCCAGACTATGGCTGCGCTTTCGGCGGGATTCAGGGACGTAAGCATAAGACCGAGCCCGACGCCCGGCTTCATAACGGGCGGCACGACAACCACCCGCGGCGGCGTTGCCGTCAAGGATCCCCAGACCGTAGTAGACGCCGACCCTGCAGTTCCTCAGGTTCCGCAGCCGAATCCCGTGAAAAACGATCAGTTTAAAGTGATAATCTTCGCGCTTTTAGCGGTGATAATCGTTTTGGTGATAGTCGTCGCGGCGCTCGCGATAGGCTCGAATTCCTTGGAGCACACGCTGACGTGCTTGCAAAGCTTTGTTTCGGCCGCCGCAAAGGCGCCTGCAAATATACTACGGTTAAGGTGAAAAAACTACAAGCAAAGGAGGGATAACCGATGGACTGGAATTATTGCCCTTATTGCATGACTAAACTTGAAGACGGCGGAAAGTGCCCCAACTGCAATCTCACCGACGGCACCTACGAGCCGAATCCCATACATATTCCGCCGGGATCCGTTCTTAAGGAGCGCTACCTTATCGGCCGGGTGCTCGGCGAGGGCGGCTTCGGAATTACTTATATCGGTCGTGACCTTCAGCTTGACATGAAGGTTGCTATCAAGGAATATTATCCGAAGAACAATTTCGGCATTTCCAGAAACACCGACACGGGATCCTTCAAGGTTTCGGCTCCGATATCTGCGGAGCAGAACAAAAACTACGAAAAGGGAAAGAACAAGTTCTTAGATGAGGCGAGGATAATGGCAAGGCTTGCAAAGGAGCCTTCCATCGTCCGCGTGCAGGACTTCTTTGACCTGAACAACACCGCCTACATCGTAATGGAATATATCGACGGCATAACCCTCGGCAAATATACCGAGCAAAAAGGCGGCAAGCTGGCGCCCGACGAGCTTTTCCCGATGATAGAGCCGCTCTTCAAGCTTATGCAGACCATGCACGACATGCATCTTTTGCACCGAGACATCTCCCCCGACAACATCATGATCGAGGGCGGAAACGTCAAGCTTTTGGACTTCGGCTGCGCAAGGGATATCGGCACCAAAAACGAGACCCTGACGATTCTTCTGAAACACGGCTACGCGCCTATCGAGCAGTATCAGCAGAGCGGCCAGGGCCCCTGGACGGACGTCTATGCGTTCAGCGCGACTATTTACTTCTGCCTCACCGGAAGAACGCCTCCCGGAGCTTTGGACAGAGTTTTCGCCGACGATCCGCTCATTCCGCCCTCTAAGCTCGGCGTAAAGCTCACGCCCGCCCAGGAAAAGGCTATTCTGCACAGCCTCGTTCCCCAGCAGAATCTGAGAACGCGGAGCATGCAGGAATTCCACGCCGAGCTGTATTCCGAAACGATTCAGCCCGAGATCAAGACAGGCTCGCTGGATATCGTCTGCCGGATAAACGGAACGGCAAAAAAGATTTCGGCAAAGCTGACCGCAATATTCAGCGGCGACGGGCTTAACCCCGACGGCAAGTACGGCGACGTCGCCCTCAGCGGCGGCTCGGCGGAGCTGACGCTTTCAAACGGCGAAAAAGCAAGCCTTAAGGATATCCCCGCCGGGGTGAAATATAAGGTCGTCGCCGAGAAGATCGACGGCTATAGGCTTGACGCCATGAGATCGGAGGGAGTTATCGAGCGCGACGCCGCGCTTTTAGCCACCTTCGAATTCACAAAAACTTCCCCCGAGGCTGTAAAGACCGGCACGCTCACCCTTTCGGGCAAGACCGTTTCGGGCGAGCCGCCCAAGGAATACAGCTTCAAGGTTACCCTTGAGGGCGACGGGCTTGATAAAAACGGCAGCTTCGGCGGCATAAGCTTCACCGAGGGCACCGCGCTCGTCACCGTGCCGATAGACGGAAAGACCGTTTTGGACGGTATCCCCGAGGGGGTCAAATACACCGTAGAATCGGCGATGGACAGCGAATTCAGGCACGCCCAGGCAAAGCACGGAAGCGTTTCGGGCAGCCGAGAGATCGCACTTGAGCTTAAGCGGCAAAAGGTCGTTTCGGTGCCCGAGCCTGCGGTTACGGTTTCGGGCGGCGACGCCCCCTCCACCGACGAAGAAATTCCTAAGGAGCCGAAGCCGGACGGCAAAAAGTCCAAAAAGAAGGACGGCGGTAAAGGCGGCAGGAAAAAAGGCCACCCCGTTGTTATCATACTTATAATTCTTCTTGTCGTCGCCGTCGGCGCGGGCGCCGCGATATTCGCCCTTTCGGGCGACGGGCTGCCTAAAGACGCGGAGATCCTCTATGAATATGAAGCCACCCTGCAAAAAACCGGCAATTCCTGGGACGCCGTGCTATTGGAGGCCGATTCCGAGCAGTTCCACAGCTTTATAGACACCCTTGTGAATTGCGGCACCGACAACAACACCTATGTCTGGGCGACGTTCAGCGAAACCCCCTCTTGGGTAACGCTGAGCTATGAAAAGGTTAGCAGCATGGACGTAACCTCCTCCGATTCCGAAAGGCTCCCCGCCAGACTTAACGAGGGCGGCATCTACAACGCTTCAACGTCGTCGGCCTACAAGACGTTCTCCTACGGCGGCTTCAGGCTCTATTCCACCGAGCTCGTTCTGCGCGGCAGCTTCACAAAGGACAGCGTCAAGGCAACTCTCAGGGTCATACGCACCGGCGAGAAAATAGCCGTTCCCGACGATCCCGAGCCGCCGGAGGTTGCGCACACCGCATACGCAACCCTTCACTACTCCGATTCCGTCGATTGGGAAGCTCACACTTTGGGAGATCCGCGCCCCGTAAACGAGGGTGAGACCCAGGAGCTCAGCTGGAACCACTTCTACCCCGAATATATCAGGGAGGCCACCGAAAAATCCTACAACGCCAATCCCTCATGGGACGGCGCGGCGCCGTTCGCGATAGACGTAACGGTTCCCGATGAGATATTCTCCTGGCCGGGCGGCACGATGGACTACGGCGAGTACTCGGACATCTGCAAGCTGAGAATTAGGGTGAACGATCTCACCATAAAATCCGAGGGCTTTGACGACATAGTCATAGCCGAGCAGGTATACGAAAGCGAGCTCAAGCCCTTGGCCCTGGACGGCTGGCTGAACGGAAACAATATCCAGATAAACCTGCAGCAGATCATTCGGGACAGCCTGATGATCACCGCGGAGGCATATGCTAAGGAATATCTGCCCGCAATACAGTCGGTTTCCCTGACGCTCACGGTTGAGAGCATGGAAAAGGTGGACGTCGACTTCTCGCAGAATACCAAATATACCTGGCCCGACGATTCGGCGGTTGCCTCGGGCAGTGTGGACATGACGGGCAACACAGAATCCTGGGCGGAATACCGCATGGCAGAGACTATCGGCGACGAATTTACCGAGTGGGACGGCAATTACACCCTTGAGCTTTACTGCAACGAGCGCGCCCTGCTTATAAACTACGTGAACCGCCTGAGCGGCGAATCAGTCCACACGGAATCGCGAAGCGCCTCGATAGATCTGTCGGAATATCACGACATTCTGGTAATATTCAATCAGTTTGACATCGGAAGACCGGTAAAGCTGTTCTGGAGAGTTATCCCGAACGGCGAAGCCGAAGCCCCCGAAGCCGGCGAAGATGTCGCGGCAGACGCTTTTACCATCACCGTCAACTATTTCGACACCGACGGCAAAAAGATCGCCCAGACATATGAAATGCAGGTTGAAAAGGACAGACCCTACGTCATCAACCAGTACGACATAGACGGCTACGATTTCGATCACGTCGAGGGCGACGAGCTGACCGGCAATATGGATTCCGACAAGACCGTAAGCTTCTACTACAAAAAGAAGGCCGGCCCGACCCCGCTGATATCCGACGCGGAGCTGCTCATCGATTTCGGCACGCTTTACGACACCGACGTAGACCCCTCGAGCTCCTTCTTCAGCACGTTCGGCGGCTACCCCCTGTATGCCGAATTCGATCCCTACAGCCAGTATTTCGACGAAATCGTCGAGGCCATGGAAACCGACGACGCCAAGATAGTCATCTCGCACGGCAGGGGAACAAACCCGATGCTGGGGCTTTTGCACAACGGCTCGGAGTACTCCTATAAATACTCCACCGACATGACCGGCGCAAACGGCGAGAATCTCACGGTCATAGACTGCGAGCACTTCAATTCCCTCTTCAACGGCAGCTACGATCTCTACCTAAAGGACGTATCCGCCATGTGGATAGAGGACGCCGAGGGCGGCAGCGATTTCAAAGTCGACAGCGTTCAGATCCTTAAAACCAAAAAGGGTGCTTATTCAAATTAAGCAGACAAAATATTAAAACCTTGCCAAGCGCAAAAACTTAAAAGTTTTCGGTCAAGCCTTTTTCAAAAGGCTTGCAGGGTCGAGGGGCGGCGCCCCTCGTCGCAGCCCGCAGGCTGCGAAACCCTATGCTGCGCGCGCTCCGCAAGGGGTGAATTAAAATAACAGTCCGGTGGACTGTTATTTTAAGAGGGGACGCCCTGCAAGAGAGGGCGTCCCCTTAATATTCTCAAATTATCACGCCCCTGCGGAGGTTTCCGCGGGGGCGCGATTGCATTATTAACTTTTATGCGTTTGCCGGGGTCTCCGCGGTTTCGGCTGTCTCGGCGGAGCTTTCCTCGGCAAGCTCCTGCTCCTCAAGGGCGTAGGCGGTCTCGAGCTTCTTTAATAGCTTAAGCATGTCCTCGCTCTGGCGGGGGGTCTTTTTGTATTTTCCGAGCGTGCCGACAAGCTTTCTCGCCCTCTCCTTCTGGCAGAGCCTGAGGTAGACGAGCCCGAGATAGAGTCCCGCCCATACCCTTACCTCGACGGGCTTGCAGCTCAGCAGGCTCTTGAAGCCGGCCTTTGCGCCCTCGAAATCCTTTTCGGCATACTTTAACAGCGCGGCGGTGAGCATCTGCTCGGGTCTGTCGGAATATTTCGAGCAGAACGGCTCGCCGAGCTGAACCGTCGACTTGGCGCTTTCAATGTCGCCGGTGAGAAGGAAGATATAGGTGTAAAGATTGTAGTATTCCGCGGCCATCTTCGAATCGAAGCGGTCGAGATCGATGTCCCGAAGCACCGAAAAGGCGTCCTCATAGCGGCGGCCGTCGCAATAGGCCTTGGCGATGCAAAGGTCGTTCTTCGCGCCGAGCGAGGTGCCGCTGAGCTTGCGGCGCTTCGCCTCAAGGACATCGTAATATTCCTTTGAATAGCCCGATTTTTTGAGGATCTTAGCGGCCTTGCGCCTCTGCCCGCGGTAGACGTTGAGAACGGTCACATAAATTAAATGCGCGGCAAGAGCGATCACCGCGATGACGCACGCAAGCGAGACCGCAAAGCTGAAATTGTCGGTGAACCACGAGGGGAACTCGTGCCCGAAGATGCTGCCGGAAATTGTCAGCTTAAAATCGAGTATGGGAATAAGGCTGTATAGATTTTCGTCGGTGTAAAGCCCGATCAAACGCGCCACGATCAGCACCGCAGCTATAAACAGAACGGCGCACGTCAGCCAAATGCGCAGAGAGCGCGCCTCCAACCTGCTTTTTATCATTTTAACGACCCCCTGAAGATGAATTATAATAAGTATAGCATATTTTTCTGACAATTACAATAGGAAAAATTGTCGCAATTAAAAATCCCGGCAAATACCCCCTCCCCGCGCTGTCATCGCCAAATGCCCAAAACAAAGCTTCAAATTTCGCTCAAATTCTGCTAAAATTTTTAGCAAAAATCGCTTGTAACATCACTGTAAATGTGATATACTTAACAGGAAACCAATTATTCAGCAAAGGAAGTCAGACAAATGAGCATGTTCAAAAAAGATATAGGAATAGATCTCGGCACGGCGAACACCCTTGTTTACGCCAAGGGCAAGGGAATTATCCTGCGCGAGCCGTCGGTCGTCGCCGTTGACACCAAGACCGACATCGTGAGATACGTCGGCACCGAGGCTAAAAACATCATCGGACGCACCCCCGGCTCGATCCGCGCAGTGCGCCCCCTCAAGGACGGCGTTATCGCCGATTTCGACATGACCACTGCGATGCTTCAGGAATTCATCAGAAAGGCCCTCGGAAACCCGCTCGCAAAGGCAAGGGTCATAATCTGCATACCCTCCGGCGTCACCGCCGTCGAGCGCAGAGCCGTCAAGGAGGCCGCCGAAGGCGCGGGCGCCAAGAAGGTCGCGATTATTGAAGAGCCCATGGCCGCAGCTATAGGCGCGGGACTGCCCGTCGAATCGCCCACCGGCTCGATGATAGTTGACATCGGCGGCGGCACCAGCGAGGTCGCGGTAATATCCCTATGCGGCATAGTCACAAGCCGCTCTGTCAGGGTGGCGGGCGACGAGTTCGACAACTCCATAATCAACTTCATCAAGAAAAAGTACAACCTGCTCATAGGCGAGCGCACCGCCGAGACCATAAAGATCTCGATAGGCTCGGCCTATCCGACCGACGAGGACACCGAGCTTGAAATAAAGGGGCGCAATCTGCTCACCGGCCTGCCCGAAAACATCACCGTCACCTCGGAGGAGATCCGCGAGGCGCTTTCCGAATCGCTCTCCCACATCGTTGAGGCGATAAAGGTTACCCTCGAGCGCACCCCGCCCGAGCTCTCCGCAGACATCATCGACTCCGGCATCACCCTTGCCGGCGGCGGAGCCCTTTTAAGAGGTCTCGACCGCCTCATCAACGAGGAGACCGGCATTCCCATTCACATAGCCGAGCGCCCGCTCGACTGCGTTGTCGACGGCACCGGCAGACTTCTTGACAACATCGAGGAGCTCCAGGACGTTCTCAACGGAGAGGGAGTATAAATTTAAAGCTACCGCCGCGCCGCTTATGCCTACGGGCGTGAGCGGCGCAGGTTTTTAGCCGCAAGCCGACATCAGCCGAAAGGGGGCCGCCGCCATCAAAGAGTTTTTAAAGTCTAAAAAATTTCTCGTCATCGCCTGCATAGCGGCGTTTCTCATAGGCATAATGATCTACGCGGCGGTCAGCTCGTCTAACGCCATCTCCTCGGCGATAGGCACCGTCTTCGCGCCGGTGCAGAAATTTTCCAACCGCATATCCGACGCCGTCACCGGCACCCTCGACATGCTCTTCAACGCGAGGGATTATTACGAGGAAAACCAGGAGCTTAAAAACGAGCTCGCCGAGCTTTACGCAAAAATATCCGACTACACCGAGATATCACAGGAAAACGATCACCTTCGCGAGATGATCGACCTCGCCGATTCCGCCGACGGCGTTGAGCTCTCCGAGCCCTGCACAGTTATAGGCCGCACCGCAAACGATATCTACGGCTCCTTCTTTATAGACAAGGGCGAAAAGGACGGCATTGAATATTACGATCCCGTCGTCACCTCAAGCGGGCTCGTCGGCTTTGTCACCGAGGTGGAGTATACCTATTCTCTCGTCACGCCGCTTCTTTCAAACGAGATCTCCCTCGGCGTATACTGCGTGCGCACCGGCGAGACCGGCGTTATCGAGGGCAGCTATGAGCTCGCCCTTGACGGCACCGTCAGAATGGTGTATATCCCCCTTGAATGCGAAATGACCGACGGGGACATCGTTATCACCTCGGGCTACAGCGGAAACGTGCCGAAAGGAATCGTCGTCGGCACGGCAGGCAGCATAACAATCGCCCCCAGCGGCCTTACCCGCGTGGGGATAATCAAACCTACGGTAGACCCGTTTGATTTAAAAACTGTATTTGTCATCACCGATTTTGACGGAAAGGGCGCGGGATATGAAACAGAGAATTAACTCCGCCGAAAAGCCCGCCGTCAAGCCGGGCGTGAAGACTGCTCTCAAATGGGCGGCGTTCGCAATTCTTTCGGTGTTCATGTATACCTCCTCCACCTCGGGCGGGCCGGGCGCAAAGGCGCTTCTGCTCTTTCCGATGACCGCCGCCGTCGCCGTCTTCGAATCGGAGATTCCCTCGGCGGTATTCGGCTCGGTATGCGGGCTTTTGCTCGACGTCTCTTTGGGAAAGCTCCCCGGCTTCACCGCGCTCTGGCTCTGCCTTGCCTGCGCCGGGATATCCGCGCTGTTCGGGCAGCTTTTGAGAAAGAACATAATAAACTTTCTCTGGGTGTTCGCGCTCGCCGGCGGCATCTACCTTTACATCGACTACTATTTATATTATAAGATATGGGCTTACGAGGGCTACCGCCTTGCGCTGACCGAGCGGCTTCTGCCCTCGGCATTAAAGACGCTTTTATGGTCGGTTCCGGTATACGCGGCCGTCAGGATCACCGAGCGGCTGAGCGGCGCCGTCAGGCGGCTCGACCTTGAGGAACAGGACAAGAACATCGACCGCGTCTGAAACGGAGTGAGCAAATGAAACGCTTTTTTGAAATTGCAAGGATAGCGGTCGCGGCGGCGCTTTTGGCGTTCAGCGTTATCTTTGCCGGCTCGGCGCTGATGAAAATTCAGATAGTCGACGGCGAAATGTATCTTATGCGCTCGAAGACCTCCACCACCGCGGTTCAGTCCGTCTCTGCGGCAAGAGGCCAGATAGTCGACGCCAAAAAAACGCCGCTCGTCGAAAACCGGGTGAGCTATAACGTGGTGATAAACCGCTCCTTCTTCCCCGACAGCACCGAGGAGCAGAACGATGTCATAATAAAGGTCGCCCGGCTTTTGGAAAGCCGCGGCATAGAATGGATAGACGACATTCCCATAACCATGGAGCGCCCCTATAAATTTACCGTAGACCGCAGCTCGTCCGACGTGACGAGAATTTTCGACAAGCTCCGCCTGGCGGGATATTCCACCGCCGAAAACTGCATCGACGCCCTTATTTCGCAGTATGACATCTCGCGCAGCTATTCCGACCGCGAAAAGCGGATAATCGCCGGCGTGAGATATGAGATGATCCTCTCAGACTTCTCATCGACGACCGACTATGTCTTTGTAAAGGACGTCCCGATAGAGGCCGCCGCCGAAATACGCGAGCTGGGATATGTTCTTACCGGCGTGTCGATAGTCGAAGACGCCGTCAGGGTATACAGCTGCGGCGACGTCTTCCCCCACGGGATAGGCTATGTCGGCCCCATCTACGCCGAGGAGTATTCCGCCCTTAAAGAAGCGGGATACCTTATAAGCGACACCGTCGGCAAGGCGGGGATCGAGCGCGCAATGGAGCTTTACCTTCGGGGCAAGCGCGGTGAAAAGACAATAACCGTCTCGGGCGACGGCGTCATCTCGGAAAATATCACCAAGGAGGCAGTGCCCGGCAAAACCGTGCAGCTTTCCATAGACGCCGAATTTCAGTCGGCGCTTCAAAGCATGCTCGGCGGATTCATAAACGATCTCGCCACGGGGGTGCTCACCAAGCAGGACTACGATTTTACCGACTGCTCGTCGGGGGCGATAGTCGTCTCGGACGTTAAAACCGGCGCCATAAAGGGAATGGCCACCTGGCCGAATTACAATGTAAACGATCTTCTTGAGGACTACTCGTCCGTCTTGAACGCCGAGGATCAGCCGCTATACAACCGCGCGACTGACGGTCTTTACCGCCCCGGCTCGGTGATGAAAACAGTCACCGCCACCGCGGCCTTAAGCGAGAAGGTCATCACCCCCGAGGACAAATTCACCTGCCACCGAAACTATAACTTTCTCGACATCATCGTGCACTGCACCGGCAGCCACGGAAACATAAACGTAGTCACCGCCATACAAAAGAGCTGCAACATCTTCTTCTATCAGGTGGTGCAGCAGCTCGGGCTCGACAGGCTTTTGGAGTATGAATCCGCCTTCGGCCTCGGCGAGGACATGGATCTTGAAATAAGCACCTCGAAGGGATATCTCGCCTGCCCCGACACCTTTGCAGAACTCAATCTCGACTGGACTGTGGGACAGGTCTTGCAGGCCGCGATAGGGCAGTCCGAAGTCGGGGTGACGCCGCTTCAGATGTGCGTTCTGGCCTCGACGATAGCTAACAAGGGCGTGAGATATAAGCCCTATCTCGTCGATTCTATATGGGACTACAACATGACCGAAATGGTATCGAAGACCGAGCCGCAGGTTGCCGCCGAGATCGACGCCCCCGAAGAGGTTTTCGACACCGTTATCGCCGGAATGCGCCTTGCCGCCGAGAACACCACCTCGTCGGTCTACAGCGCCGACAACGCCCAAAACGCCTATCTGGCGCAGTATTCTCTTGAGGCCCTGCCCTACCCCGCCGCCATAAAGACGGGCACCCCGCAGGCCTCGAACAAGGCCACGCAAAATTCCACAGTGGTGGGATTTTACCCCGCAGACGACCCAGAAATTGCCTTTTCGGTGGTAATTGAGAACGGAGAATATTCAAAATATCTCGTCAGAAAGATAATTGAGGCCTATTACGGCTACGAGAGCGACACCGTGGATCTCGGCAACGGCAGAATGCAGAGCGTCGTCCGTTGAAGCTTTTAACAGGTAAAGTTTTTTGAAAATTAGGTAAAATTTTTGAGAATTTCCAAAAAACCTTTGACATATCGGCTTAATTGTGATATAATTCACTTATCTTTACCGCGAACGATATTAAAAGGAGGGCATTTATGCATATTGCACTCATAGCGCATGACTCCAAAAAGGAACTGATGATACAGTTCTGCATCGCTTACAGCGGAATTTTAAGCAAACACTCACTCTGCGCAACCGGCACCACCGGAAAACAGGTTTCCGAGGCCACCGGCCTGAGCATTCAGCAATATCTCACGGGTTCTCAGGGAGGCTGCCAGCAAATCGGCGCAAAAATTTCCTGTAACGAAATCGACCTGCTGATTTTTTTCCGCGATCCGTTAAACCGCAAACCGAGCGAGCCGAATGAAACCGATCTTCTGCGGCTCTGCGACGTTCACAACATTCCCGTGGCAACAAACATAGCCACCGCCGAGGCGCTTATTATGGCGCTCGAACGGGGCGATCTCGACTGGCGCGAATACATGAGATAAGCGCCTAAGGCAAATTTAAATTAAAAGGCATTGAACAGAAGAGTAGTACGGCTAAGGCGTTTCAGAGAGGGCGCGCAGGGTGAAAGCGCCCCGCCGAAGCCGATATGAAGGACATCTGCGAGCCGCCGCGTGTTCAAGCGCGGACGTTTGGCCTGCGTTAAGGGCATGAGTGACCGCGAAAGCGGTAACAAGGGTGGTACCGCGACGGCCGTCGTCCCTTTTTGGGGCGCGGCTGTTTTTTATGGCGCCGCCCGGAAAATGTTATTTTTTGAAAGGATTGGTTATATGTCAAACCAGATAAAACGACCTAAGGGCACGCAGGACATTCTCCCCTCGGAGGCCGCAAAATGGCGCACCGTTGAAGACGCCGTCCGCGAGGCGGCCGAGCAGTTCGGCTTTCGAGAGATACGCACGCCCGACTTTGAGGAGACAGGCCTTTACGTCCGCTCGGCCGGGGCAACTTCGGACGTAGTCACGAAGGAGATGTACACCGTCAGCTCGACCGGCGATTCCTCCTTTACGCTTCGCCCCGAGGGCACCGCGGGGGTAGTCCGCGCGATGCTCGAAAACGGCCTTATGAACGAAGGATTCCCGCAGAAGGTTTACTACCTTGCGCAGTGCTACCGCCACGAAAAGCCACAGGCGGGAAGATACCGCGAATTTAAGCAGTTCGGGGTGGAGATGTTCGGCACGCAGTCGCCCTACGCCGACGCGGAGATAATTCTTTTGGCCTCGACGGTTTTGGAGCGCTGCGGGCTTGAAAACGTAACGCTTCACATCAACTCGATTGGCTGCCCCGAATGCCGGGCGAAATACCGCGAGGCGTTAAGGAGCTTCTTCCTGCCGCATGTTGAGGAGCTCTGCCCCACCTGCCGCGAGAGGCTCGACAAAAACCCGATGAGGCTTTTGGACTGCAAGTCGCCGATATGCAAGGGAATAGCCGCGGGCGCGCCGCTTATCACCAACTACCTCTGCGACGGCTGCCGCGAACACTTTGACGCCCTTAAAGAGATCCTCACCGAATACGGCGTTGAATTCACCGTCGACCCGAAGATAGTCCGCGGGCTCGACTATTACACTAAAACGGTATTCGAGTTCATCTCGCAGGACATAGGCTCGCAGGGAACCGTCTGCGGCGGAGGCCGCTATGACGGGCTCGTCTCGGAGCTCGGCGGGCAGCAGGTGCCGGCGCTCGGCTTCGGTCTCGGGCTTGAAAGGCTTATCATGACCATGGAGGCCGCCGGCGTTGAATTTGAGCCCGCAAAGACCTGCGATCTTTACATCGCGCCGATGGGCGCCGAGGCGCAGAAAAAATCGGCGCTGTTGGCCGACGCGGTTCGCCGGGCGGGATATGCCGCCGAGACCGACCTTGTAGGCAGGGGGATAAAGCCGCAGATGAGATATGCCGACAAGATAAAGGCGAAGTTCGTCTGCGTGATAGGCGACAACGAGCTTTCATGCGGTGAGGCGAAGCTTAAGAACATGGCTACCGGCGAGGAAACGCCGGTGAAGCTTGAGGAATTCATGACGGGGTTTTCAAACCTTATGCTGAATGAGATCTTCGACGGCGAGCTCGGCGAGACTATCGGGCGGCTCGTGGAAGGTCTGGAGCCGGCCGAGGAGCAGCCGGAAGGCTGAGCGCGCCCAAGGCCGGGGCGAAGCCCCGGCCCGCGCGAAGCGCGGGCCTCCCGCGCCCTGCGGGCGCGGGGCGGCGGCAGCGGAGCTGCCGCCGGGGGCTTCGCCGAGCCTGTAAATCAGCGCCCAACCCTTTCGGCGCCTCCGCAGACATATACCGCCAAGCCGAGCCTTCAAGCCGGCACCAAGCCTTTTAGGCGCCTCCGCGGACATATACCGCCAACGCGAAAATAAACTCAAAGGAGAAATCATAATGGACACAATGGGAAAACTCAGAAGAACACACTACTGCGGCGAGGTGCCGCTGACGCCCTGCGAGGTCGTGGTATGCGGCTTCGTTCAGAAGACGCGCAACCTCGGCAATCTCATATTCATCGACCTTCGCGACCGCACCGGCATAGTGCAGCTCGCTTTCGGCGACTACACCGACCGCGCCCTCTTTGAAAAGGCCGCGACCGTCAGAAACGAATACGTCTTAATGGCCAAAGGCGACATCACCCCGCGAGAGAGCATAAATAAGGAGATCCGCACCGGCACCGTCGAGATCCGCGTGAGCGAACTTAAGATCCTCTCAAAGGCGCAGACCACCCCCTTCGAGGTGACAAACTCTGACAAGGTAAACGACGAGCTGAAGCTGAAATACCGCTATCTCGACCTGAGAAACGCCCGCCTCACCCAAAATATCCTCACCCGGCACAAAATAGCCGACGTGACCCGCCGCTATTTCTATGAAAACGGCTTTATCGAAATAGAGACGCCCATGATGATGAAATCCACCCCCGAGGGCGCCCGCGACTACCTCGTCCCGTCAAGAATCCACGACGGAAAATTCTACGCCCTGCCGCAGTCGCCGCAGATATATAAGCAGCTTCTGATGGTTGCCGGCTTCGATCGCTATATCCAGCTCGCACGCTGCTTCCGCGACGAAGATCTGCGCGCCGACCGCCAACCCGAATTCACGCAGATAGACCTCGAAATGTCCTTTGTCGACGAGGAGGATATCCGCACCATGGCGGAGGGCTGGGTAAAGCGCCTTTTCAAAGAGATAAAGGGAATAGACATCGAAACTCCCCTGCCCCGCCTCACCTTTGCCGACGCCATGAACCGCTACGGCTCGGACAAGCCAGACACCCGCTTCGGCATGGAAATTCAGGACATCTCCGATCTCGCCGAAAAGACAGACTTTGCGGTCTTTAAAGGCGCGGTGGAGGCCGGCGGCACCGTCCGCGCGATAGTCGCAAAAAACGCCGCGCAGACCTATTCCCGCAAGGAGATAGACAAGCTCATCGAGCACGCCAAGGGAATCGGCGCAAAGGGTCTTTCCTATATCCGCTGGACGGAGGATCAGCCGAGCTGCTCCTTTGCAAAATTCTTAAAAGAGGGCGAGCTTGAGGCCCTGCTCTCCCGCCTCGGCGCCGAAAAGGGCGACGTCGTTCTTATCGCCGCCGACCGCAAAAAGACGGTTCTCACCGTTCTCGGCGCTCTGAGAAACATGGTGGCAAAGCGGCTCGACATTATCCCCGCGGACAAATACAACCTTGTCTGGATAGTCGAGATGCCCTTCTTTGAATTCAACGAGGACACCAACCAGTGGGAGGCCGCGCACCACCCCTTCACCATGCCGCTTGAAGAGTGCATTCCGCTTCTGGACACCGACCCCGAAAACGTCCGCGCGACGGCGTTTGACCTCGTTTTAAACGGCACCGAGCTCTGCTCCGGCTCGATGAGAATCACCGACCCCGAGCTGCAAAACCGCATGTTCGAGGCCCTCGGCCTTACCGACGAGGAGATAGAGGCGAAATTCGGCTTCCTGGTAGATGCCTATAAATACGGAGCACCGCCGCACGGCGGCCTCGGCCTCGGCCTTGACAGGCTCTCGATGCTTCTCTGCGGCGCCGACAGCCTCCGCGACGTAGTCGCCTTCCCGAAGGTTCAGAACGCAAGCGAGCTTATGAGCGGCTGCCCCTCCCCCGTCGACGAAGCCCAGCTCAAGGAGCTCCACATCGCAACAATTCTCGACGAAGAATAAAACCAAAAGGACGGGTCTCCCCGTCCTTTTTCGGCATGTGATTTTCAGGCCTGCGCCTTACATCTTTCGGCCCACTCGAGCCACCTTGGGTCGTCCTTTATGCTCTCGTGGCGCGCGTCCTTTACGCAGAACCACGGGAAGTATTCCGGCAGCGGCCTTGCGCAGTCCTCGCTCACCGTCTTTGCCCGTTCGAGCGCGCTGTCAAGGGCTTCAAAGGCGCTGTCGCCGTCGCCCGACTGCCATAGGCGGTCGGCCAAAAACAGCTCTAACCTCGAAAGCTCGGCTCTCAGCGCCATGTCCTCACGGCAGCCGATTTTAAGAACCGCGTCACCGATTTCGATTGCCTTTGCAACTGTTTTCGCGGTCGCGGCGGGAGAGTCGGTGTTCCTCGAAATTTCGCAGTATACCGTATACTGAACAAGATTTTGCGCAAGCGCAATGACCGCGTCTTCAAAGGCCTCGGAGCGCTTTTTGCCGCAAAGCCCGCCAATTCTCAGAAACTCCCGGCAGCCCGACATCTCCGGCGCTCTTTCGGCGAGCTTTGCCGCCTTTTCGGTCTCGCCGGTGACGGCGTAAAGATTTGCAAGCAAATTTACCGCGCCGAACTTTTCGTCGCCGTCCTCAAGCAAAGGTATCACCCGCTCATAGAGCGATATCGCCTCCCGCCACTCGGCGTATTTTCTGTGCCGCTCGACGTCGAAAACGTCATACCCCTCCCCGTCGGTGAGGTGATATTCCCCGTAGCGGACATACCCCGCGTTATAAAGGATATCCGCAAGCGCCAGCATCACCTGCGGGTTGCCGGGAAATTCAAGCATTCCCTCCCGCGCAAGGCGTATGCATTCGCTCATCGAGACGTCCTCGCCGTTGTTCTCGCGGTTCATCTTTGCGAGTTTTTCGCAGAGCGCGTCTATCTTTGCCTTTCGCTCGACGTCGTAGCCGAAAAGCCGGTCGATTGAGACGTTGAAGTAGTTCGCGATGGCCGGCAGCATGGAAATGTCGGGGCAGCATGCCGCCTTTTCCCATCTTGACACCGCCTGTGCGGTCACCCCGAGCGCCGCCGCGACCTCCTCCTGGGTTCTTTGATCGCGCGTGCGAAGCTCTCTTAACTGTTTTCCGATTTCAATTGACATATTTATTCCTCCGAAATTTATTCACCGGTGTGATTACATTTTACCATCTGCTTTCTTTAAAGTCAATTAACAATCCGTCGTTAAAAAATCAATCTCCCGTTTACCCAAAAATACTCTCGGAATTACAAATTGTATAAATTTTTAAAAATTTCTCATAACCCCTTGACAACGGCTCGAAGATGGTATATAATATACCACTGTAAAGCCGTTTTGCTTTACAACAGACACGATATTTAGTGTCCCGAATGTTTCCGAAAGGGTGATATTGTGTGGCTAAGGATTTGAAATTCTCCTCCCTCCTCGATGTTTACGGCAGTGTGCTGACAGACAAGCAGCGCGAGATGCTTGAATTATATTACAATGAGGATTTATCGCTTTCGGAAATTGCCGCCAACGAGGGCATCTCCCGCCAGGGCGTGCGCGACAGCATAAAGCGCGGCGAGGAGACCCTTACCGATCTTGACGGCAAGATAGGCATGAGCGGCGTTATCGCAAAATATGAATCCGTTCTCGGCGAAGTAATCGCCGCCTGCGACGAAATAATCGCAGACTGCCGCTCCTATACCACCACAAAGAGCGTCATAGAAAAGCTTGAAAGAATAAAGTCGGGAATCGACGCCGCCAGGGGCTGACGGGCAGCGGCCCTGCGGTCTCAGAATAAACTATCGGGGTGATCCAATGGCCTTTGAAGGTCTTTCCGAAAAACTTAACAACGTCTTCAAAAAGCTCAAAAACCGCGGCAAGCTCTCCGAGGCGGACGTCAGGGCGAGCATGCGCGAGGTAAGGCTCGCTTTGCTTGAGGCCGACGTAAGCTATAAGGTCGTCAAGGATTTTGTCTCAAAGGTGACCGAGCGCTGCGTGGGCTCGGAAGTTCTTGAAAGCCTCACCCCCGCCCAGCAGGTCATAAAAATAGTTCACGAAGAGCTCATAGCCCTTATGGGCGAGAGCAACTCGAAGATAAATTTCCCCTCAAAGCCCCCCTGCATAATAATGATGTGCGGACTTCAGGGAAGCGGCAAGACTACCCACGCGGCAAAGCTTGCGAAATATTTCAAGGCGCAGGATCACCGCCCGCTTCTTATAGGGTGCGATATCTACCGCCCCGCCGCGATAGATCAGCTTAAAATCGTCGGCGAAAGGGCCGGGGTGCCCGTCTTTGAAATGGGGCAGACAGATCCTCGAAAGATAGCCCGCGAGGGCATAAGACACGCCCGCGACTACGGCAACGACATTGTAATTCTCGACACCGCCGGCCGTTTGCAGATAGACGAGGAGCTCATGGGCGAGCTCAAGGACATAAAAGATCTCGCCGAGCCGTCCGAGATAATTCTTGTTGTAGACGCCATGACCGGCCAGGAGGCCGTCAACGTGGCCTCGGCATTCGACAGCCAGATCGGCATAGACAGCGTTATACTGACAAAGCTCGATTCCGACACCCGCGGCGGCGCTGCGCTCTCGGTTCTTGCGGCCACCGGCAAGCCGATAAAATTCGTCGGCACCGGCGAAAAGTTGGACGACTTCGAGGTGTTCCACCCCGAGCGCATGGCCTCAAGAATCCTCGGCATGGGCGACGTTCTTTCCCTCATCGAAAAGGCGCAGAACACCTTCGACGAAAAGGAGGCCGAGCGCCTTGCCGGGAAAATGCAGCAGGGCGGCTTCGATCTGAACGATCTTCTGGATCAGATGCGCCAGATAAAGAAGATGGGCTCGCTGAGGTCGCTGCTCTCGATGATGCCGGGCGGAAACAAGATTGACGAAAGTCAGATAGACGAAAAGCAGGTTCCGAGAACCGAGGCCATAATCCTCTCGATGACCCCCGAGGAGCGCGCAAAGCCCTCGGTGATAAATCCCGCAAGAAAGCGACGCATAGCCGCCGGAAGCGGAACGAAGGTTGAGGACGTAAACAGGCTGCTTAAACAGTATGAGCAGATGCAGAAGCTGATGAAGCAGATGGGCCTTACCGGCTCGGGCAGAAACGGCAAGGGCAAGAGAAAGAAGATGCCCGCCCTGCCGAAAGAATTCCTGCAAAACATGCAGAACATGAAATAAACGGTTTTCTATGGCTTCAGCCTTGAAAGGCACACGGCCTTGAAATAAATCTTGCACTATACAGACAATTTCCGAAAGGGGGGTTATCATAACATGGCAGTTAAGATCAGGCTTCGCAGGATAGGCGCAAAGAAAGACCCGTTCTACCGAATAGTCGTCGCCGATTCGCGTTACCCGCGCGACGGACGCTTCATTGAGGAGATAGGCTATTACGATCCTACCACCGAACCGGCTACCCTAAAGGCTGACGCCGAGAGAGCCAAAAAATGGATTGACAACGGCGCACAGCCTACCGATACCGTGAAGGCATTATTCAAGAAAAACGGCATCATCTGAATTCATTCAGCAAAAGAAAAAGGAAAGGACTCCCCCGAAAACATGGGATATGGTAAAAAACAATGACCGAGCTTTTAAAGAACATCGCCGCAGGACTTGTAGACGACAAGTCTGCTATTGAAGTGACTCAGGACGAGCCCAACGAAGAGGGCGTTATCGTCTTCCATCTTCACGTCGCTCCCGACGACATGGGCAGAGTTATAGGCAAGCAGGGAAGGATCGCCAAGGCTATCCGCACCCTTATGCGCTCCGCGGCCGCAAAAGTCAACCAGGAAATAATGGTTGAGATCGACTGATAACCGTCCGGTCAGGTAACAGGTGGGGGATCTTAAGATCCCCCGCTGAAAGACCTCCGGCGGCGAATATCCGCATTCATTTTAATTTTAAAGGTTCAAGCGAGGTCACAGCCCGACGGCAAGGGCTCAGGCTTCTTTTTTGAATTATTGAAACTTCGGTATATAACATGAAAAAATATCTTGAAATCGCAAAAATAGTCTCCGTCCACGGGGTGCACGGCGAGATGAACGCCCAGGCGTGGTGCGATTCGCCGAAGCAGCTCGGAAAGCTGAAAAAGCTCTATTCCGCGGACGGCTCGCGGGAATATATTTTAATCTCCGCAAGGCCGAAGGGCGAAAGCATGGCCATTCTAAAAATAAAGGGCGTGGACACCCCCGAGGCCGCCCAGGCCCTCAGAAACACGGTTCTTTACGCCGACCGCGCCGACATTCCCCTTCCCGAGGGGAGCAATTTCATAGCCGATCTCATAGGCATGAGCTGCGTTACTGTTGAGGGCGAGCCTCTCGGCACCGTCACCGACGTTCTTGCCACCGGCGCAAACGACGTATACGAGATCACCCGGGAGGGCAAAAAATATTATATCCCCGCTATACCGTCGGTGGTAGTTCGCGCCGACGCCGAGGCGGGAATAATGACGGTCAGCCCTATGAAGGGGCTCTTCGACTGATTTGAGCACGAAAACAACTTTTATCACATAAATTAAGGAGCCGAAATGAAAATTGACATTGCCACCCTCTTTCCCGAGATATGCGAGACCTACCTTTCGCAGAGCATAGTGGGCAGGGCGCGCGCAAAGGGCGTCTTCGAGCTTGAATGCCACCAGATACGCGACTACGCCTTCGACAAGCATCACCGCGTCGACGACACCCCCTATTCCGAGCGTCAGGGAATGCTTCTTCTTGCCGAGCCTATATGGCAGTGCTTCAAGGCGGTGACGGCGGGGCGCTCGCCTAAGGTGATATACATGTCGCCGCGGGGCAAAACGCTCAACCAGCAAAAGCTGAAGGAGCTCGCCGCCGCCGGGGAAGATCTCTTTATCCTCTGCGGGCATTACGAGGGGGTAGATCAGCGGGTGCTCGACAAGATGGAGGCCGAGGAGATATCCATAGGCGATTACGTTCTCACCGGCGGAGAGCTTCCGGCGGTGATTCTGGCCGACGGGGTGGTCAGGCTGCTCGACGGCACCCTTTCGCAGCAGGACTGCTTTGTAGACGAGAGCCACTACGACGGCCTGCTTGAATATCCGCAGTATACGAAGCCTCAGGTGTGGGAGGGCATGGCAGTGCCGGACATTTTAGTCTCGGGACACCACGCAAACATACTTAAGTGGCGCCGCCAAAAGTCGATAGAGGAGACTTACCTTAAGCGGCCGGAGTTGTTAAACTGCGCAGAGCTCACTCAGGAAGATCTTGCATATTTGTCAGAAATTAAGGCAAAATATGAGGATTTGCCAGACTTTCTTAAGAAAGAGTGAAATTTGTCTTTGGTTAATATGTATCCAACTGCGAGAAATTCTTTAGCATTTTGCACAACGAATCAGGGAAACTTTCGTCGTGTGCTAAACATTTAGCAGAAATTTCGCCGAAAACTTGATTTTGGGCATATTTGTCCGTTGACTAAACGGCTGATTCTTTATATACTAACAACAGGATAAAACCAACAGCCACAATTGAATTTTTGAAACGGAGAGTATGTTATGTTTGTCAAAGATGTTGTCGTAAAGAATCAGATCGGTCTTCACGCCCGTCCGGCCACCTTCTTCATTCAGAAAGCCAATGAATTCAAATCGTCAATCTGGGTTGAGAAGGAAGAGCGCCGCGTCAACGGCAAGAGCCTTTTAGGCGTGCTTTCGCTCGGTATCATAGGAGGTACCGGCATTCGCATCATTGCCGACGGTGTCGACGAAGAAAACGCTGTTTCAAGCCTCGTCTCTTTGGTCGACAGCGAATTCGCCGAGGAAGCAAGATAAGCTTTCTCAAAAGCATGTTTTTTCCGGACAGCCCCGCTTTTCGGCGGGGTTGTCTGTTTTTTAGAAGCGTCCTGACGGACGCGGTTAGAGATTAGAGGATAGAAGATAGACGCCGGCTTTCGGCGTCAAATTTAAATTTTGGGGCGGGAGCTTTCTTTTTATACCCTGTTTTTGGTGCTTTTACACATAAAAGCGGTGCCGCTGTTGGAATATAATTTGCGCCGTTGGTAATTCTGTATAAAAAATCGTTTAATTTTTTGTCGTATTCACACTTTATTAACACATTGGGCGAATTTTCGTGGTATAATTGTCTGGAACGCGAAATATTGCCCTATCGGTCACTTTTTCGCCGGCTTGTAAATTTATTTTTACTATCCCGCACATTCGCCGCGGGCAGCCCCCGCATAAAGAACTATAATTTTTAGGGAGAAGAAACTATGCCAAACAGATTTTTCCAAGGTATCGTACACCAGATGAGCGAAACGGTCGGCTGTGAAATAGGCGTCGTAGACGAGGGCGCCGTTGTAGTCGCCTGCAGCGATCTCTCAAAAATCGGCACCGCAAACGAATTCGTGTCGCTCGACCTCAACGAGACGTTTGACTACTTCGTCCGCGACGGCTACACCTATAAGCCGTTCGGCACAAAGGTAAAGAACGAGTACGCCGTTTTTGTGGAGGGCACCGACGAGGCCGCCTATAAGACCGCCTCTATGCTCTGCGTCTCGCTTGCAAATCTCCAGCAGTTCTACGACGAAAAATACGACAGAACCAACTTTGTCAAAAATGTCGTTTTGGACAACATTCTGCCCGGCGACATAATGATAAAGGCTCGCGAGCTTCACTTTAACAACGAGGCTCACCGCGTGGTGCTGCTTATCCGCATAGTTTCGGCGAACGACGTTTCGGCGTTCGACGTTATACAGAATCTCTTCCCCGACAAGAACAAGGACTTCGTCTTCACCACCTCCGAGACCGACATCGTCCTCATCAAGGAGGTAAGGCCGAACATCGAAGCGCAGGATCTTGAAAAGCTTGCGTTCTCCATCGCCGACACTCTTTCGAGCGAATTCTACACCCGCGTGAACGTCGGCATAGGCACCGTGGTCGATTCCGTCCGCGCTCTCGCGGTATCCTTCAAGGAAGCCCAGGTTGCGCTCGAGGTCGGCAAGGTGTTCGACACCGACAAGACGATAGTCAGCTATGAAAATCTCGGCATCGCAAGGCTTATCTACCACCTGCCGACAACCCTCTGCGAAACCTTCCTCAAGGAGGTATTCAAGAAGGGCTCGATAGAATCGCTCGATCAGGAGACGCTGTTCACCATTCAGAAATTCTTTGAGAACAACCTCAACGTCTCCGAGACCTCGCGCAAGCTCTTCGTCCACCGCAACACCCTCGTCTATCGCCTTGAAAAAATCAAGAAGCTCACCGGGCTTGATCTGAGAGAATTCGACCACGCGATAATCTTCAAGATCGCGCTCATGGTTAAAAAATATCTCTCGTCGGAGCCCACAAAGTTCTGACAGCTTAGCTAACGACGGCGGGGCTTTTTGGGCCCCGTCCCGATTTTTGGCGCAAATTTTTGCCGTTATGCCTAAGCTTGTTGCCGAAACGCAAAATTTTCGTTATCCGCCAAGGCCTTACCCCCGAAAGGAGTTATCTCACCGAAATGGTAGAATTTCGCAATGTCTCATATACATACCCCACCGGCCAGCAGGCCCTCGACCACCTGAACGTCAAGATTGAAGACAACGAATTCGTCTTTGTCGTCGGGGCCAACGGCGCCGGAAAATCCACCCTTATAAAGCTTATCCTTCGGGAGCTTACAGCCACCGAGGGAGAGGTAATCGTAAACGGCTTCAATCTTTCAAAGATGAAGGCGAGAAAGGTGCCGAAGCTCAGGCGCACCATCGGCGTCGTCTTCCAGGATTTCAGGCTTATCCCCAACATGACGGTATATGACAACGTCGCGTTTGCCCTCAGGGTGATTGACGCGCCGACAAAATATATACGCGCCCGCGTGCCTTACGTAATAAGCCTTGTCGGGCTGACGGCAAAGGCAAAAAGCTACCCGAACGATCTTTCGGGCGGCGAGCAGCAAAGAGTCGCCCTTGCGAGGGCGCTTGTGAACGATCCCCAGCTTATTATCGCCGACGAGCCGACCGGAAACGTCGACCCCGCGCGCAGCTTCGAGATCGTCGATCTCTTAAAAGCCATAAACGCCTGCGGCACCACCGTTTTGATGGTCACCCACCAGCACGATCTCGTCCGCTATTTCGGCGGGCGGATAATTAACCTCAACACGGGTGCCGTCGTCTTCGACGAAGTTATAGGAGGCGCTGATGAGGCTCAATAGTTTTAAATACCTTGTAAAACAGGGCTTTACCGGGATATGGTTCAACCGCGTAAATTCCTTCGCTTCTCTTTGCGTAATGACGATATCCCTTTTAATGGTGGGAATTTCGGTGCTTCTGTCGCTCAACATCACCAAGATGATAGGCTCGATAGAAAGCCGCAACGAGGTGATGGTGGTCATCACCGAGGGAGTTCCCGAAAACAACATCACCCTTTTGGGCGAGCAGCTTGCCGACACCCCCAATGTCTCGGAGGTGAGTTTCAAGTCCCGCGACGACGCCCTTGCCGAGCTTTTGGCCGACATGAGCGAGGACGAGCAGTCGCTCTTCCAGTATTTCAGCCACAATCCCCTCCCCGACTGCTACATGATAAGGGTGAGCGACATAACCGAGCTTTCAAGAACCGTCTCGCAGATAGAGCGGCTTGAATTCGTGGAAATGGTGAAATCGCCCGACGACTTCGCAAGAATACTCATCGGTGTGAGAAACGTAAGCGCCATACTCTTCTCGGCGGCAACGGTCTCCCTAATAATAGTCTGCTTCGTCATTATTTCTAATTCCACCCGCGCGAGCGTTTACGCCCGCCGCCGCGAGATAAGCATAATGCGCTATGTCGGCGCGTCGAAGTCCTTTATCGAGATCCCCTTCTTCGTCGAGGGCATGGTTATAGGCCTCACCTCGGCGGCGATAGCCTTCGGGCTGACATGGTTCGCCTACACCGAGGTGTATACGATGTTCTCCACCGACGTGAACATGCTTTCAATCTTCGGGCTCTCGGCGCTGATACCCTTTGACACGATAGCCCTCAGGGTGGGCATAGCCTACGCCGTTTTCGGGGTGATTCTAAGCGCCCTCGGCACGGTGATCTCTACAAGAAAACATCTCAACGCATAACATAAACCGTCCCACAAGTACGCAAACCCGCGAACGCATGACGCGCCACCCCACGCGCCGGAAAGGAGCCGAGCGCATTGAAATATCCGAAAATTTTAAGAAGTGTAATTTCCCTTGCCACCGCGTTTGCTGCCGCGGCGGCTATGCTCACCTGCTTCGGGCCGGCACAGGTAAGGCTTGCGGCCGACGAGCAGGACGAGCTTGAGCAGAAGCTTGAGGAAAACAAGCAGAAGCAGGACGAGCTCGACGAAAAGATAAAGGCCACCCGCGGCGACATCTCAAAGGAAAAAGAAAATCAGGAGGCCATATCCGAGCAGATAGAAACCACCGAGGAGTATATCCGCGATCTTCTGTCGCTGATAAAAAGCTACGACGGCGAAATTGACGCCTTGGAGGCCGACATCGCCGATTTGCAGGGCGACATAGAGATCCAGCAGGCAAAGGTGGAAAACAAGCGCGCCGAGATAGACGAAAACATCGTCCTCTACGAGCAGCGGATCCGCGCGATGTATCTTTCGGGGAACGATTCCGTAGCCTCGATAATTCTCGGCTCTACCGACTTTTTTGACATGCTTATGAAAATAGAGCTTGTCAAGCGGATAGCCGATTACGACAACGAGCTTATAACCTCGCTTTTGCAGATGAAATCGGAATACGAGGCCGAGCAGCTTGAGCTTGAAAACCAAAAGGCCGCCCTTGAGGAGACAGTTGAGATAACCGAGGGCAAGCGCAAAGAGGTCGAGGCCAGAAAGGCGGAATGGGATTCCGAGCTTGCGGAGCTCGAGGAGCTCTATTCGGAATCGGACGCCGAGCTTAAAAAGCTTGAAAAGCTCGCCACCGGCTTTGAAAACGACAAGGACAAGCTTGAGGAGGCCGAAAAGGCCCTCGACAAGCAGATAAAAGAGCTGATTCAGAAAAAGGCCCGCGCCGAATATATGGGCGATCTTGAGGCCGGAACATTTTTATGGCCCGCCCCCGGAAACTACTCGATATCCTCCCACTACGGCGATTCCGAAGGCAGAGGTTCGGGTCACAAGGGAATGGACATTCGCGCCTCTAAGGGCAGCGACATCACCGCGGCCAATTCCGGCGTCGTTATAAAGGTGAGCAATACCTGCACCCACAACTACGGCAAGCAGGGCTCCTGCGGGTGCGGCGGCGGCTACGGCAACTACTGCATTATAGATCACGGCGGCGGATATTCCACCGTTTACGCCCACGCCACCGAAATCATCGTAAAAGAGGGCCAGCAGGTATCTACCGGCGACGTCATCGGCTATGTCGGCTCGACCGGCGAATCTACGGGATATCACCTTCACTTTGAAGTCCGCATAGACGGCGAGCGCAAAAATCCCGAAAGCTTTAATCTTCTGAAATACTGAAAGGGGCAGCCTTTTTGAAACCGTTATCCTTTTTCCGCAGAACCGCGGCATTCGCCACGGCGGCAGTTATAGCCGCCACCGTTATCTTCGGTTTTTCGCCAAGCGAAATAAGGCTTTGGGCCGACGAGCAGGACGAGCTTGAACAAAAGCTTGAGGAAAACAAGCAGAAGCAGGCCGAGCTCGACAAAAAAATAAAGGCCACCCGCGGCGACATCTCAAAGGAAAAGGAAAACCAGGAGGCCATCTCGGAGCAGATTAAAACCACCGAGGACTATATCCGCGATCTTCTGTCGCTGATAAAAAACTACGACGGCGAAATCGAGGCCCTGGAGACGGACATAACCAACCTTCAGGGAGATATAGAGATCCAGCAGGCTAAGGTGGAAAACAAGCGCGCCGAAATCGACGAAAACATCTCGCTTTACGAAAAGAGAATAAGGGCGATGTATCTTTCGGGGAACGATTCGGTGGCCTCGATAATTCTCGGCTCGAAGGATTTCTTCGACATGCTTATGAAAATAGAGCTTGTCAAGCGAATAGCCGAATATGACAACAAGCTCATCGATTCGCTTTTGGAGATGAAATCGGAATATGAGGCCGAGCAGCTTGAGCTTGAAAACCAAAAGGCCGCCCTTGAGGAGACCGTAGAGATAACCGAAGATAAGAAAAAGGAAGTCGAAGACCGCAAGGCGGAATGGGATTCAAAGCTCGGGGATCTTGAAGACCTTTACGCGGAATCGGAGGCGGCAATCGAGGAGCTTGAGGACAAGAAGGATTCCTACGAGGAAGACAAAGAGGCCCTTGACAAGCTCGCCGAAGATCTTGAGGATCAGATCCAGGAGATAATCCGCAAAAAAGCGAGGGCAAATTACATGGGCGATCTTCCGCAGGGAACATTCCTCTGGCCCCTGCCGGGATATTACACCATAACCTCGGGCTACGGCTCGCGCTGGGGCACCACCCACCGCGGCATAGACATCTCGGGCGCCGACGTAATGGGCGCCGAGATAACGGCGGCAAACTCGGGCGAGGTGATATTCGTCTACAACGGCTGCTCGCACAACTACGGCAAAAAAAGCTCGAAAAAATACTGCCACTGCGGCGGAGGCTTCGGCAACTACTGCATTATAGATCACGGCGGCGGATATCAGACCCTTTACGGTCACGCCACAAAGATAACCGTCAAGGAGGGGCAGAAGGTCTCGACCGGCGACGTCATAGGCTACGTCGGCTCTACGGGAGATTCCACCGGCGCACACCTTCACTTCGAAACACGCATAGACGGCGAGCGCGTAAATCCGCAGGGCTCGAGAATAAATCTTGAAAAATATTAGGGACTTGTAAATGAACCGAAAAATTCCCCTTGGCCTGACTATTGCGCTTATGGCGATAGCCGCGGCGATAACATTCATCATCTCAACAAGCTACTCGATGAATATTTACAACGGCCTTGTGGCCGACGTTCAGCAGCGCGCCGAGATGTATCAGAAGCTTGAACAGATAGATTCCTACGTCAGGGCCTATTACGACGGCACCATAGACGAGGACAGGCTTATTGAAGCGCTCGCGAACGGGTATATCTCCATAATCGAGGACGCCGACGCAAAATATATGACCGCGCAGGACTATTCCCTTTACCGGGAACACCTCAGCGGCTCGCATATAGGCATAGGCGTTTACACCTTTGAGGACGGCGGATATCCGACGGTGAACGAGGTTATTGCAAACAGCCCCGCCGCCGCGGCCGGAATAACCGTCGGCGACAGCATTATTGAGATCAACGGCCAAAGCTGCCTCGATCTCGGCTTTACCGCCTCAAGAGAGCTTTTAAGGAGCTCGGCGGGCACCCAGCTTGAGCTTACTCTGCGCTCGGGCGGCGTAGACCGCACAGTTGCAGTCACCACAATACAGATGTCGGTGGCGACGGTTAGCGCAAGGCTTATAAACGGCCTCGGCTACTTTAAAATCTCGGAGTTCAACGAAAAGACCTATCAGCAGTTCATGGCCGCATATTCGGCGATGCAGTCGCAGGGAATGACCGGCATGATAGTGGATCTTCGCAACAACAGCGGCGAGCAGTTCGATCCCGCGGTGAACATTTTAAGCGCGCTTCTGCCTATTGACGCCACCGTGGCGGTGAATGTCGGCCGCGACGGCAAGGAAAGCGTTTACGCCACCGGCACCGGCCAGCGGATTCCCGGCGTTCCGATAGGGGTTTTGGTCAACGAGAGAACGTCGGGCCCGGCGGAGCTTTTCGCCGCCGCCTTAAAAGATCACCATTCGGCATCAATCCTCGGAATGACTACCGCCGGCGAGGGGGATTTCTTCGAATCCTACTCGCTTTACGACGGCACGGCGATAGTTCTGCCGATATCCACCATGCGCTCGTTCAGCACCGCCATAGAGGGCGTGGGAATAAAGCCGGACTACGAGGTTCCCACCTCGTTTGACGACACCGACGACGCCCTTGCGGCCCTCGACGAAACCACCGATCCCGTCCTGAAGCGCGGGATAGAGGTCGTCACCAGCTTAATACCTCCGCAGGAGTAAAATATTAAAAGTTTTCGCCGGCCTTTTTCAAAAGGCCGCGAGAGTCCAGAGGCGAGCAGCCTCTGGCCGCGACCGCAGTCGCGGAATCTCCCCGGAGCGTGCCTGCTCGGCACGCTCCGGTTTAATGCGAAGCGAAGCGCAGGACGGGGAGAAAAAATCTGTCCTGTGGACAGTTTCGCAGGAAAGTCCGGCAAAGCCGGTGTTTGCGTAAGCAAACCTGAGGCGTGAGCCGAAGCGGCTTTGCAGCGCAACGCAAAATGAAAGTGCAATTTTGCAGAACACTTTCGCGTTGCGCTCTCGCCGGGGGTCTCCCCAATTTGCCGAGTGCAAACGAGGCAAATAAAATAAAAGGGACACCCTGTCAAAATGGCAACCCCTTATAAATCTTTATCACAAAAAATAATCCGGGATACTCTCCCGGATTTTTTTGTCTTATCAGTCGTCAACTTCGGCGTTGCCGTCTCCGTCCTCGTAGTCGTCGCCGAACAGCGAGGCCAGATATTCGTCGAGGTTGGGAATTATCTCCTCCTCAATCTCCTCGGCTTCCTCCTCGGGTTCCGTCTTTTCGGTGGCCTTGGCGGTGGTCGGCTCCGTCTTCTTGGGGGCCTCGGTGGTGGCCTTTGTGGCGGGCGGCTCGGTGGCCTTTGTCGTCGCAGAGGTCTCCGAAGTCGTGCCCACGGGCGCTTCGGTCACAGAGACCGTGGTGGCGGCGGTGACCTCGGCGGTCTCGGACGTAGTCGAGGCCGGTTCCGAAGCCGAGCTTTCGGGCGCCGTTACAACGGGCAGGGTGACGGCGGCGTCGCCGGAGGAAAGGGAATCTCCCTCGCCTTCTCCGGGGCCGCAGGCGGCAAGAGAGAGCGCCGACAGGGCAATTATCAGTGCTATGTACTTTTTCATACTGTTTCCTTTCGCATAAAAGCGGCTTGCGCTGATAAGCTGATTGCCTATTTTCTCAAAACGATTTTCGGGGAAACCCTAAACAGGCTTCCCCGCAATTTTTTCGCTTCGGTATCAGCCGTTCAGCTTCCTGGCAAGCTGCGATTTCTTTCTCGCCGCGGCGTTCTTGTGAATGATCCCCTTGGCGCAGGCCTGGTCGACCTTCTTGATGGCGGCCCTTACGGCAGCCTCCTTGTCGGCGCCCTCTGCGTCGGTCTTCTTTATAGCGGTTTTAAGGGAGCTTCTGATCATTTTGTTTCTGAGGGTTTTGGTCTCGATAACTCTAACTCTCTTCTTTGCGGACTTAATGTTAGCCATTAAGACACCTCCTTTTCGTGTTGCCCGGCAGGCCGGGTATTAAATGCACTTATTTGGATAAGCTATTTGCACGACTGAGAGAAAATGCAAGAGGTTAATGACTCCTCACTTATTCAACAAGCATCGTAAACTACTATATCATTACTTTCGGAAAAATGCAAGCCTTTTTTGAAATTTTTTCTCTCAAATCTCAAATTTTTTTATAAAGGAGCCCCAAAAGTGAACATTTCAAAGCGCACCGACCTCGCCCTTGAGAGCGCAAACGAGGTTAAAGCCGCCGAAAGCCGCCTTCCCGACGGCGTAGAGGTATCGGAAAATGAAAGCGCCTGCTTTAAAACCACCTCGGTTTCGGTAAATTCCGAGGCCGCGGCAAAAAAGATTCAAAAGCCCCGGGGAAAATATATCACGCTCGAGACCCCCAGCCGCCTCGACATGCGCCCCGAAAATTTTGCCGACAGCGCCGCCGAGCTCTCAAAAAGCATAAAAAGCCTCGTCGGCAGCCCCAAGAGCGTTTTGGTAGTAGGCCTCGGCAACATGCAGATCACCCCCGACAGCTTAGGCCCGCGGGTGGCGGGGCATATCTTCGCGACAAGGCATATCCGCGAAAACGCGCCGGAGCTTTATTCCGACGGCCTCGGCGAGGTGTCGGCGATATCCCCCGGGGTGATGGGCCAGACGGGAATCGAGGCGGGAGAGGTGATAAAATCCGTCTGCGAGGCGTTAAAGCCGTCGGCGGTGATAGCGGTCGACGCGCTCGCCTGTTCCGAGATATCCCACCTCGGGAGAACGGTGCAGCTTACCGACACCGGCATCTCCCCCGGCAGCGGGGTGATGAATTCCCGCAAGGAGCTCTCCCAAAAAACGCTCGGCGTGCCCTGCGTGGCGATAGGCGTACCGACGATAGCGGATATCGGCGAAAACGGCGGCGAACCCATGATGGTGACCCCGCGAACGGTGGACAGACTTGTAGGCTGCTCGGCCCAGCTTATAGCCGCGGGGATAAATCTTGCGCTCCACCCGGGGCTTGAATTGGAGGAAATAGTCAGCCTGACGTCATAAAAAGAAGGACTTCGAAGCCAAAATTTCAAAAAAACTATTGACAAATCGGCACTGTCGTTATACACTATAGTAGACAACCGATAGACAGGAGGTAATTGGTAATGGTTTTTGAAAAAGTCAGGAGCATAATCGCGGAACAGCTGGACATCGATCCCGAAAGCATCACCTACGATTCCTCGATAACCGACGATCTCGGCGCCGATTCTTTAGACGTCGTGGATCTGGTAATGTGCTTTGAGGACGAATTCGGAATTGAAATACCCGACGATGCAGTTGAAACCATACGCACCGTTTCCGATATCGTAAAATATATCGAAGACAACCAGTAAAACTATCCTTTCCAACTGTCAGCCCCATGCTTTAAGCGGCATGGGGCTTATGACAAAAAAATTTGCGTTTTCCCCTTGACAACCGGGAAAGGAAGTAGTATAATTTCATCAATCTAAACCGTTGAGGCGGGAGTAAAGGCGAAAAAGTTTGCAAAGAGAGCTCGGGTGGCTGAGAGCCGGGTCAAACACCTTTCGTCATAATGGGCCGCCGAGGGTGCAGTCAAAGGCCTGCGGGCCGAGTATTCTGCAACGTGAGGGCATACGTCAGTTGCCGGGGATATGTAAGTATCCCGCAAGGCGCGCCGCAGCTGCGGCGAATCAAGGTGGCACCGCGGATAGTCTATATAAAGTCTGTTCGTCCTTGACAGAAATTTTCTGTCACGGGCGTATTTTTGTGCCATAAGCGCCCTGCGACAAATTTTCAGGAGGGCTTCAAATGAAATTCACACCCGACATCAAAACAGTAAAGGAGCTTGCCGCCTCGGGCGAATATAAGGTCTGCCCGCTTTCCTGCGAGCTTCTTTCCGATTCCTTTACGCCCATAGAGGTGCTGAGGATCTTAAAGACGGTCTCGAGCCACTGCTATCTTCTCGAATCGATAGAGAGCCGCGAAAAATGGGGGCGTTACACGTTTTTGGGCTTCGAGCCTAAAATGGAGATAACCTATTCGGGCGGCGAGCTTAAGGCCGGCGGCGAAACATATATCACCAAAGACCCCGCCGAGCAGATCCGAAATATCCTCGACGGCTGGCGCAGCCCGAAGATCCCGGGGCTTCCGCCGTTCACCGGCGGCCTTGTGGGATATTTCGCCTACGACTACTTCGGCGACGTCGAGCCGGCGGCGCACGTTGACGTAAGGGACGACGAAAACTTCCGGGATCTCGATCTCATGCTCTTCGACAGGGTAATCGCCTTTGACAACTTCCGCCAGAAAATAATTCTGATAGCGAATATCCCGCTTTCTGATCCCGAAAACGGATATCTTGAAGCCGAAAAGGAGCTTGAGGCCCTCGCCGGGCTTTTGAGCCGCAAGCGCGCCGAGCTTAAATCCGAGCGGGGCGGCAGGCTTACGGGAGAGGTAAAGCCGCTGTTCGACAGGGGCGAATACTGCTCTATGGTCGAGCGGGCAAAGCATTATATCCGCGAGGGGGATATCTTCCAGATAGTCCTCTCAAACTGCCTGAGCGCGCCCTTTGAGGGCAGCCTTTTGAACACCTACCGCATTCTTCGCACGATAAACCCCTCGCCCTATATGTTCTATCTCTGCGGAACCGACGTAGAGGTGGCGGGGGCCTCGCCCGAGACGCTTGTTAAGCTTGAAAACGGCGTTTTGCACACCTTCCCCCTCGCCGGCACCCGCCCCCGCGGAAAGACCGACGAGCAGGACGCCGCCCTTGAAGCGGAGCTTTTGAAGGACGAAAAGGAGCTCGCCGAGCACAACATGCTTGTAGACCTCGGCAGGAACGACCTCGGAAAGATCTCGAAATTCGGCAGCGTGTCGGTGGAAAAATATCACTCTATCGAGCGCTATTCACACGTCATGCACATAGGCTCGACGGTGCGGGGCGAGATAGATTCCGAAAAATACGACGCCTTGGACGCCGTCGGCGCGGTGCTCCCCGCGGGAACGCTTTCGGGCGCGCCGAAGATAAGAGCCTGCCAGCTTATAGGCGAGCTTGAAAACAACAAGCGCGGAATTTACGGCGGCGCGATAGGATATATCGATTTCACCGGAAACCTCGACACCTGCATCGCGATAAGAATAGCCTATAAAAAGAACGGCAGGGTGTTCGTCCGCTCCGGCGCGGGAATAGTCGCCGATTCCGTCCCCGAAAAGGAATTTGAGGAGTGCCTTAACAAGGCCGCGGCGGTCATCGCGGCGCTTAAACAGGCCGAGGAGGTTCAGCTATGATTCTTCTTATAGACAACTACGACAGCTTTTCATATAATCTTTACCAAATGGTGGGAGCTATCTGCCCCGACATAAAAGTTGTGAGAAACGACGCGCTGACTGTCGGCGAGATAGAGGCCTTGAATCCCTCGCGGATAATCCTCTCCCCCGGCCCCGGCCGCCCCGAGGACGCCGGCATAACGCAGGAGGTGGCGGGAACGGTTTCAAAAAAGATACCGACGCTCGGCGTCTGCCTCGGCCACCAGGCTATCTGCCAGGCCTACGGCGCAACCGTCACATACGCGCAGAGGCTTATGCACGGCAAGCAGTCCGAGGTCACGCTCGACGGCGAATGCCCGCTTTTCAAGGGGCTGCCCGAAAGGGTGATGGTTGCAAGGTATCATTCCCTTGCGGCCGACCCGAAGACAATTCCCGCCTGCCTTAAGGTGACCGCCGTCACCGACGCCGGCGAGATAATGGCGGTGCAGCATGAAAGCTGCCCCATCTTCGGAGTGCAGTTCCACCCCGAGAGCATAATGACCCCGCAGGGCATGAAAATGCTTGAAAACTTTATTTTCGGGCTGTAAAATTCAGAACAAACTTTTTATTTTTAAGGAGGACATAACCATGATCAAAGAAGCAATCGCAAAAATCGTCACAAAGCAGGATCTCACCTATGACGAGGCCTACGCCGTCATGATGGAGATAATGACGGGCGCCACCACGCCCACCCAGAACGCCGCTTTTCTGGCCGCGCTTTCCACCAAAAGCACCAAGGCCGAGACTATCGACGAGATAGCCGGCTGCGCCGCCGCCATGCGCGACAACGCCCTTAAGGTGGAATCAGACCTCGAGCTTCTGGAAATAGTCGGCACCGGCGGAGACAACGCCGGCTCGATAAACATTTCCACCACCTCGGCCTTAATCATCGCCGCCGCGGGAATTAACGTGGCGAAGCACGGCAACCGCGCCGCAAGCTCGAAATGCGGGGCCGCCGACTGCCTTGAAGCCCTCGGCGTGAACATAGACCTCGAGCCCCAAAAGTGCGCCGATCTGCTCAAAAAAATAGGCATCTGCTTCTTCTTCGCCCAGAAATATCACCCCTCTATGAAATATGTCGGAGCCATTCGCCGCGAGCTCGGCTTCAGAACGGTATTCAATATCTTGGGCCCGCTGACTAACCCCGCACACCCTCAGCTCGAGCTTTTGGGCGTTTATGACGAATCGCTCTGCGAGCCTCTTGCAAAGGTGCTTATGAATCTCGGCGTAAAGCGCGGCATGGTGGTATACGGGCAGGATAAGCTCGACGAGATCTCCCTAAGCTCCCCCACCGCCGTCTGCGAATTCAAGGACGGCATGTATAAATCTTACGTCATTAAGCCGGAGGACTTCGGCTTTGAGACCTGCAAAAAGTCGGATCTTGTGGGAGGCACCCCCGCCGAAAACGCCGCCGTCACCCTTGCTATCTTAAAGGGCGAGGAAAAGGGCGCAAAGCGCAACGCCGTCCTTATGAACGCCGGCGCGGCAATCTATATAGGCGGAAAGGCGGAATCGGTCGCCGAGGGCATAAAGCTCGCCGCCGAGCTTGTAGACAGCGGCGCCGCGCTTAAAAAGCTTGAAGACTTCATCAGGGAGTCCAACTCATGAGCGTCCTTGACGTTCTGGCCGAAAGCGCAAAAAAACGCGTATACGAAAACAGCCGCGTTATCCCCGAGGCGGAGCTTAAAGCAAAAGCCCTGAATCTTAAAAAGCTCGGCTTCGGGTTTGAAAAGGCGCTCAAGACCGAAGACATCGCCTTTATCTGCGAATGCAAAAAGGCGTCGCCCTCAAAGGGGCTCATCGCCCCAGATTTTGACTGCTTAAAGATCGCCAAAGAATACGAGGCCGCCGGCGCCGACGCAATTTCGGTGCTCACCGAGCCGACGCAGTTTCTGGGCAGCGATATCTACCTTCAAGAAACCGCGGCCGCGGTGAATATCCCCTGCATAAGAAAGGATTTCACCGTAGACAGCTATATGATCTACGAGGCGAGGCTTTTTGGCGCGCAGGCCCTGCTTTTGATATGCTCGATTCTTAAAAAGGAGCAGCTTCGGGAATACATCGAAATCTGCGACGGCTTGGGGCTTTCGGCGCTTGTCGAGGCCCACGACGAGCAGGAGATAGACATGGCGCTTGAATGCGGCGCAAGGGTTATCGGGGTGAACAACCGCAACCTCCGCGACTTTTCGGTGGACGTCGAAAACAGCCGCCGCCTAAGATCTCTCGTACCCAAAGACAGGGTATTCGTGTCGGAGAGCGGGGTTAAGACCGCCGAAGACATAAAGATCCTCCGCGAGATAGGCGTGGACGCCGTTCTTGTCGGCGAAACCCTTATGCGCGCCGAGGACAAGACGGCAAAGCTGCGGGAGCTTAAAGGGCTATGACAAAGATAAAATTCTGCGGAATGAGGCGCCCCGAGGACATCGAGGCGGCAAACGAAATTCTGCCCGATTTCATAGGCTTCATTCTTGCGCCGAAATTCTGGCGGTATATCCCTTTGGATACCGTAAAGAATCTCGCCTCAATGGCGGATCCCAAAATAAAGCGCGTCGGGGTGTTTGTGGACAATCCCGAATCAGACGTGCTTGAAGCCTTAAAGAGCGGTGCCGTGGACATGGCGCAGCTTCACGGCGGCGAGGACGAAGAGTATATCAAAAAAATTCAAAGAGCCGCCTCTAAGCCGGTAATAAAGGCATTCAAAATCACCTGCGCCGAGGACATAAAAAAGGCCTCCGAAAGCCCGGCCGATCTTATTCTTTTAGATGCCGGCACCGGCACCGGCGAGCGCTTCGACTGGTCGCTGATAAAAAACATCGGCCGCGATTTCATTCTCGCCGGGGGGTTAAATCCCGAAAACGTCCGCGAGGCGGTCGAAAGGTTTCACCCCTATGCCGTGGATCTCAGCTCCGGCATAGAGACCGACAAAGTCAAGGATCCCGAAAAAATGCGGGCGGTCGCCGAGGCCGTCAGGCAAAAACACTAACTATTATTAAGGAGCGATAAACATGTCACAATCAAAAGGCCGATTCGGCATACACGGCGGACAGTATATCCCCGAAACGCTGATGAACGCCGTCATCGAGCTTGAGGACACCTATAACCGCTATAAGGACGACCCCGAGTTCAACGCCGAGCTGACCGCCCTTTTAAACGATTACGCCGGCAGGCCCTCGCGGCTCTACTTCGCCGAAAAAATGACCAAAGACCTTGGCGGCGCGAAGATCTATCTCAAGCGGGAGGATCTCAACCACACCGGCTCGCACAAAATAAACAACGTGCTCGGGCAGGCGCTTCTGGCCAAAAAAATGGGCAAGACCCGCCTTATAGCCGAGACCGGCGCCGGACAGCACGGCGTTGCCACCGCAACCGCCGCAGCCCTTTTGGGAATGGAATGCGTTGTCTTCATGGGCGAGGAGGACACCAAGCGCCAGGCGCTTAACGTGTACAGAATGAAGCTTTTGGGTTCCGAGGTAATACCCGTCAAGACGGGCACCGCCACCCTTAAGGACGCCGTAAGCGAGGCCATGCGCGAATGGACGAAGCGCATAGACGACACCCACTACTGCCTCGGCTCGGTGATGGGCCCCCACCCCTTCCCGACGATAGTCCGCGATTTTCAGTCGGTGATCTCCCGCGAGATAAAGGCGCAGCTTCTTGAAAAAGAGGGCCGCCTGCCCGACGCCGTTTTAGCATGCGTAGGCGGAGGCTCGAACGCAATGGGAAGCTTCTACCACTTTATCGGCGACGAATCCGTAAGGCTCATAGGCTGCGAGGCCGCCGGCCGCGGAATCGACACCTTTGAGACCGCCGCCACCGTGAACACCGGCCGCCTCGGAATCTTCCACGGAATGAAATCATATTTCTGCCAGGACAAATTCGGGCAGATAGCGCCCGTCTACTCGATCTCTGCGGGCCTCGACTACCCCGGCATAGGCCCCGAGCACGCCTATTTGCACGACATCGGCAGGGCGGAATACGTCCCCGTCACCGACGACGAGGCCGTCGAGGCGTTTGAATATCTTTCAAAGACCGAGGGAGTTATCCCCGCCATAGAATCCGCCCACGCGGTTGCCTACGCCAGAAAGATCGCCCCGCAGATGGACAGGGACAAAATTATCGTGATAACCCTTTCGGGGCGCGGAGACAAGGACTGCGCCGCGATAGCAAGATATAGGGGGGAGGACATTTATGAGTAACATTTCAGGCGCGTTTGAAAAGGGCAAGGCGTTCATTCCCTTTATCACCTGCGGCGACCCCGATCTTGAAACCACCGCCGCCGTAGTCCGCGAGGCCGTTAAAAACGGCGCGGATCTTATAGAGCTCGGCATACCCTTCTCCGATCCCACCGCCGAGGGCCCCGTAATCCAGGGGGCGAACATACGCGCCCTTGCCGGGGGCGTCACCACCGACAAAATATTCGATCTCGTCCGCGAGCTTCGCACCGACGTCAAGATCCCCCTCGTCTTCATGACCTACGCCAACGTGGTGTTCAGCTACGGCGCGGAAAAGTTTATCTCAACCTGCCGTGATATCGGGATCGACGGAATTATCCTGCCCGATCTGCCCTATGAGGAGCGGGACGAATTCGAGCCGGTCTGCCAAAAATACGGCATAGCGCTTATACCGCTGATAGCTCCGACTTCCAAAAACCGCATCGCAATGATAGCCAAAGCCGCCGAGGGATTCATCTATGTGGTGTCCAGCCTCGGGGTGACCGGCGAGCGCAAGGAGATAACCACCGACATCGGCTCGATAGTAAAGGTTATCCGCGAGAACACCTCGCTGCCCTGCGCCGTCGGCTTCGGTATCTCCACCCCCGAGCAGGCGAAAAAAATGTCCGCCCTCTCGGACGGCGCCATAGTCGGCTCGGCGATAATAAAGATAATCGAAAAATACGGCAAAGACGCCGCGCCCTACGTCGGCGAATATGTGCGCTCGATGAAGCAGGCGATGTGACCGAGCGGAGGCGGCTATGGATCATTTAGAGGAATATTACCGAATACTCCGAAAAATATAGTCATAAAAAAGCACCTTTTGCAGGTGCTTTTATTTTTGATTTCGCCCGGGGCGGTTTATTCGGCTGACGCAAAGGCGCGGGCTTGCCTTTTATATGACCTTACGGCGAGGACGGCCACAGCCGCAGTCAGCGTGGTTGTTACGGCATAGACCGCCGCGAGGCCCAGAATTCCCCGTTGATACATTGCGGAGGGAACGTCGCAGACGGCATGGACAAGCACGCATACGGGATAGAGCCACGCCCTACCCTTTGTTTTTGCGCCCTCGAAAACGAGCACCGACATCGAAATATGAAGCGCCATCGCCATCGCCCGCTCGTAAAGCGAAAGCAGCATATTCGAGAGCCCGAAGCCGGCGTAAGTCTCGATTTGAAGCCTTGCGGTCTCTTCTATCTCCGGCCTGCCCGCTGAGGCAAGCTTTATCATCTCGTCGATTCCGACAGAATTTACCGTTATCGCTATGACTACGCCCGAAAGCGCCGACATTCCCAATATCATAACAGCCTCGCAGCCGCCGTGGCCGATTCCGTACATAACCGCGGACTCGGGGCGGTTTTGCTTTTTTAAGACCGTCTTAAAGGCAGCGAATCTGGCGGTCTCCTCGAAAATTCCGGCCGCAAGCGCGCCATAAATTACGAATGTTATATCGCTTTTTGAGACAAGCGGTATCATTGCGGCGTGAAGAAGCTGTTCAAGCACAAGCGCGAAGACAAAGAACGCCGCCGCACCGATAAAAAGCGCCGAAACGGGCGCAGTTTTAACCCTTGATTTGAATATAATCGCGCAGATGACGGGTATCGCGACGGAAAGCAGGCCGGTCGCCGACAAATAAATTATCGTCAGGTAAGAAAACATTTAGTCCTCCTTCTTTCCGTGCCTGAGATAATAGACGTATGAATACACCGCCGGAAGCCCGCAGGCTATCATAACCACCGCAAAATATACCCAGAACAGCACCTTGGAAGCCGTCACAAAGAATGCGAGGATAACCGTTGCCACGCCGGCCGCAACATAAACCTTTCCGCCGAAGCGGTGGGTTGCCCGCCAGTTGTCCTCGTCGTTCAAAGCCCAGGGCACTTTTATGCCTATAGAATAGTTCTGGCCGCACTTCGGAAGATAGTTCCCGAGAATTATAAGCATTATGCCTAAGGCTATGAACATGCCGGTCGTTATGTTCACGTTCATTCCGAGGGCGTAGGCATACATGAAGCCGCTTGCAAGTATTGACATCACCGGGCATATCCAGAGCACCATAAGAAAGGGCTTGCCGTCGATATTGCGGCGCTTGGGGTCTATAAGCGTCATCACTATGCACACGATATGCACCAAAAGCATAGCCGCCGGAAGCGCAAAGACCGCGACAGCCTTCGGCATAAATCCGTCCGCCTCGCCCGCGGCGTTGAAATGGGTGGGCATGGGTTCCGGCAGCCTGCCCCAGATTATAAACCCGAAGACTATCGGCAAAAGCGTAAGCAGCGACGTGATTATTATTACGGGCAGATATTTTTTAACCATTTTCATTTGAATTACCTCCTAAATCCTTTATCCAGAGCATGATCTCCTCCAAAACCGAGGCGTTGAGCTCGTAATAGATGAATTTTCCCTCCCTGCGGTCGCGTATCAGATCGGCTTCCCTGAGCACCGACAGATGCCGCGATATCGCCGCGCCGGATATCGGGAATTTTTCAACTATCTCCCCCGCCGAAAGCGCACCGTCCTTTAGCATGTTTAGGATCTCGCGGCGGGTGGGATCGGCGAGAGCCTTTAATGTCGTCTGAAGCCCCAAAATATTCCTCCTCTCTTGGCAGCCCGAGGTTTCCGGCCGTCCCCTCGGCGGCTTGTCATTTAACATTTAGCCTAAATGTTAAATGTAGTATAGCACAAACACCACGGTTTGTCAAGGGGCTTTTGAAAAAAAGATGTGGCCTAAAAGGCCACATCAAGAAGATAGCGGAACGGACGCTCCCTCTGAATAAATAATTAGGATTTTATTCCGCTCCGTAGTCCTTGAAGCAGATGTTAAGATCTACGTTGCCGTTTATGCCGGGCACCGAGCCCTTGGAGGAATACTGCCACATTTCATAGCGGTAGGGCAGCGAGGGGGTATCGTTATATTCGGCGTACCAGATATCGTAGCCGGCCATTCTGGGAAGATCGTATTTCCAGACGGTGGTCTTCTTGTTTGCGTATATAACGGGGGTGTAGCCCTCAAGCTCGAGGCGCTGGGCGAAGACGAGGAAATTGTTTGTGAGCTGCTCGGGGTCTATGTAAGCGGTGCGGGGGGTGTCGCCATCGGGATCGTTCACAACCTCCCAGTCAAAGGCGACGGGGAAGCTGACGTCGTAGCCGTCCAAAAGGTCGATCACAAAGTTGGCCTCGTCGAGAGCCTCCTCCATGGAGAGAGCCTGCGAGAAGAAATATACCCCAACCTTTAGGCCGGCGTCGAGGGCGCCTTCTATGTTCTGTTTAAATTTTGAATCTTCAACGACAAGCCCGGTGACGTAGCCGCGGTTGCCGCAGCGGATCATCGCAAAATCGAAACCGGCGGCCTTAACGGCCTGCCAATCGATATCCCCCTGATAGACCGAAACATCGACGCCGGCCATATATTCGTCGGGGCCGGAATAGGTCATATACCCGGTCAGCTCGTCGGCGGCAAAGAGCTCGGAGGGGTAGGCGCAGCGGGGCACGTTTGCGTATACCGGCATTCTTATCGGGCCGTAGCTTGAATCGTTAAGGGTGAAGGTCTCGTCGCTCAGGGCGCGGTCGTAGTCCACCGAGGGATCCAAAATGGTGAACTGCGGCACCTCAACGGTGACCTCTTTTTCGACGGTGACAACCTCGGGGACGATGGTGCCCTGCTCGTTTGCCCAGCCGACGGCGCAAACCGCCACGGCCACCGCAAGAACCGTCACGGCGACGCCGAGGGCTATCACGGCCGCGGTCATCGCCTTTAAAACGGAACGATCCCGCCTTTGTTTTACGTGCTCGGTGCGCCGCGAGAGCTCGGTGAGCTCGTCCAAGGCCAGCGCGCCCGGCGTTTTAACTTCGTTATCTGCCATAATTACACTCCACTTCTGCGCACAGCGCTATATTTCGACATTTTAAGTATAGCACATATGCCGGCGAAAGTAAAGGGAAATTTTCGGCAGTTATTCGAGACCCGCAAGGATTCGCTGCATAACAACGCCGTCGGCGACGGTGATATCGCCGCTGCCGTTGAGGTCGGCGGCGGGGATTTCGGGCTCAAGGCCGGCGAGAATGCGCTGCATGACGACGCCGTCCAAAACGTCGGGATCGCCGCCGGAGGTGTTGAGGTCGCCAAGAAGAAAACGTCCCTCCCATTCGACGACGGGATATCCATGCCAGTTTAAAACCCCTGCTGCGCTGTATTGGATTTCATTACTCCACCCTTTGGTAGTGGGAATATAGTGAACTGTCGCCCATTCATCTAACGAAAAGCCCGATACAAAACAAAAATCTCCTATTATAGGGGCGTCGCCCTCAAAATATACATCGGTCACTACAGTTCCGCTTTCAATGTGGAATGCACGGGCGCCTATAGTTCTTACACTTTTTGGGAAATATACCTCGGTAAGTTTAGAATTCATAAAAGCCCCATCGCATATTTCCGCAAGTTTTCCGGGAAGCTCAATAGATGTTATCGGACAGTTTTGGAAAGAAAAATCCTTTACGCTCTCTAAATTTGCAGGGAGCTTAACACTACTCAGCGAGTTGCACGAAAGGAACGCGCCAGTAGCGATTACTGTAATATTATCGGGTAGAGAAATACTTTCAAGACTGGTACATTGATAAAATGCTCTTTCGCCTATTTTTGTCAAGCTTGACGGCAAAGTGACGTTTTTTACTTTTTGTATCTTAAACACTTGACCGAACGCAAAATTTCCGACAGTTGTAATACCCTCCTCGACTACAACATTTTCATACGGTTTGTCGTACCAAGGCGTTTTTTCTTTCTGATCGTAATTATACATCGTCCCCTCGCCCTTAATTGTCAGGGTTTTTGTCGCCTCGTCAAATTCCCATGTTGCATTTGGCCCGGCTTTGTCGGGGTCGTGAGTGGTTCCGCCTCCGCTGCCGCCACCGCCTCCGCTTGTATCCCAAACATAGACATGGAATTCCACAACGCCGTCACCGTATCCGTAAGGGGTCATATAATTGTAATAAAGTTTAACAGTAACATAACTTGTCGTTACTTTAAGGGCATGGACGATGCAGGAATCAGCCGTTTCATCGGTAATCTTAACACTGGAACTATCGCTTGACCCCCATGCGTAGTCCGTTTTAATAAGCTCCGGTTTTTTGTGAGTCAAGGTTTGCTGTGTTCCCACCTGCATATTAACGGACTGATATGCGCCGTCCAAAGGGACTTCAATATTGTCCGCGCCATTTTCGATCCACACGTCGTAAATTTCCGTTGCAGCATTGTTTTCCGGCATCATGGAAAAACCGCCGAGCGTTACCGCAAGGAAAACCGCCGTAATAACAGAGATCAATATTCTCCTCATTATTATGCCTCCTTATATAAGATATTTATATTATAACCTTGCCCCCTGCTTCTTGTCAACCCCTCCCGAAAAAATCGGCGGGGAATGCAACGAAACGGCGGGAAAACCGTACTTAATAAGTGAAGACGGAAAGGGGGCGAAGCCTTGAGAGACGATGAGATTGTCGGGCTTTACTTTGCGCGCAGCGAGCTCGCGGTCGGGGCGTTGCAGGAAAAATACGGCGGCCTGCTTCTTAAGGTTTCGTCGGCCATACTCGGCGGGCGCGCCGACGCGGAGGAATGCCTAAACGACGCCCATCTGGCCATATGGAACAGCATTCCGCCCGAACGGCCCAAAAGCCTTCGCGCCTATGCCTGCCGGGTTATAAGAAATCTGTCTTTTCGGCGCCTCGAATACAATCTTGCCGAAAAACGCTCGCCTCGTCATGAGGTTCCGCTTGACGAGCTTGAAGCTTCGCTCTCGGGCGGAAACGATTTAGGCGTCTATGAGAATGTCGACTTCTCCGTCGCCGTGAACGGTTTTCTTGAGGATCTCAAGCCTCAGATGCGCATAGCATTTTTGAAGCGCTATTACTTTTTCGACAGCGTTGCCGAGATCTCGCGGGATATGAACATCTCCGAGAGCAAGGTAAAATCCATGCTTATGCGGGCAAGAAGAAAATTCATCTGCTATTTTAACGAAAAGGAGGATATGCTGTGAAATTTCAGTTTTTAAAGGCGTTAAACCATGCCGATGAAAAATACATTGAAGAAGTGTTGCAATATGACGATTCGTCAAGAAGCGAAAGGAGTTATAAAATGAGAATATTTATGAATTTTACGGCGGCCGCCGCCTGCGCGGCGCTGGTATTGGGAGCCGGGGCTGTCGCCTTCGGCCGAAGCGCAGACCCGCATACGCCGCCGATATCTCCCGCGGCGGAAAATATGCCCGACGGCGAGACAACCGAGCCTAACGCCGCTTCTAAGGATTCCGTAGAGATAGTCGAGGTTGAGCCGACATATAACGAGCGCATCGCGAGCGGCGAGACCGTGACGGTCGAGACACACATAGGCGAGAGGATAGAGCACCAGAATTTTGCCTTTACCCTTAAGGACATCACCGTTTCCCCCACCTTCCCCGAGGGGATAACAAAGGCGGACATAGCCTGCTCGCCCGCGGTGGCGGCATATGTATCCACCGGCGACGCAAACGAAGTCGGCGAAAACGGCTATACCCAAATAGGATATGAATCCTCCCACTACGACTACTCGGAATACGCCGCCGAGCACGGGCTGCCGCCAATCGAAAGCGAGGAGGGCTGCGGAAGCGAAGAGAGCGGCGGCGGCCGGTACACCGCAAGGTCGCTCGAGGTTATCGACGTCGTCGACGAAAACGGGCTTTATCAGGGGCCTATGGACGTCCCCGACGAGGCGTATAAATGGGTGTTCTTAGAGCTTGAGATTGAAAATCTCACCGACGAGAAACAGGTCGAATATATGGCCGACATGGAGCTTAACGGCGGCGATCTTATTGAGCACCCGATGACCGCGCTGTGCATTACCGAGGACGGCGAGCCTATCATCGGCCCGCACCCTTATTCATTCTACTCCTATGAGACCTCGGTGTCCTACATGAGCGAGCACACCGACAGGGAGACCTACAGCGGCCAGGCCGAGGGATATAAATTCCACAACCTGTGCTTTGAGCCGAAGGAGACGAAAACCTTAATCCTCGGCTACAGCGTGAGCGATCACTTCGTCTACGGCGACCTGTTTTTGAAGCTCCACAATTCCGAGACGTTCACCATGCCGGACGGCTTTATCTACCTCCCCTTAAAATAAAAACTTCCAAACCAAATAATGCTCAAAAAAAGTCCGCCCCCTGCCTTGGGGGGCGGATTTTTTATAATTTTTCTTTTCTGCGAATCGTTTTTATGGTAAAATGGTATTATACGGTTGAGAACGCAAAGAGGTGACGCCCTTGGAAGACAACGAAATACTCGGGCTTTTTTGGCAGCGAAGCGAAAGCGCGCTCGCGCAGGTGCAGAAAAAGTACGGAAGAATGCTTAAGCATATCGCCGCAAGGATTGCCGGCAGTGAAGCAGCGGCGGACGAATGCCTTAACGACGCTCTTTTGGCGCTATGGCAGAACATTCCTCCCGCGCGCCCCGAGAATCTTTCGGCATATGCCTGCAAGGTGATAAGAAATCTCGCCTTTAAACGTCTCACATACGAGCTTGCGCAGAAGCGCAGCGTAAACGCCTCGGTGCCGCTTGAAGAGCTTGAAGCCGCGGTCTCGGACGCCGGCGCGGAATATGAGCTTGAAAGAAAGGAAGTCCTCATGATTATAGAGGATCTTCTTGACGGGCTCAGCCGCGAGGCAAGGGCGGTGTTCTTAAAGAGATATTACTTTATGGACACCGTGCCGGAGATCGCCCGCGATTTAAGGATATCCGAGGCGAAGGTAAAGTCGATTCTCGTCAGGTCGAGGAAAAAGCTGGCTGAGAAGATAAGGCTGAAAGGAGAAGCTTTATGAAAAAATATATTTTTTCCGAAGAACTCGGGAATATCGACGAAAAATATATAAAAGAAGTGTTGCAATATGACGATTCGTCAAGAAGTGAAAGGAGTTACAAAATGAGAATATTTATGAATTTTACGGCGGCCGCAGCCTGCGCGGCGCTGGTATTGGGAGCCGGGGCATTTGCCTTCGGCCGAAGCGGGTCGGACAGCGCCTCGCTTAAATCTTTGCCCGACGAAACACAGGCCGATGTCACCGAGGCTTTAAACGCGGACGACCCCGCGGCGGAGCCGGTGAAAGTAATCGAGGTGGAAAAATCGTATAACGACAGGATAGCCGACGGCGAGGACGTGAGCATCGAAACCTACATCGGGATACCCTACCGTATCAGCTCAGAAAAATATTCGGTAGTCGGCGATTTCACCTATACTCTTCAGAGCGTCGGCATCAGCGACCGCCTGCCCGAGGGCATCACAACGGACGACCTTGAAGCCAGCGTCGGCCCGGTCATGGAATACAGCGAAGACGGCGTGAAAACCTACAGCACCGAGGACGGCAAAAGCGCCCTTGACATCAGAGAATTTTTGGACGAAAACGGCGTTTACTCCGGCCCCGGGAACGGCTATAAATGGGTCTTCCTGACGCTTGATGTGACCAACAATTCCGACCGGGAGGTTGTCAAGTTCATCAACACATTAAGGCTTGCCGGCGGCGAATGCAAAACCTACAGTCTCAGCCTGCCCGGCATAAACGGCGAAGCGGTTGACGCCGATTTCAGGGAATACGAATATTTCCAGGAGCTTTGCTATCACAATGCAAGATACTTCGATTACGACAGCTGCTATGAAATGACCTTTGCGAATGTCAGCGACGAAAAGCGCGCCGAGATTGAGAAAAAGGCGATCGAAAAATACGGCAGCGTTGAAAATTATCTCCGCGAAAAGTTCGCCGGCATGACCCACTTCGACCCCGGCGAGACAAAAACCGTCACCGTCGGCTTCCCGGTCAACACCTATTTCGTCTACGGCGACCTGTTTTTGGAGCTCAACCCGAGCGGCGCGCTGAATCCCGAAGTGATAGAATATATCCCTCTTAAATAAAGATACAAAATTCCGTACCGCGATAATGCTCAAAAAAATTCCGCTCCCTGCCTTGGGGGCGGATTTTTTAGAGGTTAGAGATTAGAGATTAGAAGATAGAAGTCTGCGGCGACAATTCCGAATATTGCGCGCAAGGCGGGTCTACGTTTCCATCTGCCCGCAGAGCATGCTGCGAAAGCCGAAGCGCTCGTAAAAGGGCCGCAGGCGCTCCTCATATGATGTGGCCTGACGGCCACATCAAGAAGATAGAAGTTAGAAATTAGAAGTTAGAGTTTCAAGGTGTCGCCTGCGGCGACATATCTAATAATGCGTGCGGAATGGGCACTCCCAAAAGATGATGTTGAACTATCGCTCAAATGAAGTTGCATGCATACTGCACGCAAACTGCTCCCTTTCCCCCTTTGTATTAAACCTATCGGAATTATATGTATTGTACATATTTGCTCCACGGCTGTCGACAGTATCTGTTCAAAAGGGGGAAATTTTCTTTTTGTTCTTTTTGCTATTGACAGCCGGGGCGCGGGGTGATATAATGCCTACATAATCAATAGGTCATATATGCCATTTGGAGGGCACGCTATGATAAAGCCGAATTTGTTCAGACGGTGTTGCCGCCATATCCAATTTAAAACATCTCACATCAATCTATTATAAGGAGCGAATCAATATGAAAACATACGACAGAATTACCGACCTGATAGGCAGAACGCCGCTTTTAAAGCTCACTAACTACATCGCGGAAAATGAGCTCGGCGCGACGGTTTACGGCAAGCTTGAATATTTCAACCCCGCCGGAAGCGTTAAGGACAGGATCGCCAAGGCCATGATTGACGACGCCGAGGCAAAGGGGCTTTTGAAGCCGGATTCGGTAATCATCGAGCCGACAAGCGGCAACACCGGCATAGGTCTTTCGGCAGTAGCGGCGGCACGCGGGTATAAAATCATTCTCACGATGCCGGAGACGATGAGCGTTGAGCGGCGAAATCTTCTTAAAGCCTACGGCGCCGAGCTTGTTCTCACCGACGGCGCAAAGGGAATGAAGGGCGCTATCGCCAAAGCGCAGGAGCTCGCCGAAGCGACCCCGAACAGCTTTATCCCGAGCCAGTTTACCAACCCCGCCAACCCGGAAATCCACCGCAAAACCACCGGCCCCGAAATTTGGGAAGACACCGACGGCAAGGTAGATATCTTCGTCGCAGGCGTGGGAACCGGCGGAACGGTTACCGGCGTGGGAGAATATCTCAAGTCCAAGAATCCGAATGTAAAGATAGTCGCGGTCGAGCCGGCGAGCTCCCCGGTGCTTTCAAAGGGGATATCCGGCCCACATAAAATCCAGGGTATCGGCGCGGGCTTTGTGCCCGAAACGCTGAACACAGGCGTTTACGACGAGATTATCGCCGTGGAGAACGAGGACGCCTTTGAAACCGGCCGCATATTGGCGAGAAAAGAGGGCCTTTTGGTGGGCATTTCCTCGGGCGCGGCGGTTTACGCCGCAACACAGCTCGCCAAGCGCCCCGAAAACAAGGGCAAGATAATCGTAGCGCTTCTGCCGGACACAGGCGAGAGATACCTTTCCACCCCAATGTTCACGGAATAGAAGTTAGAAAGTAGAGGATAGAAGATAGATATAGTCCGCGCGCTTCTATTCTCTAATCATCTAACTTCTATCCTCTATATCATGTAGTTGTCCGCGCCGAGCCGATTTTCGGCGTCTAAAATATCCTGAAGCGTGATACCGTCAAGATATTCGTTGATGACCCGGTAAAGCCCCTGCCAGACGGGGAGCGTCGGGCAGCCGGCACTTCTTTTGCAGTCGCCGGGGCATTCGGCGCAGAAGACCGGCGCGAGGCTGCCTTCGGTCAGGCGGAGAATATCCCCGACGGTATACTGCGACGGGTCTTTCGCGAGCATATATCCGCCCAAGTATCCGCGGTTTGCTTTTAAAATGTCCGATCTGTTCAAGACGGGAACGATCTGCTCGAGATATTTTTTCGAGATCCCCTGGCGCTCCGCTATGTCCTTAAGGGCAATATAGCCCTCGCTGCGGTGCTCCGCCAGATCTAAAAGCATTCTCAGAGCATAGCGCCCTTTTGTGGATATTTTCATACTTTTACCTCCTTGGCAGTTCATAACCTAATTATAACATATATTTTGTAGGTTTTCAAGATGCAAAAATCGGAGGGAAGATATCAAAAGTCTGATATAAGGGGAGTGTCCATTCCGCACGCATTATTAGAAATATTTAGATATGTCGCCGCAGGCGACACCTTAAACTCTAACTTCTAATTTCTAACTTCTATCTTCTTGATGTGGCCTTTGGGCCACATCGGATATAAGAATTTCAAGGAGGCGAAAACAGTGAAAAGAAAAATCCGCCGGAGGAAAAATTCCTGCATTTCGTTTTCCGTGCTGCTCAGCCTGAACCGAATGCGCGGGTAAGCTATCTCAAACTCGAACATCAACCATTTTAACGAAAAAATAAAAATTAAGCGGCAAGCCCGCAGGAGGATAATATTATGGCAAACATTCACGATCCCAAGAACTGGAGCTTTGAAACCAGGCAGTTACATATCGGCCAGGAGCAGGCCGACCCCTCAACCGACGCAAGAGCGGTGCCTATTTACGCAACCACATCGTATGTATTTCACAATTCGCAGCACGCGGCAGACCGTTTCGGCCTTAAAGACGCGGGGAACATCTACGGCAGACTGACCAACCCTACGCAGGACATTTTTGAGCAGCGCATAGCTTCTCTTGAAGGCGGCGTCGCGGCTTTGGCGACGGCCTCCGGCGCGGCGGCGATCAATTATACTATCGGCGCGCTGGCAAGAAGCGGAGAACATATCGTTGCCTCAAAGACAATTTACGGCGGCACCTACAATCTGTTGGCGCACACGCTCCCGCTTTCGAGCGGAATCACCACGACCTTTGTCGACCCCGATGAGGAGGGCTCCTTTGAGGCGGCTATACAGGACAACACGAAAGCGATCTTCATTGAAACGCTCGGCAACCCCAATTCGAATATCATCGACATTGAAGCGGTCGCCGCCGTTGCACATAAGCACGGAATACCGCTTGTTATCGATTCAACCTTTGCGACGCCTTATCTCATTCGCCCGATTGAACACGGCGCGGATATCGTCGTTCACTCCGCGACCAAGTTCATCGGCGGCCACGGGACAGCAATCGGCGGCGTTATCGTTGACAGCGGAAACTTTGACTGGAAGGCTTCCGGCAAATATCCCTGGATCTCCGAGGCGAATCCGAGCTATCACGGCATTTCCTTTGCCGACGCGGTCGGCCCCGCCGCGTTTGTCACCTATATCCGCGCGATCTTGCTCCGCGACACCGGCTCGACCCTCTCGCCATTCCACGCGTTTTTGTTCCTGCAAGGTCTTGAGACCCTCTCGCTGCGCGTAGAGCGCCACGTTGAAAACGCACTGAAGATAGTGGAGTATCTTAACCGTCACCCGCAGGTGGAGGCGGTGCACCACCCCTCTCTTGAAAGCGAGCCGAGCCACAGACTGTATAAAAAATACTTCCCCAACGGGGCGGGCTCAATCTTCACGTTTGAAATCAAGGGGGACGCCGCGACGGCGCAGAAGTTCATCGACAACCTCGCGATCTTCTCGCTTCTTGCAAATGTTGCCGACGTAAAGTCTTTGGTGATACACCCCGCGAGCACGACCCATTCGCAGCTAACCGAAGAGGAGCTGCTGGATCAGGGAATCAAGCCGAATACGATCCGCCTGTCGATAGGCACCGAAAACGTAAAGGATCTGATCGCCGCGCTCGACGAAGCATTCAAGGCAATAGAGTAGAATAAACCGAAACACACCGGGCCCAAAAACCCGGTGTTTTTTGTATACAGAAAAGCGCACTTGCTTAAGGCGATATTAGAAGCTGCAATCCGTTTGAGCGAAGCGAAACTTCATTGACGCGCAGCGTCACATCATTTGCCGAAGGCAACATCGTTTACGCCATGGGCGTAACATCGTTCATTTGCGCTCTAATAAAAACGATGTTGTGCGTGATACGCGCAAACGATGTTGAGCCTGCGGCGCAAATGAAAAAGCCCCCTACGGGAGCAAAAGGGGCCCCCAAAAAATGCGTGCATTTTTTGGGGAAAAGGCGGAGCAGCGGAATGAGTGAAGCGGCGATTTCAAATGCGGAGCATGAAGAAAGCGCCGCAAGCGATATGAAGCTTGCGACGCCGTGGTGGAGCCGACGCAGAGGCGCGCGAACCTTTTTTGCGCTTCCGTGGCCGCTTGATTTCAAAGTCTATATCGCCCCATGTGATTTCCTTTTTGTCGTCGCCGTACCATATCGTCATTATCACACGGTCATCAAAGACGAAAATCTTGTCTATGAAGTAGTCCAGCAGATAGTCCCGGACGGCCGGATCTGTCAAATCGGCGTGGGCGTACTCGTCAAAAAAGTGCTGGATGCTGATGTCGTGCTTCGCTATTGCCCGCTTGATTTCCTCCGCGTCAATAGCCTCTGTCAGCGCCTTTTTGCGGCTCTCCAACTCCGTCAGCCGCGCCTGTGTGGTTTCAGAGAAAATGCCGTGCTCTATTGCCCGCACAAGGTTATTCAAGGCTTTCTCGGTTTCTGCCCGCTCCGCTTTCAGCCCTTCAAGGTAGCCCTTGTCCTCATGCTCCCGCTGGTAGTAGGCCGCCACGTCAACGGCAAGCGAGGCAAGCAGCTCCGTGTCCTGCAAGCACTTGGTCAGCATAAAAATGGCGATGGCTTCGATTTTGTCCTTTTTCACATACTTCAAGTGGCATTTGTGCTTTCTTGCCGCGCCGCAGGCGTAATAATAGTGCTTCGCGGCGTTGGTCTTGGACGTGCCGGAGCAGCCCTGCATGGGTGTGCCGCACTCGCCGCAGTACAGCTTGCCCGTCAGCCAAAAGCGCGGGGCGCTGTCAGGGTCAAGGCCGTTTGCCCGCTGGCCGCCCTGCCGCTTGTTCAGTATCAGCCGTTTTTGCGCGGCTTCAAACAGTTCCGGCGTGGTGATGGCGGGCATACCGTCCGGCTTGACAATATCGCCGTAGTGGTACTCCCCGATATAGGCGCGGTTGTTCAGAATGTGCGCAATGGAATTGACTGTGAACGGCTTGCCCCGTGCTGTTTTCAGCCCTATGCTGTTCAGTTCCCTAACAATGTCTACCGTCGGTCTGCCGGCGGCATAGTCCTCGAAAATCTTTTGCACAAAGGGGGCGGTTTCCGGGTCAATGACATACCGCTTTCTGTCCTTGCCGAATTCCGGCGCGGGCTCTGCTTTATAGCCGAGGGTCTTATGACCGTTGAAAAGGCAGTTTTGAGCGTTATACATATGTCCGCGCTTGATATTCGTCCGCAACTGTCGTGAGTAATATTCTGCCATAGATTCAAGCACCCCCTCCATCAAGGCGGATTCCGGCGCGTCCCCGGAAATCGGCTCTGCGATATAGTGGATAACGCACCCTGCGTCCCGGATTTGTTTCTTGGCGATAGCGAGGTCAAAGCGGTCACGCCCCAGCCGGTCAGTTTTCCAGATGATGAGCGCGGCGGGGCGTATCTTGCCTATCTCGGACAGCATAAGCTGAAAGCCGGGGCGCTGGTCGGTGGTGCCGCTGATGGCGGCATCTTCGTACTCTTTGACGATTTGCAGATCGTGGCCGTCGGCGTAGTTTTTGGCGGCTTCGCGCTGTTGCTCGATGGATGCGTCAGACTGCGCATGTGATGAATAACGGTAATAAGCAATCGCGAAATCGTTGTTGTTCTGTATAAATTTCTTTGCCATCTTTGCGCTCCTTTCTTCAAAAATGATGGTGGGAAAGTATTCCCGGAGAGGGGCTTTGCCCCTCTTGATTACAAAAAAGCGCAGGGGACGCGGGGCTGTCAAGACCGCCGCAGGCGAGGCAGAGCCGATGCCTTGACAGTTTCGCGCCCCTGTGCTACAAGTGACTACAAGTACATGATAGTACGCAATGCCGTGAAATTCAATAGATTTGCGAAAAAAAACAAAGCCGCCTCCGGCATTTCTGTCAGGGGCGGCTTTGAAATATATAGGAATTATTTTGAGTAGATGACTGCGGGAATCGGCTGCCCTAAATTGTCTTGGAGATAATCAAGAGTAATTTCGACAGGCTCGCTGTTGCCGATTTCAAACTCGCGGCGAAGATTCTGAATGATATCGTCGGTTATATTCATATTGCACAGTATCACAGCCCCGCCGGGGTATACGGTCGCGGAAGCTGCTGAGTAGGTAAGACCTGTTTTTGATAATTCATCAGGCGCCATTCCGTAAATCCCTGTATAAACATTTCCGTTAAATGAGAGCGATACGTTTGCGGCATAGGGCACATCATATTCAAAGTAGTTTATGTTGGTATAATCCCGTGTGCTGACCGCAGTGGCGGTGACGCCGAAATCGCCGGATTTTACATATACGGCAACTCCTTCGCTCTTTTCATCGTGTCCTTCGGCGACGCAGGTGCCGAAGAGACCGTTGATGTCGCTTTCATTATACTTCGTTGTTTTAAGTTCTGTGAGCTTGGCTTCTTCTTCGGCGTCCTTTCCGATTTTTACGGTGTATAAGAACGACAGCGTCTCGACCGGCAGGGTCTCAATGCTTTCTCCGAGCAGAGGGAGCTCTGCGATATAATCGTCGACATATCCCGGCTTTTCAAATTCCATATCCTTTTCTTCGCCGACAAGGATATCGAAGTCGCCGGTGCCGTAGTCTCTGCGCCCGTCCGTCATAAAGAGTATCCCGTTTATTGAGGCGCATTTGAGCATTACTGTTGCTCTCTTGTTGTCGGGGTTGTTGTTTGTGATGTGGAATCCGAAGTTAAGATTTTTATTGTCGTCGCTCAACACGGCGCCGGTATAAGTGATTGTAACGCCGTTTTCGTCAAAGACTATGTTATCCTGCACTTCTATCGAAGAGAACGCGAGCTCTTTGCTCTGCTCTCCGGCGTTGTACTTTTCAAGATAATCTGCTTTGCGTGTCTCAAAATCTTTATAGGCGTCTTTTAAGTTGACGGACAGAATGTCGCTCGCTGTGAACGGATCTATTCCGTAACAATTTCCCTTTTCTTCGTCGCTGAGAGTGTCAAATTCCTCTGTCATTTTCGGGAAATAGTCTTTTATCATCTGGGGAAATACCGACCTGCCGTCGTCTTTTTCAAACGATTGCCAAGAATCGATTTCGGCGAAAAGCTCATCGTCGCTAATTCCGCCGTCATGCTCCATAAGCATATTCTGAATGTAACCGTACCAGAAAATCTCCCTGAACTCCGCTTCTTCGTCAGAAAGCTCTTCCGGCTCAGGTTCTGTCACAGTGGGCTCGTTTTCCGGCTCGGCTGTATTGTCTTCCGGCGCTGCCGGACCCGCAGGCTTTACGTCATCGTCTGCCGTTTCGGTGTTATTTGACGAATAGCCTCTGGGCTTTATCGAGTTTGCAAGATAATCTTCAAACTCGCTCTTGTTTACTCTGTCATAAACCTGCGTGTCCCATTCGCCGCTGTCGGAAGACAGATACAGATGTTCACCGTCTTCGCTCAGTTTGGCATGGAAAGGACTGTGCTTGGTAAAAGCAGACGTCATGTAGATGTCAACACCGTCTTCGGTCTTCTCAACCGATCCCGGTGCCGGGTCTTCAAGATGTTTGTACAGCACAGCGTCATTGCCGTCGATTTCCAAGGCAAAATCTGCTCCAATGAAGTCGGTAGCCTCACAGGTGTAGTAACCGTCAAGGCTTTTTGACTTGCCCCCGCAGGCGGTCATTGAAATGACCATTGCAACGCAAAGTAATATACTTAAAGCGCGCTTTCTCATAGTTGTGTTTCCTCCTTATTGCCGCTCTTGCGGCTTTGAATTCTCAACGGTACTTGCCCTTGGGGGTGGTACTTCCTTCCCGTCCCCCGCAGGCGTTCCCATTGAGACAATAAGGCGGCGCAGGGTATACTCCTGCACCGCCAAAATAAGGACACACAAACTATTATACTTACCTCTTGTAAAATACAAAAGAATAGGTTATAATGAGATTGGCGCTTGATTTCAAGCTGTGTGGGAGGTTATGGCTCCTGCATAGGACTGTGGGGTGCTGCTAACGCCTCACAGTCTGCCTTAATTGTCTCATTTACATTATATATTGCGGCGAACATTTTTTCAAGTGTTTTCGCCAAATTTTTTGCCCTTTATGTCGGAATATGCGCGGACGGCGGTCTTGGCTGTTTCATTTATCTATACGCTCCTTTCTTTCAGTTCCGTTTTTTGCCGGAGATACACAAATATCACACAGGGGATATCTGTATATCCAAAAACCGGACCGCGCCCATAGGGCGCACTCTTGCGCGCTCACGGGAGGGAAAGGGTACAATCAAAAGCGCAAACTTGCCGGAGGTTGTGACAGAATGTTTAACAGCGCCCCGCAGGGGCGCCCGCGGAGGCGAAGCCTCCGTGTTTTTTTATGCTCCGAGGCTTGTCCGAGGAGCGTCAGGGCGCCCTTGACCGACTTATCGGTCAAGGGCAAGCCCCCGGCAGGGGGCGCAGTAAGGGTCTCAAGGCTGCCGAGCAGCCGCAGAGATGACCCGCCGCAAGGCGGGACAGCGGTCCCGGCTATGCCGGGCACATACGCAGTATGTGTCGCCGCCCCTTATGCCCTTTTTCCTTGCGGGGGTGTTTTTTAGTTTTCACGTCCATCGGGCGGCTGTTTTGCGGTGTTTCGGCGGCTATATCGGGATTCCCGATTTTCCCCACATGGGATTGAAACGGCCTCAAAACGTGGGGACGATTTTCCCCACTGGGGAAAACACACCGATTAGCCCCGAAATAGCCGCATTGATTTTCCCCACGGTTTTCGCCTTGCTGTGTCGCTGGGGAAAATGCGTTTTTTAGGTATTTTCCCCACTGTGGGGAAATTGTTTTGCCGTCTGCGGCGGGGCTCTTCCGCGCCTGTATCTGTCCGGCAGGGGCCCCTCTTAGGGGGATAGCCGGACGCGAAAAAAATAGGCCCAGAACGGCGAGCCGTTCCGGGCTTCTTTTTCAGCGGCCATAAACCGCTGTGCGATAGACAAGCGCGAACACGTTTTTGACAATTACCATGTCAAAAAGGTTCGCCACTTGTGACTTTGGTGGAGCATACGGGATTCGAACCCGTGACCTCCACACTGCCAGTGTGGCGCGCTTCCAACTGCGCTAATACCCCAAGTTGAAACTTTTCCCGCGGCCCCGCTTTCGCCTTGGCCGCTGACAGTTATAATACCACATTCCCGGAAAATATGCAACCCCTTTTTTTGATTTTTTGGCGATTTGTTGAATCTGCCCAAATTTCAACCCCGATTTTTTCGCCCCGCGCTATAAAGAAAACAGATGTCGGACGTCGGAGGTCAGAATTTCTCCGGTAATACGTGCATGCATGCGGAATGAACTTCCTCGGTTAGATGCGGCCTGACGGCCGCATCAGAAAACAGAAATTAGATGTCAGAGGTCAGAATTTCTCCGGTAATTCGTGCATGCATGCGGAATAAACACTCCTCGTTTTTTCGGTTGCATTTTTAATCGATATGTGATATAATAATCGCAAGCGATTATTATAATTTATTTTAAGTCGCCCTTTTGCTCCCCGACTTCGTCGGGAACCGCAAAAGATGGCTAATTATAGCACAAAGCCTTCGGCTTTATGCTATAATAACATAATAATGTCTAAAACCCATAACCGAAAGGAAGTTATTCATGATATCAGCCGCTCAGGCTGCCGAGCTTCGCAGCCGCTTCGCACCGATGCCCGTCGGGCTTCACGTCGGTTTCTGCATTTTCGCAACCGTCGTCTTTCTCCTTATTTATATGCGCAAACGCACGCTCTCCTCAATTTTGTGGATCCTCATCTGCGACGCCACAATAATTCTGCAGCTTTACGGCGACGCCGCCACCGCCACCGCCGTCGGGATCTGCGAGATAGTTCTCTTCGCGATCCTCGCTTGGGCTTCTTTCGGGGAGTACCGCGCCGCAAAGGCCGCCAAAAAGGCCTCGGACGGCGACAACGACCCCTCCGCGGGCGGATCTTCGGGCGAGCCCCAAAAGGACGAGCGGGAGGACATAGCAAGGCTTGTAAAGGCCGAGCGCCAGAAGCTTAACGCCGACAGCACCGGCGACATCATCTCAAACGCTTTCGAGGACGACAAGCTATGATCAAAGCCGTTATTTTGGACGCCTCAACCGTCACCGACGGCGACGTGTCTTTAGAACCTCTCACCTCTTTATGCGACACCGAGGTATACGACTACACCACGGCCGACGAGGTGGCCGAGCGCATAGGCAGCGCCGAGGCCGTTCTTACCAACAAATGCCGGATAAGCCGCGAGGTGTTTGAAAAATGCCCGAATTTAAAATACGTCGGCGTGTTCGCAACGGGATATAACAACGTGGACATTGAAGCCGCAAGGGAGCGCGGAGCGGTGGTCTCAAACGTGCCGGGCTATTCCACCGATTCCGTCGCGCAGCACACCTTCGCGCTTATACTCTACCACTATTCGAGCGTCTCCCGCTATGCGGAGTATACCGGCCGGGGAGAATGGTGCTTTTCAAAGCTGTTTACTCATTTCGGCCCCCCGCTTTATGAGCTGAGCGGCAAGACTATAGGCATAGTCGGCTACGGGGCGATAGGCAGGGCGGTTGCAAAAATCGCCCGGGCGTTCAATATGAAGGTTACGGTAAACACCCGCACCGTTCCGAAGGACGAGCCGGACACCGAATTTTTAAGCCTTGAGGATCTTTTGCGCCGCGCAGACATTGTAACGCTTCACTGCCCGCTCACCCCGGCCACCGAAAAACTTATAAACGAAGACACCCTCGCCATGATGAAGCCCACGGCGATTTTGATAAACACCTCCCGCGGGGGAGTTGCGGACGAGCACGCCCTGCGGCGGGCTCTTGACAGCGGGACTATCGCAGGCTTCGGGGCGGACGTTCTGACCGTTGAGCCTATGGATAAAAACTGCCCTCTTTTGGGGGCGAAAAACTGCTGGATAACCCCGCATATAGCCTGGGCCCCGCTTGAAACAAGGCTGAGGCTTATAGAGCTTGTGAAAAAGAATCTCGAAGGATATCTTTCGGGAAGCGTCATAAATAATGTTGTGAGTTGATTTTTATGGACAAACGCCGCGTAGTAGTAAAGGTGGGCACCTCAACGCTCACCCACCCCTCGGGCAGCTTCGATCTGAGGCATATCGAGGGCTTGGTAAAAACCCTTTCCGACATAAAAAATTCCGGGGTGGAGATAGTTTTGGTCACCTCGGGAGCAATAGGCCTCGGAATGTCGAGGCTGGGGCTTCGCGAGCGCCCGAAGGACACCCCCTCGAAGCAGGCGTGCGCCGCCGTCGGGCAGTGCGAGCTTATGAACATGTACGGCCGCCTGTTCGGCAGCTATAACATCACCGTGGCGCAGGTGCTGCTGACAAAATACGTAATCTCGGACGAGCGAAAGGAAAACGTCTTAAACGCCCTTGAGGCGATAATAAATTCGGGGGCCGTGCCTATAGTCAACGAAAACGACGTTGTAGCCATAGACGAGCTGGAGCTTGAGGTTGGCGAAAACGACAGCCTTGCAGCGATAGTTTCGGTGCTCGTCAAGGCGGATCTTCTGATAATCATGTCAGACATAGACGGGCTTTACGACAAAAATCCCCGGGAATTCGGCGACGCAAAGCTTATCTCCCGCGTGGAGGGCATAACCGAAGAAATTGAGCGCTGCGCGGAGGGAGCGGGGTCTCGGCTCGGCACCGGCGGCATGGCCACAAAGATAGGCGCCGCAAAGATCGCCAATGCCCACGGGATAGACATGCTGATCATAAACGGCTCCCGCGCCGAGAATTTATACGACGTGTTCGACGGCAGGATTATAGGAACGCTTTTTGCGGCAAAAAAGCAGGAGGATCGCCATGTTTGATTTTGAACCCATAGGCATATCCGCAAGGGAGGCTTCGCGCGGGCTCGCCTCGGCGGGAACCGAAAAGAAAAACGAGGCCTTAAGGCTTATCGCCCGCGAGCTTATATCCCGAAAGCGGGACATTTTGGATCAGAACCGCGCCGACGTAAAGGCGGCGGAGGCAAAGGGAGTTAAAAGCACCCTCACCGACCGCTTATACCTCAACGAAAAGCGGATAGAGGGCATTGCCGAGGGCGTGCTTAAGGTTGCGGATCTCGGGGATCCCGTCGGGGAGGTAATCTCGGGGGAGACGAGGCCGAACGGCCTTAGAATAAAAAAGGTAAGGGTTCCCCTCGGCGTGGTGGGGATAATCTACGAATCTCGGCCGAACGTCACCGTGGACGCCGCGGCGCTCTGCCTTAAATCGGGCAACGCGGCAATTCTTCGCGGCGGAAGCGACGCCATAGGCACCAATATCGTCCTTGCGGCTATAATGCGGGACTGCGTAAAAAAGGCGGGTCTGCCGGAGAACGCAATTCAGCTTCTTGCCGACACCTCGCACGAATCGGCGAACGCTTTGATGCACGCCCACGGGCTTGTAGACGTGCTTATCCCGCGGGGAGGCGCGGGGCTTATACGCTCCTGCGTGGAAAATTCCACCGTACCGGTTATAGAAACGGGAGTCGGCAACTGCCATATATATGTCGACAGCGCCGCAAACATAAATATGGCGGTAGACATCATAGACAACGCAAAGACGCAGCGCCCCGGGGTGTGCAACGCCTGCGAGACGGTGCTTGTTCACCGCGACATAGCCGAGGAGCTTCTTCCGAAGCTTAAAAAGCGCCTCGACGCCCACAGGGTGGAGATCCGCGGCTGCAAAATAACAAAGATGATCCTCGGGAGCTCGGTAACCGACGCCACCGAGGAGGACTGGGCGACGGAATATCTCGACTATATCCTCGCCGTTAAGGTGGTGGACAACATCTTCGACGCCGTTGAGCACATAAGAAAATATTCCACCGGGCATTCGGAATGCATTGTCACCGACAGCCTGCCCGCCGCCGAGGAATTCACCTCGGCAATAGACGCCGCGGCGGTTTACGTAAACGCCTCAACCCGCTTTACCGACGGCTTCGAATTCGGGCTGGGCGCCGAGATAGGAATCTCCACCGCAAAGCTGCACGCGCGCGGGCCGATGGGTCTGCGTGAGCTGACGACGGTAAAGTATATAATCAACGGAAGCGGACAGATAAGACAGTGAGGTCAGTTATATGAGCAAAAAAAAGAAGAGAAAATCCGCCCTGCCAAGCGGCGCCAAAGCCGAGACCTTAGCGCCTTCGGCGAAAGCGGCGGAGCCTAAGCCCGAAGATACCGCCCCCGCGGAGGAACCCGAGGCAAACCCCGCAGAGGCGGCGGTTGATAAGGCAGCGGAACCCTCCCCCACCCCGGAGGAAAAAGAAGAGGATAAAGCCGAGCAAAAGCCGGAGAAGAAAGCCCCCGCAGAGGAATCCGAGACAACTTCGGAGGAGAAAAAGCCGGAGGCCGAAGCCGAAGACAACGCCGAGGCGGAGCCCTCGGAAAAGGCGAAGCACAACCGCTTCCAGACGATTCACACCACTCATTCCGGCGAGAAAAAGCGCCGCGAAAAGCCGCATATCTTCGACTACGAGGCCGAAGCGGCAAAGCTTATGAAAGCCGAGGGGGGCGCAAATCCCGAGGCGGGCGAAGCGGACAAAGAAGACAAAGAGGAATTTGAGGAGCATAAGATCACCTCGGGCGAGGAAAAGCGCCTGAGGGAGCGCTTCAAGTTCGACTGGGAGCTTGAGGAGCACATTCTTGAAGCCCTCGACGAGGACGTCTCAGACCTGACCGACCCCGACGAGGAGGCCGAGCCGGAGCCGATAGTTTCCCGCACGATAAGCTTTTCGCAGGCCGTCCAGGCGGTGTTCGGGCTGTTCATGCTGATATTCGCGGTGATAGGCGTTGTGGCCACCGGGATAAAGATATCGCAGGTTGTCAAAGACCGCCGGGACACATCGGAACAGGAGAGATATTTCGAGGAGTTCATAATGCCGCTCGTCGCCTGCGACGCCCCCACCTTCGACGGCGCGGCTTCGCTGAACGAAGACGTGATAATCACGGCGGCATGCTGGGACATCATCTTCAATCCGTCGGTATATTATGAATACACCGGGGGATCCTACATGGTCTCCTATCTCGACATAGACCGCAGGATAACAAAGCTTTTCGGCCCGGGGCTCAGCTATACCCACAAGACCGTCGGCGACACCGAGCTAACCTTTGAATACGACGCCGATTCGGGAATGTATCGGATACCGGCGTATCCACGCTCGCCGGCATACTACCCCGAGATAACCGAGATGAAGCCCCAAGACGGCGGCACCGAGCTTACGGTTTGCTACCGTCTGCCGATAACCAACTGGATCCCCTCGCTTGACACCGTTGAAAAGACGATGATATACACCGTCGTCCCCACCGACACGGAATATAACGTCACCGCAATAAGAATAGGCGAGATAAGCTCAAGCGAAGCGCAGTAAAATCCGCATAACAAAAAGGCCGTATCCAAACGGGTACGGTCTTTTTTCAATGTTTTTTCGGGAGCTGCTCTGAGTACGGCTTACTCAAGGGGAGTGTCCATTCCGCACGCATTATCAGAAATATTTAGATGCGTCGCCGCAGGCGACACCTTGAAATTCTGATATCTGATTTCTAACTTCTATCTTCTTGATGTGGCCGTTTCGGCCACATCTTACTCAAGCCCCTCTACGGTAAAGGTGCGGCTCGGGTTTTTAAAGGAAAAACCCGCCTCCTTGGCGATCTCCTCGTCATAGCTTACGGTGACGGTGACGGCATCGCCGTTTGAGAGCCCGCTTTCGGTGAAGCGGTCGAGCTCGAAGGTGAATTCCACGGCCGCGATCTTTGCAAGCTCGGCCTCGCTGCCGCCGTCCTTAAGATTTGCGGTCATGTCCTGCTCGAAGCCGGCGTAGTCAAAGTCAAAAAACGCCTCGCCGCTGCCGTTTGCCCCGGCAAACTTCACGGCGATATACTGCCCCAAATCTACGGCCCCGCTGCCGGAGCACGCCGCAAGCCCCATGACCGCGGCCGCCAGAATCAGCGCCGCCATGGCGCGAAGGATTTTATTTTTCATATTCTTCACCTCTTTTCGGTCAGGCTATATAAGGCTGCAGTTTTCTCTATAATTTTCTTGCCTTGAATAAAACAGAAATGGGAAGCATTTTTGCTTTTTTGGCTTTGGCACTGATATCGCCTTCTGCATGCATCGTTGCATCATCGGTCTGCTCAACCATTTGCTCGATTACAAATCCCGCCTTTGCCAAAGCGTTGACATAGG
>CANQPB010000011.1 GCA_947625615.1 uncultured Clostridia bacterium | reverse complement strand
GCGGCATTTTAACCGATGCTATTTATATACAATTTATATCATTCCGGCCGAAAAAAGTCAATATTATTTGATCAAAAAATTGCTTTTCGTCTTTTTGACATACCTTCCCCGCGGCATTCCCGCAAAAACAGTGATTATGCACAATTGACGGAAAATACGGTAAGATGACGAAAAGGACGGTGGCGCACGCTGTTTAATTTCTGACGGATTTTTAATCCGGGCTGTCAGCATACGGCAACCGCCGCACCGAAAGTGCCGAACTCGGCGCCGATTTTTCAGCGAGCCTTTGGGAACACACCCCTCCCCTCGAGGGGAGGGGTCGCGCCGTTCGCCGCAAGGTGAACGGCCGGGTGACGGGGTGGAACCCCCTCTCCCTTCGCGAGGGAGAGGGGGCAGGGGGTGAGACAGGCAAAAAAGCCTTTGCTTTCTGAAAAAGCGTTTGATATTGAAACGGCCTTTTTATTTGCCTCGCTTGCACTCGGCAAATCGGGGGAAACCCTTTACAAGGTTTCCCCCATACCCCTTTCCGAGTGCGAGGCGCCTTGGGCGCCTCGCCGGGGAGACCCCCGGCGAGGGTCTCCCCGCGAAAAAACTGTCCACCGGACAGTTTTTTCTCCCCGTCCTGCGCTTCGCTTCGCATTATCCGTAGGACGCCTGCTCGGCGTCCTACGGGGGATTTCGCGCTCTGCGGAGCGCAACGAGGGGCTTCGCGCCCCTCGACCTGCGCGGCCTTTTGAAAAAGGCCGGCGAAAACTTTTTTCTTTTTTAGAACGAACAATAACACAGTTGACTTTTCCTCGGGAAAGTGGTACAATAAACTTGGAAAATCCGTAAAGGGCATTCGGGAGGTCGGTGTCATGAGAAAACGTCTGAAGGATAACCTGAGCTATCAGACGGTTCTTTGTCTGTTTCTGTTCGGAAGCGTGGCGGGCTTTGTCTTCGAGGGGCTGTTTGCCCTCGTCAAGCGGGGCGCATGGGAAAACCATTCCGCAACCGTCTGGGGGCCTTTTTGCATAATCTACGGCGTGGGCGCCGTGGCGATCTATCTCGTCTCGCTTATCCTCTACGACAAAAGCATGCCCGAGCAGTTTCTGATGTTCGCCGTCGCCGGCTCGGCGGTGGAGTATTTCGGCAGCTTTTTGCAGGAGAAGATCTTCGGGAGCACCTCGTGGGACTACAGCGGCCGGATCCTGAACATTCACGGCAGAATCTGCCTTGAAATGAGCATAATCTGGGGGATCCTCGGGCTGGGCTTTGCAAGGCTGATCTTTCCCTACCTCATGAAATTTTTGGATCTCGTCAGGGCGCATTCCTGGCGGGCGGGGATAGTTGCGATAACCGTCTTCATGGCGGTGAACCTGATGATTTCCGCCGCCGCGATTCTAAGATGGCGCGACCGCCTGAACGGCGTCCCTCCCCACAACCGCGTCGAGACCTACATAGACGCCCGCTACGGCGAGGACGTCATGGAGCGCGTCTACGGAAACATGCGCTTCTACGGCGACGCCGAAGACTGATCTATACGGAATTTATACATTTTTAAATCCGGGTTTCTCCCGGATTTTTCTTTTTGCAAAATCTTCGGCCGCGGCGGGGGAGCGGTAGGGCAGAAGATCCCGAAAAACAAAAATATTTTTTAAAAGGTATAAAAAATGATAAGGTCAGGGAGAGGAAAAATGGGTCAAAAGGGAATAAAAAACGGATATTTGTTCGTATAAAATTGCTGAATTTTTAGAAATTTCACTAAAACTATTGCTTTTTATTTGTCGATGTGCTATAATCAGCGCAAGGTTTATGATTTGGCGGACTGTAATCGGTCGAAAAAAGCGTAAATCCGTTGGAATGAGAGCATTGCGAAGACAAAATGACAGCGTGGTGAGGGATCACTATGCCCTGTTTTAAACCAATAAAGCGGCTCTCAGGCATTTATGAGCGCCGTTTCGCCGCGGCAATCGTTGGGCAACTTCGGTTGGCGCTTTTTTAGCGCGGCATTTCCCATTTTTTGAACCTGTAATAGATTTAAATCTTTATAGTTTTAGATTAGCTCCACTGAAATGGAGAAAAATTATGGGGGAGAGAAAAGGGGAGAGGGATCCCTCTTCGATTTGGTTTTGTAGATTTTGATAGGGCACTCGCAAGACGAGGTGAGCAAATGAGAGAAAAGATGAAAAAGAGCTTCGAGCACTGGCAGGCCGTGACGGTGTATTTGATGATTTATGACGCCATAGCTATAAACCTGTCGTATTTCCTCGCCCTCTGGCTTCGCTTCGACTGCCGCTACACAGCAATCCCGCGCGACTTCTTCTACTCGTTCTTGAAATTCGCGCCGATCTACACGGTATTCAGCCTCGTTATCTTCTGGCTTCTGCGAATGTACAAAAGTATCTGGCGCTTTGCAAGTTACACCGAGCTGCTCAGAGTGACAGCTTCAACGGCCATTACCGCCGTTTTCCACGGTATTTTCATCACGGTTATCTTTGGCAGAATGCCTATAAGCTATTACCTCATCGGCGCGGTCATTCAATTCATTTTAGTTTTAGCTGTTCGCTTCTCATACAGGTTTATCCTGCTCCAACGCTCATTGTTTGAGAGCGCAAGGGCAAAATCCGACGCTAATATAATGATCATCGGTGCGGGAAACGCAGGCAGAATGATTATTCAGGACTTAATCCGCAGCAACCGTTCCGACGGAAATGTCGTCTGCATAATCGACGACAACCGCAATAAGTGGGATAGGTACATAGAGGGCATACCCGTAGTCGGCGGCAGAGATTCTATTCTCTCAGCGGTCGAAAAGTACAAGGTTAAGAAGATTTTCTTTGCAATCCCGTCTGCCTCGGCTGACGAGAAAAAGGAGATTCTGAACATCTGCCACGAGACGGGTTGCGAGCTAAAAAGCCTCCCAGGCATCTACCAAATTGCAAACGGCGAGGTAAATGTGACCGACCTTAAAGACGTCGCGATCGAGGATTTGCTCGGCAGAGAAATAATAAAGCTCGACCTTGAACCCGTCTACAAAATGCTCACGGGTAAAACCGTTATGGTCACGGGCGGAGGAGGGTCAATAGGCTCCGAACTCTGCCGCCAGATAGCAAGCCATAGCCCGAAGCAGCTCATAATTTTTGATGTCTACGAAAACAACGCATATGCGATTCAGCAAGAGCTTATAAGCAAATACCCGAACCTCAACCTTGTTGTACTTATAGGTTCTGTCCGCGACAGTGGAAGATTGCAGGACGTTTTCTCGACATATAAACCTCAGATAGTCTATCACGCGGCGGCGCATAAGCACGTCCCGCTGATGGAAGTCAGCCCCTGCGAAGCCATTAAAAACAACGCAATCGGAACATACAAGACCGCATATGCCGCTATGCGCAACGGGTGCGAACGCTTCGTATTGATTTCAACTGACAAAGCCGTCAACCCGACTAACATTATGGGCGCGTCGAAGCGGCTCTGCGAGATGATTATCCAGACGTTTGATTACATGGTTAAGAACCACCGTGAGAATGAGATTCCGCAGTTGCATGCTCACCAGCCGGAGGACAGCTGGGCGCCGCGTGATGATAAAAAGATAACTTCACATACAAGATTTTGTGCAGTGCGTTTCGGAAACGTGCTCGGCTCCAACGGCTCTGTTATACCGCTGTTCAAGCAACAAATCGCGCAGGGCGGGCCTGTCAAAGTCACCCACCCCGACATTATACGCTACTTTATGCTGATACCCGAAGCGGTAAGCCTTGTGCTTCAAGCGAGCGTTATGGGTAAAGGGTCAGAAATCTATGTCCTTGACATGGGCGAGCCCGTAAAGATAGATACGCTGGCGAGGAACCTCATAAGGCTTTCGGGAAAGGTACCCGATGTTGACATAAAGATTGAATACATCGGCTTGCGCCCCGGGGAAAAGCTCTATGAGGAAAAGTTAATGGCTGAGGAAGGTCTTAAGACCACCGAGAACAATAAAATCCACATCGGACAACCTATTCCGTTTGAATATGACGGCTTTTTCAAGGAACTTAAGAGGTTGATGGAAGCGGCATATAACGAGGACGAGGCGGAGGTCTATGAGCTCACAAAGAGCGTAGTTACGACGTTTCACCCTACTAATGACAAAAGCAAACAGCCCATTGCCGTCTGAAAGGTCTGAGAGATATGAACAAAAATCTTTTGATTCTCGGCGCGGGGCAGTACGGGACGGTCGCAAAAGAGATAGCGCAGTCGATGAATTTCTTTGAAAAAATTAGTTTTCTTGATGACAGTTTCGGCAAGGATAATCCGAACTATCATGAGGAATCCATAGGAAAGTTCGATGATGCCGAGCGGTTTTCAGCGGATTATTCATACGCAATCGTCGCGATAGGAAATCCGAAGATAAGACGAAATCTCACAAAAAAGCTTGAAGAATACGGCTATACCGTGCCGATTCTGGTTTCGCCGAGAGCCTACGTTTCACCGTCGGCGCAGCTTGCAAAGGGCTGTATTGTAGAGCCTCTGGCGGGAATCCACGCGAACGCCGTTATAAGCGCGGGGACGATAGTTTCGATGGGCGCGGTGGTGAATCACAACAGCATGGTTATGAACTACTGCCACATAAACTGCGGTGCAATCATAATGAGCGGCGCGGTCGTCGAGAGCGGAACAAAGCTTGACGCGGGCAGAATTGTTGAAAAGTTCAGCGCGGAGGAATATGCAAAAGTTGTTGAAAAATCCGTTCTTGATGAGGAATTTAATTGATATATGAGGCTGAGAAAATGTACAAAAACTGTATTAAAAGGTTTATTGATTTAATACTTTCTTTAGTCGGCTTGATAATTCTCGCGATACCTATGCTTATAGTTTCGCTGATTATATTTATTGATGACCCGGGACCTGTAATTTTCAAGCAGAAGCGAATTGGAATCAAGCGGACGTTTTTCAACTGCTACAAATTCAGGAGTATGAAGATGTCCACGCCGCACGACGTTCCGACCCATATGCTTGAAAATCCCGAGCAGTACATAACGAGGTGGGGAAAGTTTATGCGGAAGATGAGCATAGACGAGCTGCCCCAGATATTCAACATAGTCAAAGGCGATATGGCGATAGTCGGTCCTCGCCCCGCTCTTTGGAACCAGGACGATTTAGCCGACGAGCGAGATAAATACGGCGCAAACGACGTGCGCCCAGGGCTTACGGGCTGGGCGCAGATAAACGGCAGAGATGAGCTTGAAATACCTGTTAAGGCAAAGCTCGACGGCGATTATGTCAAAGTGCTGAATGAAGGAAAATTCAAGGGCTTTATGATGGATCTGAGATGCTTCTTCGGGACGTTTATTTCCGTTCTCAGGCACGACGGAGTGGTCGAGGGCGGAACGGGAAGCATTAAGACAGAAGAAACTGCGAAGGAAACGGTTATTAAATGAAGAAGATACTGATAACTGGCGTAAACAGCTACATAGGCACGTCTTTTGAAAAGTATATAAAAGAAAATTATCCCGAATGGTATGAGATAGATACCGTTGATATGATCGACGGAAGCTGGAGAGAAAAAAGCTTTTCGGGATATGACAGCGTGTTTCATGTCGCGGGGATCGCACATTCCGACAGCGGAAAGATAAGCGCGGAGAAAGAAAAGCTTTACTACTCGGTCAATACCGATTTGACTATAGAAACTGCCAAGAAAGCAAAGACAGACGGTGTCAAACAGTTTATCTTTATGAGCAGCGCAATCGTTTACGGCGACAGCGCACCCATTGGAAAAGACAAGCTGATCACGAAAGATACGCCTGTTTCCCCTACAAATTGCTACGGCGACAGCAAGGTTCAGGCTGAAAACGGAATCAGACCGCTGAATGACGAAAATTTCAAGGTCGTAATCCTTCGTCCGCCGATGATATACGGAAAAGGCAGCAAAGGAAACTATCCTTTGCTCTCGAAGATAGCGCAGAAAACGCCGATATTCCCATATGTGAAAAACCAGCGGTCGATGCTGTATATTGAAAACTTGTGCGAGTTTGTGCGGCTGATGATAGAAAACGAAGAAAGCGGCACTTTCTGGCCGCAGAATGAGGAGTACAGCAACACAAGCGAGTTGGTGAAGATGATTGCAGAGGCTCACGGAAAACGGGTGTGGCTGGTGAAAGGGTTTGGTTGGGCACTGAAACTACTCAGCCATGTGACGCCGGTTGTCAATAAGGCGTTCGGGAGTTTGAGGTATGAGAGGGAAATGAGTAGATACGACGAGTTCAATTTGATTTCCTTGCGTAAGTCCATAGAAAAAACGGAGTCACAGTTCTAATGGAACAAAAACACATTCTTATTATCTCTCAATACTTTTATCCGGAACAATTCCGAATAAACGATATTGCTTTAGAGTGGATCAGACGAGGCTATAAAGTTACTGTTCTGACCGGAATACCGAATTATCCTCAGGGAAAATTCTTCGAAGGATACGGATGGAGAAAAAAGCGCCGTGAAACTTGGAACGGTGTAGATATTATCCGTCTGCCGATTATAGCAAGAGGGCACTCGTCGGTCGGACTTATTTGCAACTATTTATCATTTGTTGTTTCCGGATATTTTTGGAAAGTATTCACAAAGCTTAAACCTGATACGATTTTTACCTATGAGGTTTCCCCGATGACCCAGGCTCTTATCGGAGTTTGGTTTTCAAAGAAGCAGAAGATACCGAACGTTCTTTATGTTACAGACCTGTGGCCTCAAAACGTTGAGATAATAACCGGTATACACAGTAAACTCATTATCGGACCGATCAGCAAAATGGTGAATTACATCTATAAACATTGCGACAAAATTTTGATTTCATCAAAAAGCTTTAAAAAAGATATAAGCAGCCGTATCGAATGCGGTAACGGATCGGCAGACGAAAAGATAATTTACTGGCCGCAGTATGCCGAAGATTTTTACAAGCCGTTATCCGATGCGCCCCAAAAAGAGATCCCGCGGGACGGAGCATTCAACATCGTTTTTGCCGGCAACATAGGCTATGCACAGGGGCTCGGAATATTGGTTGATGTTGCAAAACAACTGCAAGAGAAAGATTTGCTGGTAAGGTTTAATATAATCGGTGATGGCAGATTTAAAAGTGAGTTAGTAGGCAGAATTAAAAATGTCGGAATAGAGCGATACTTTAATTTTATAGATCGTAAGCCTGCTGAAGAAATCCCAGAATACTTTTTCTTTGCTGATGCTCTGCTGATTTGTCTGTCCAAAAGCGAAGTATTTTCAATGACTATACCTGCTAAGACTCAGTCTTGTATGGCGTGCGGGAAACCTATTCTTGTTTCTGCTGACGGTGAGGTGCAGGAGATTATCAGGGATTCCGGCTCAGGTTTGGTCAGCAATGCCGAAGACGCAGAAGGATTGACCGAAAACATTATAAACCTGATGAATATGACTCCGGCAGAAAGAACAAAAATTAGCCAGAACGCTTTGAGTTATTCAAATTTAAATTTTAACAAAAAAATGTTGCTTGATCGTGTTGAAAAAATGATGTTCTGGCTTAAATAATGTTGTTTATTCGTAAATTACAATAAAGTAGGTAGATTATATGCTTAACTTTTCCAATTCAACCTTAATGATCACCGGCGGCACAGGTTCGTTCGGCAACACAGTCCTCAAGCACTTTCTTAACACCGACATCGCCGAGATACGAATCTTTTCCCGCGACGAAAAAAAGCAGGACGATATGCGCCACGAGCTTCAGGCAAAGTGTCCCGAGCAGGCGAAAAAAGTCAAGTTCTTCATCGGCGACGTGCGCAACCTGCAGTCGGTTCGCGATGCGATGCACGGCGTTGATTACATATTCCATGCGGCCGCGCTGAAGCAGGTTCCCTCCTGTGAATTCTTCCCGATGGAGGCTGTCCGCACAAACGTCATCGGCACTGACAATGTCCTTCATGCCGCAATCGACGAGGGCGTTAAGCGCATTGTGTGTCTTTCGACGGACAAGGCAGCATACCCAATCAATGCGATGGGAATCTCGAAGGCGATGATGGAGCACGTCATCTTCGCTAATGCGCGAGTGGCCGCAGAACGGGGCGGGACTGTCATCTGCTGCACCCGCTACGGCAACGTCATGTGCAGCCGCGGCAGCGTTATACCGCTGTTTATTGATCAGATAAAAGCCGGCAATCCCATCACTATTACCGACCCGAACATGACCCGCTTCCTGATGAATTTAGATGAAGCGGTTGACCTTGTAAAATTTGCCTTTGAGCATGCCAACCCCGGAGATTTGTTCATTCAGAAAGCCGATGCCTCTACCATTGGCGACCTTGCAAAGGCAGTTCAGAAGCTGTTCGGGGATACAGGTACGAATATTATCGGTACACGACACGGTGAGAAGCTCTATGAAACGCTTATGACCCGAGAGGAGCGGCTTCGCTCCGAGGATATGGGCGGGTACTATCGCGTAGCAGCAGACAGTAGAGATCTGAACTATGATAAATTCTTTGTCAAGGGAGAGGTTCACACGATGGCGGACGAAGCATACACAAGTCACAATACCAATCGTCTCGACGTCAACGGCGTTGTGGACAAGCTTATGACGACCGACTACGTTAGAAATTGTTTGAATATGTAGTGGAGGTGGGTCATGGGTAAAAAAGTTTTGGTAATGGGCTCTGCCGGAATGGCGGGGCATCAGATAGCTCTATATTTGATTGAAAGAGGACACGACGTCACCGGCTTTTCTTTAGAGCCCAACCCTCTTGTTGAGGGGATAGTCGGTGACGCGACGGATTTTGAAAATGTTAAAAAGATAATTTCAGATGGCAAATATGACTATGTGATTAACTGCATAGGCGTTCTGAATCAGTTTGCCGAAAACAATCATGCGGGTGCGGTGCTTTTGAATTCTTATTTTCCGCATTTTCTTGCGCAGGTTACAAAGGACATGAACGCACGAATTATACATATGAGCACCGACTGCGTTTTTTCCGGGAAGAAAGGTTCATATAATGTCGACGATTTTCGCGACGGCGAAACCTTCTATGATCGCACAAAGGCTTTAGGCGAGCTTGATGACGATAAAAACACAACGCTTCGAAATTCCATTGTTGGTCCGGACATCAATGAAAACGGCATTGGACTGCTCAACTGGTTTATGAAACAAAGCGGTAGCATAAACGGTTATACCGGTGCTGTGTGGACGGGTCAGACAACTCTGCAGCTTGCAAAAACTATGGAATATGTAATGGAGCATGAGATAACTGGGATTTATAATTCCGTTCCGCAAACGAGCATTACAAAATATGAACTTTTGAAGCTGTTTAATCACTATATCAGAAATGATGAGCTTACTATAACTCCGGTTGAAGGCGTATCTTTGGACAAATCCCTTGTTGCATCGAAGATCGACGGCAGGTATCTTGTTCCCGACTATGAAACGATGGTCAAAGAGATGGCGGAGTGGATGAGAAATCACAAGGAACTCTACAAGCACTATAATCTGTAAAGGATATTTAATATGAGCAAGCTTAAACTTATGACGATAGTCGGCACTCGTCCCGAGATAATAAAAATGTCGGCAATAATCAAAAAAGCCGACAAATACTTTAACCATGTTTTGGTGCATACAGGGCAGAACTATGATTATGAGTTGAACAAAGTTTTCTTTGAAGATCTGGGGCTCAGAGAACCTGATTATTATCTTGGAGTTGTAGGCGACAATCTCGGCCAGACGATGGGCAATGTTATTTCAAAATCGTATGAGCTGATGTCCGAGGTCAAGCCCGATGCAATCATAGTTTTGGGAGATACAAATTCTTGTCTGTGCGTTATTTCTGCAAAAAGGCTTAAAATACCGGTATTTCATATGGAAGCAGGCAACCGTTGCAAGGACGAAAATCTTCCCGAAGAGGTTATCAGACGTATTGTCGATGTGACGAGCGATGTGAACCTTTGCTATTCGGAACACGCAAGACGGTATATTCTTGATACGGGTGTCAAGCCAGAGTATACCTATGTTGTAGGCTCGCCGATGGCGGAAGTACTCAGCGAATACGAGGAAAGAATAGATAGCAGCAACGTGCTTGAACAGTTAGGACTTGAAAAGGGAATATATATACTTCTTTCCGCTCACCGCGAAGAGAATATCGATATTGAAAGCAACTTTTTCAGCCTGATGAATGCTGTGAATGAAATGGCAAAAAAGTATGACATGCCGATACTTTACAGCTGTCACCCGCGTTCAAAAAAGTACATCGAGGCTCGTGGATTTGAGTTTGACAAAAGAGTTATGCAGCATAAACCGCTTGGATTCTTTGACTATAACAAGCTTCAGAAAAATGCATTCTGCGTGGTTTCCGACAGCGGAACATTGCCAGAGGAAAGCGCGTATTTCAAATTCCCGGCTGTATCTATAAGGACATCTACAGAACGTCCGGAGGCTTTAGACAAAGGAGTATTTATCATAGGCTCTATAACCGGCGACAGGGTGCTTCAAGCCGTCGATCTTGCCGTAAAGATGAACAGAAACGGCGATTTTGGTATTGAGGTTCCGGCGTATACAGATGTTAATGTGAGCACTAAGGTTGTTAAAATTATTCAGAGCTATACAGGCGTTGTTAATAAGATGGTGTGGAGGAAATGAACGTGGACGATAACGCAGCTAAGGTCAACATAAATGATAACTGTTTTGACATAATAAGGCTGATCTGCGCCTTTACAGTCTTTCTTGGACATTTTATTACTCATTTTTCATTTGATAGTGATTTGCTTCATGGCGTTGCATATTTTGTGAGAGGAGTTCCTGTATTCTTTTTCCTGAGTGGGCTCTTTATAGCAAAATCTCTTGAACGATATAAAACAAGCGAATTTCTTAAACGGCGCGCAATCAGAATTTTCCCAGAACTTTGGGCGGATGTACTTCTTAACCTTGCGCTCATCTTAATTTCACGCGGGGGGGGGTACAGCTGTAAAGATATAGCAGTGTATATTGGTACACAAATGACTGTTTTCCAATTTTATACCGATGAATGGCTAAGAGATTACGGCGTTGGTGTGCCGAACGGGGCATTATGGACTATTACTGTTGATATACAGTTTTACATAGCTGCCATTTTCCTTGCAAAGTGGCTGAAGAGAAAGGGAATAAAAGCATGGAGTGTTGTAATTGCATTTGGAATGATTCTTGACTGGGCGCTTGAAAAGGGAAAAGGGCTTTATCCCGAGATTGTATATAAATTATTGCAGTGCAATCTGGTCTCTTTTCTGTGGATATTCCTTATCGGAATGTGTGTATATTACAATCGAAATACGTTAATACCTATCCTCGTAAAATGGAAGTGGATTTTTGCGGCAGCGTACCTGATTTGGGAATATCTTACGCCGAGTTCACTCGTGAAAATATTCAGTGGGATACGTTATAATCTGATCACAACTCTGATAATGCTTTTAATGCTGACGGGAATCGGATTTTCTTTCAAAAAAAGATTAAAACAAGATTATTCTTATAGTTTTTACCTTTATCACATGGTAGTGATCAATTTTATTATAAACAATATTTGCCGCGAGTTTACCTCGGTAAGGCAATTTGCAATTACGTTTATAGCTTCCTTTATAGTAATTGGCGTTTTGGCGGTATTGTCCCACAGATATATAGTAGGAAGCCTTACGAAAAAAATTGAAAACAGATTATTGAATAAGACAAGGATGGCTGGCAATGCAGAGCGACATTGATTTCGTGATCATTTGGGTCGATGGGAACGACCCTGAATGGAAAAAAGAAAAAAATGAATATAAAGGCGTTCTGACTAAAGAAGAGGATGACAGCGAACATAGGTATCGCGACTGGAATAATCTTCAGTATTGGTTCAGAGGGGTTGAAAAGTTCTGCCCATGGGTACGTACTATCCATTTTGTTACATGGGGACATCTCCCCAAATGGTTGAACACGGAGAATCCAAGGCTTAACATAGTAAATCACAGAGATTACATACCCGAACAATATCTGCCAACTTTTAGCAGCCATACAATTGAACTGAACTTGCACAGAATAGAAGGACTTTCAGACCTCTTTGTATATTTCAACGATGATATGTTCATCATTAAGCCTACTACAGAAAATGATTTTTTTAGGGAAGGAAAACCCTGCGACTCTGCAATATTGAACGTGCATTGCTATAATATGGAAGATATGGTGATCATGGCGCCATTCCGTGATATTGGCGTAATAAATCATGAATTTAGAATGCGTGAAGTTATTAAAAAGAATATCAGTGGATGGTTTAACATGAAGTACGGAATCAATATCCTAAGAAATTTAATTCTGCTTTCATGCCCTCGTTTTCCCGGAATGCTTCAGCAGCATCTCCCCACGTCATTTTGTAAGTCAACTTTTAATGAGGTTTGGGATAAGTATTACGACATTCTGAACGAAACCTGCCTCCATAAGTACAGAGAAATGACTGATGTGAATCAGTGGGTTTTTAAGGAATGGCAGATTGCAAGCGGTAATTTTTATCCTCGTTCTACAAAAGTTGGGAGAAATATTCCGGCATATAATATAGATGCTGCAGTTGATTGCATTAAAAATCAAAAAACTAAAATGATGTGTCTTAATGATACGAAAATGAGCCAAAGAGAATTTACAAATCGCGTTAAACTATTAAATCGAGCTTTTGATAGTATATTGCATGAAAAATCATCATTTGAGATATAGGTGGGTGATCCATTGAAGGCATTTAAAAAAAATAAGGTAGCAAGCTTAATATATGTATCAATTGTTTTATATATTTTAGCAATGTTTTTACCTGTTTTGCAAGCGCAGGGCAAAGTATTTAATATTATTATTTTTGCAAGCTTTTCTTGTTATTTTATTGGGATATTGTTTAAAAAAACAATATCAATATACACTATTGCTACCATTGCATTGATTACATTGTTCGACTATTTAATTTACAAAACACAGTGGATGCATTATACAACATTAATAAATAAAATGCTTTTATTGTATGAGTTTTGGTTTCCGGTATTTTTTAGTTTAGAATTGTTTCCCAATAAAAGTGTATATAATCATGATAATTTGAAAATACTTCTTAGAATATTCTTAATTGTGTATTCAATTACATGTATCACTACGATTATTGGAAATATAAAATATAGTATTCCATCCAGGTATCTTGCAACATCAGATATTGAAGCAACTTTGGCATATAAGTATAGGAGTGAAAATATAGGGGGATTCGGATTCTGTTACATATCTTTGTTTGTTACACCACTATTGATATGTTTATATAAACAGACTAAGAGGAGAATTTTAGCTATTCCAATGCTCTTGTCTTATATATGTGTGTTTTGTTCTCAGTATCTCATTTTAATATTGATCCTGGGAATAATGACAGTTTTAGTAGCTTTTGAAAAAATGGATATCAAAAAGAAAATACTGTTTATTTTAGGTATTATTGTCATTTTTTCATTTGCTGCGTTAAATCTTGATAATGTTTTTATATGGCTCATATCAACAACTCGAAATCAAGAAACGCTACAGAGAAGAATACAAGAAATATATTATGTTACGAAAATGAACTCAACCTCTACATTTTCTGATGTTTATTTACGACAGGAAGTCTACAGGAAAAGCTGGATATTATTTCTTGATAATCCACTAATCGGAGGATGGTTTAATTCAAATATAGGTGGTCACTCCGAAATTTTGGATTTAATGGGGAGTATGGGTTTATTTGGGATTTTGTTTTTATTAATAATCCTTTGGACAATCAAATGTGGAATTAACCCATATTATTCCGAACTTGAAGCCCGAAATAAAAGGATAATCAAATTGATGTTGTTGGCAATGCTAATGCTAATATTCCTCAATCCGGTGTTATCTTCGAAAGAAATAGGAATGGCGGTTTTTATCGTTCTTCTATTTATTGATTATTTGGAATATCATCTATCATAATAAGTTATTTCATGTCAAGGAGATGATGTATAATGAAGCTTGTAGCTTTCTATGACATTGAAAAATACAAAAACCAGGACCGCGTGTTCTCCCCATCTACAGCGACGGTTATTGATTATATTGCTGACTCGTTATATAAACTTAACATACCTGTAGAAATTATTTCACCTGCAGAGACCAGAAAAACAGACGGAAAGTTTCCCAAACGAACCGAAACTATTCGTAATGGGGTTGTCTTGACCCAATGTGCTTCCAATGGGTATAAAAGCAAGAGCCTCAGGCTTTTATCAAAATGCAAGTCAAGATTATGGCTTGTCTATTATCTGCTGAAGAAATCAAAGAAGAATGAGGTGATATTTTTCTGGGATAGCCCTGTTTTATATGAGCCTTTGATACTTTTTCGAATGTTTGATAAAAAAGACGTGAAAATTCTTTATTTCGCATCCGAATTATATCAATATGTAATCCCTTTGGGAAAATTAAAATGCAAGATGGAACGTAAATTATTCAATGATGCAGATATGTTACTTGTATCTACAAAGCTATTAGACGCAAAAATTAATCGTACTGGGAAAAAGTCCATCGTTTTACATGGCACGTATCGTTCTATTCCGAGATTTGAAAATAAATATACGGACAGGTTGATACACGTCGTCTATTCGGGAGTTATTAACTCAAACAAAGGATCTAAAAAGGCTGTCGAAATTGCTGCACATCTATCTTCTAATTATCACATTAATATAATTGGCTATGGAGAAAAAGATGACATAGAGGAATTGAAAAGGGACATTCAGAGAGCAAACGAGGTGAATGCGTGCAAAATCTCATACGATGGCGTTTTACGTGGAGAGAAATATAATAGATACCTTCAAAAATGTGACATCGGCCTATGTTCCCAGGATTTAAATGCAACGTACAATGAATCTGCTTTTCCTTCTAAGATACTGTCGTATATGTCGAATGGATTACGAGTTGTTTCTGTTGATCTTACAGCCATTAGAAGCAGTGAAATTGGGGACATGATTTATTATACATCATCGGATTCCGCAGAGGACTTTGCGAAAGCTATCGTTGAAATTGATATGGATAATGCGTATGATAGCCGAGCGGCGATTGCCGAGCTGGATGCCAAATTTGTAAGGGAATTGGGTGATCTCTTAAAAAACGAGGTTGTTATGTGAAGATATACACAATAGAAAGAATGAAGGATCTTGTCTTGAGGTGATCATATGTCAGAGAAAATGAAAAAAGTCCTGGTCCTGCACCATGTCTCTTCAATGGGAGGTGGTACAAAGAGTCTGATAGATATTGCCATCATGTTGAAGAACAATTATAGAGTCGTTCTCTGTGTCCCCTCTGGAAGTGATAAGATCCGCAATATTGCAGATGCGAACAATATTGAGACATATGAGACAAAGACGCCTATTCCGTCTCTGAATCTATATTCAGGTATGCCCGGATATTTTACTCGATATTTTTGGGCAACGTTATTTCGCTTTCGTAAAAATAAAGAACTTGTATCAGAACTAATGAACCTCAAGCCGGATGCCGTAATTTTCAACACTTCCGTTACCGCTTTGATTGCGAAAGATTTGCCTTCGAGAGTAAAAAAGATATGCATCGTGCGAGAAACGTTTATTAAATCGCCTTTCAATTGGATTATTAAGAGAAATTTTGAAAAACGATTTGACGGTGTTGCATATCTTGCGAAGCATGAATTGAACTATATCAATCTGAAAAAACCTCTCCAGATCGTTATTCCAGATTGCCTGGAGCCCAATTCTATTTTTTCATATGATAAGTATTCTGTAAGGAAGCAGCACGGCATTCCGGAAGATTGTTTTTGTTCTTTATTCATGGGGGGACTTATTCAGATCAAAGGGCTTGATGTATTGCTGAAAGCTGCGGAAAAATTGGGGGATAATTATAAGTTCATTGTTGCCGGGGAGATAAATGACGCCGCCTTTGAAAATAAATACATATTATCCCACTTTTATCATATTCGATATATTCGTTTCTTGATAGCTGTAAAAAAGCACTTAAAAAAAATGGAAGAGTGCGGGAAGGTCATACAGATAGGTTACGTAACGGATATTTCTCCCTATATGTCTATTTGTGATGCGGTTGTTTTTCCATCAACAGCCGCTCACCAGCCACGGCCCTGCATTGAAGCGGGCAATTATGAAAGGTCGTGCATCATTTCAGACTATGATGCTACACGAGAATATTTTATAAATGGATACAATGCGTTAACATTTAAACCTAAAGATCCGAATGATCTAGCTGATAAAATAAAGTATTTAGCATCAAACCCTAGTAAAAATACCGAGTTGGCTTTTAATAACAAAATAATGTCTCAAAAAAAGCATAATTTTGCTGTTGCCCAAAAGGCACTTTGTAGTTTTTTTGAGAAAATTCTTGATAATTAAAAAAGATTGTAAGTCAATATAGCAAAGATGCCGGGAACATGAGGTCCAAATATGAGAAAATAAGTGATGTCAAGAGAGCAAAGCTTTGTTATTTTTATGAAAAATGAGTCTGATAAAATCTAAATACTGTTGCGAAATTCAACAGAAATAGTTAAGTTAGCAGGTCATGTCAGAGCACGTACGCGGTAAAATATAGTGTAGATAAATAAATATAGCTGAATAGAGATTTGCAGAGAGAATTGGTGACAGGTAAATAATCCTATTTTTATTCGGATAGATTTGCAATATTGATCAATTCATCATTTTTGTGTCTACTTTTTATGCGACGGTGTGTTATATGAAAGAAAAAATTGCAATTGTAACATTATATGATAACGTAAATTTTGGTAATAAGCTTCAAAACTATGCGGTACAAAGGTGCTTTGAATTGATGGGTTTTGATGTAGAAACTTTACCATGTTCACGGCAGCTTTTGCCGAGACGTGGCGTTAAGATATTCATAAAACGTCTTGTTCATCGCATTTTACAGGCTAATGGTTTTGAAAAAGAAAAGAGAAAATATGTCGAAGCATTAAGTAAGAGAAGAGAAAATATAAAGGCTTTTTCCGATGAATATATTAAAATCGGAGCCGATTGCGGTTATACTAACATCAAAGGGAAATTTGAAGTCAAGTATTTTGTCGCGGGCAGCGACCAGGTTTGGCACTATATGAAGAGGGGGATAAAGACTCTCGAATACTTCCTCCTGATGTTTGCCACTCCATCCCAGCGCCTGACTATCGCCCCGAGCTTCGGCTTTGACGAGTTTCCGAAAAAGTATCTCAAAACCTACAAAAAAGGTCTCGAAGGCTTTGAATACTTATCTGTCCGCGAGGAACGCGGTGCTGAACTTATAAAGGAGCTTACTGGCAAATACGCAACGGTACTGCTTGACCCGACCATGCTCATTGACACTTCGGAATGGTTGAAAATCCTAAAAAAGCCTTCGCAGTACGTTAATGACAACTACATTTTTGTTTATGCCTTGGGTGGTTTTAATGGGAAGGTCAAAGAAAAAATCTGCACGCTTGCCGATGACCTCGGATTGCAGGTTATAGACATCATGGACATTGACAGCGACTATTATATTCACACCCGCCCCGATGAGTTTCTATACTGGATACATAACGCGAAACTCGTCGTGACGGACAGCTTCCACGCGTCGGTTTTCTCCATCCTGTTTAACAGGCCGTTTGTCGTGACTGAGCGTTCGGACATCAAAGGCATGGGTAGCAGGCTTGACACGCTCTTTAATAAGTTTGGAATCTCCGGCAGGCATTTTGACGAGCTTAAGGACGGATTTGACACTGCCGGGGCTGTCCGTGACGCGCTGTTTACGGTGGATTATTCCGGTGTGCCGGAGGTTTTGAAAGCAGAGCGCAAAAAGGCAGCGGAGTTTTATAAAAAATGTTTTCACGAAGAATAATTTTATCTCAAAAGGAGGGTATAGATGAATTCCGATAGAAAGAAGCAGATGACTGCCGGAGTAGTGCTCTCATACCTTTCGATAGCATTCAAGATAATTTCCGGGATTATCTATACTCCGATTATTCTGCACTCCTTGGGGCAGAGCGAATACGGCGTATATTCTCTTTGCACATCTTTTATCGGATATCTTACCATCCTTAATGGCGGCATGAATGCGGCGTATGTGAGATTTTATGTTCAGTCAAAGGAAAAAGGCGATCACAATGCCAAGAGTATAAACGGGATTTTCCTGAAGATATTTTTAACTCTGGGTATTGTCGGCATGCTTGCAGGGTTTTTGATTTCAGCAAATGCTGAGATGCTGTTCGGAAGCAAAATTCTTCCAAATGAATATGAAATCTTCAAGAAATCTTTATCGATTTTATCGGTTACTGTTTTTACAGCTTCTTTGAACGGCGTTTTTTCTTCTTGCATAATCGCTCATGAAAAGTTCGTTATAGGTAAACTTGTTGATTTGTTGCATACGATTTTGGTACCTTTGGTAACAATTCCGTTTTTGCTTTGCGGATTTGGGTCGATTACGGTTGTGGCAATCAATTTGACGCTTACGTTATTTATGCTTCTTGCTAACGGCTTGTATGCTGTTTGCAGACTTAAAATGCGATTTGACCTTAAGCATACGGATTATGTCTTTTTGAAATCTGTCGCCGCATTTGCAGGTTTTATCGCAATTCAGTCGATAATGGATCAGTTGAATTGGCAGGTGGACAAATTTATTTTGGCAAGAGTTAAAGGTGCTGACGAGGTTGCAGTTTATTCTGTCGGAAGCACATTTAATACATATTTTATTACTATCGCAAGTGCGGTATCCGGAGTATTTATAGCCGAGATCAATAGACTTGCCGCAAGAGAAAGCAGCAAGCAGCTTTCGGATTTATTTGTCAGAACATCAAGAATATTTGCACAGGTCGCAGTTTTTATAATGTCCGGATTTATCTTTTTCGGCAAGCCGTTTATAGAAAGATGGTCAGGTTCCGAGTATACGCAGTCATATTATGTTGGAGTTCTGATTATGCTTCCGGTGACGGTATCGCTGTGTCAAGGGCTCGGGCAGGATATTGCTCGCGCAAAAAATTTACATAAAATCCAGATACTTATAAATGCTTCCGTTGCTTTTTTAAATTTTATTGTCAGCATACCGCTCGCCCAAAGATTTGGAGCGATTGGCAGCGCGCTCGGCACATTCGGCTGTGAAGTTGTTATCTGTATTTTTGTTCAGACGTTATACTTCCAAAAAATAGTAAAAATCAACATGAAAGAGCATTATATAGAAATGCTGAAGCTTATTCCCGGCTGGTTAATACCTTTTGCCGCCGGCACAGTGTTAATGATTTTTAATCTTGTACACTCTATATACGGTTCGATATTCTTGTATGCGGTATTATATACTGTTATTTATGCAGCATCGGTATGGTGCATCTCGCTTTCCGACAGCGAAAAGGGCTATGTAAAAAGTGCTATTGCAAAATTGGTTAAATAGTATTTGGAGAGGGCATATGAATTTAAAAGAACGGTTTTCAAATATTCCTTACAATTTGGACGCGGTAAATATAGGATCAGGTCCGAGCTATTATGATTTTGACTGGTCTGCCATACCTGAAATATCAGGCTGTAATATGGCAATAGTCCCTGAGGACTTTCGTTACGACGCGCGGATAATAAAGTGCTACGGCAATCATGTTAAGATGGGTGGAGTTGTAATAGTAGTTGTATGCCCTCTTTCGTTTGCAAAAAATGATTATCTCTATAAAGATAGTTTTTCCGAAAAATATGTTTCAATTCTTCCGGCGTCAGATGTGGACTTGCCGAAATGGAAGTATTCGCTATATAAAAAACTCCCTATTTCCCTTAAGTGCAAAAATTTCATTCTAAGAGTATTAAGTGGACTTTGCCGTAGGCTGAAAAAGCTTTTTTCATGTAAAAAAGCCGGCGCTTTGAGTCCAATAGATGCTATGGTCAAAGGGTGGGTATCGGACAATAAATATTTAAACAATCTGACGGATTCTGCTCAGGCGGAATATTACCGTGACGTGTTCAAAGAAAAGGAAAACGATTTGAAAAAAGTCATAGATAACTGTCGTTTACATGGACTTAGACCTGTAATCCTTATTCCTCCGATGAGTGGAGAGCTTCGCAATAATATATCGGATGATTTCATACAGAGCTTTGTTTATGATAATTTGCGGTCGGCAACAGATGATAGTACTCCGCTTCTGAATTACATAGACGACAAGCGATTTAAAGATGAAAGCTTTTATACAAACGGATTGTTCCTCACCCCTGAAAATCAAAAGGATTTTACAAAAACAGTATGGGAAGATATTAAAAAGGTATTATAAAATTATGATTTGGAGGCAAATATGGAAAGACAGGATAAGTCGTATGTGTTGGACAACGGGCTGACGCTCCCTTGGATTTCTTTCGGAACCGGGGTTATATGGAAATACAGCAGAAACAAAAAGCTGTTTTTAAAGATTAATCTTCGTGAAATCCTGTCATCTGTAAAGCACTTAAAATTGAACAGAGAGCTTAAAGGAAACCTGTTTTGCAAAAAATATCTCGAACAAGCGTATGACGTCGGATACAGAATGTTTGATACGGGCAGAATTTATGGTTATTCTGAAAAGTATATTGGGAAAACAGTTGCTCAAAAAGAAGGCACTGTTCTTGTTACAAAATGCAGCGCAATGGACGTTACCAGGAGTTGCTCTCCTAATACAGTAAAGGGTAATCTCGAAATCTCTCTTGCTAATCTCGGAGTTAACTGCGTCGATGTATATTTGCTCCACTGGCCTGAGGGCGATTGGCTGAATTACTATGCTCAGATAATTGAACAGTATAAAATGGGAAAATGCAAAGCGTACGGTGCCTGCAATCTTCATGTCAGCCATCTAAAACAAATCGAAGAGGCCGGACTTGGGCCGCCGATGATAGTTCAGACGGAATTGCATCCGCTGAATTCAAAGCGCGAGCTTCGCGAATACTGCAAAGAGCATAATATCTTGCTCGAAGCGCATACCCCGACTGCAAGAGGCTCAAAGGAACTTGCAGATACGGACATCATGAAAAAAATGATTGCTAAATATAACAAGACATCTGTTCAGATTACACTGCGTTGGCATTATCAAAACGGAGTAATCCCGGTTGTGAGCACATTCAGCAAGGAGCATATGACTGAGAATCTTAATATTTTTGACTTTGAATTGACAAGGGAAGAAATGGCTGAGATAGAATCACTTAATAAAGATTATGCCCTGCTTGACTCAAATGGGATAGATGATTCTAAATATATTTATAACGATTGAATGAGGTGAAACGATGGGACTGAAAAGTAAAATAATTCTGCTTCAAAAATCAGCCTTCAAAAATTTATTTGGTATAACTTTTTCAGCAAAAAAGTGGAAAGACAGGGCAAAGGTTTTCTGATGCCGTATAAGCACGCTTCTTTGGACATAGAAAAAGGTGCAAAAATTATTTTACATGATGGGTATTTTCGTGTTAACTACTATCTTCCTAAGCATTCTAAAGCAGAGGCTTATGTGAGAATGTCGAAAGGAGCGCGGCTTGAGATATTGGGCGATACAAGTCTTTGCTATAAAGCCACGATTGAAATAAAGAAAGATGCAACAGTTACTATTGGTTCGGCATACATAAATACGGGTGCAGTCATATTGGCTGCAAAAGAAATCAACATAGGGAAAGAAGTACTGATTTCTCGTGAAGTATTTATATACGATTCCGATCATCACCCGCTTTTGGATGACAACGGCAACCAGACAAACCCGCCGCGTCCTGTTACAATAGGTGACCATGTTTGGATAGGTCTTAAGTGTACGGTAATCCGCGGAAGTAAGATAGGCGATGGTGCTGTTATTTCTGCTGGTTCTTTGGTAGCGGGTAAAATTCGCTCGGGAACAATGGCAGTTGGAAGTCCGGCAAGATCGGCATTGGAGGTTAAGTGGAAGGCATGATTGATAAAGTTTCAAAACTTGATTGCGTAGGCTGCAAGGCTTGCGGCGACATATGTCCCGTTAATGCAATAACATACGAACTTGATAAAGAGGGCTTTTGGTTTCCGAGAATAAATGGAGATATATGTGTAAGGTGCGGTTTGTGTGAGAAAACTTGCCCTGCATTGGAATGCCATTATGCATCTCATGAAAACTATGAAGAACCCAAAGTTTATAAAGTATATAACAAAGATAAGGATATAAGATATAACAGCACATCGGGAGCATTGTATTACGGCCTTGCAGACGCTTTTTTGAAAGATAGCGGGTATATAGTTGGCTGCGTATATGATGACGACTGGAAAGGCGCACATCACTTTATTTCAAATAATCATGATGGTTTAAAAAAGATAATGCGCACCAAATATTTTCAAAGCGACACGGAGGGTATATATAAGCAGGTAAAAAAGCTTCTGGATAATGGCAAAAAGGTATTATTCTGTGGCACGCCTTGTCAGGTGAGTGCTTTATATGGATATGTCGGAAAAGAATATCCTAATCTTTATTCTGCGGATTTTATATGTTTGGGGATAAATTCTCCCTTGGCGTTCAGAAGTTTTATTGAGGAACTTGAGAAAACATATAAGTCCGAAGTTCAGGAGGTCCATCTGAAAAATAAGTCAAGAGGTTGGACAAACCTCGGAACTATGGTCAGATTTAAAAACGGTAAAGTATATTATGGAAACAGAATAACAGACTCATGGGTCAATTCGTTTGTTTCATTGAGAATTCATATCCGGCAATCATGTGAAAACTGCAAATACAAAACGTTTCCGAGAATTGCAGATATTTCAATGGGCGATTTTTGGGGGCTGAATTTCACTAAGGAAGAGGAAAAATACGGAGTGTCAGTTGCAATGGTAAATTCCCCAAAAGGCGACCTGCTGCTGAAAAATGCGTCTGAAAACTTAATCATAGAAACACGAACTATCCAAGAGGCGACGAGAGGTAACCCGAGAATATTAAACTGCGTAAAGCTTAATCCCAGAAGGGCAGAATTTTTTGAAAGATTGAGCAAAGAGCCTTTCAGCCAAGTCGTATGGAGTATTGAAGGCTCGAATAAAGCCAAGAGGATATATGCGTCTGTTAAGAGTTCAGCCAAAAAATTTATAAAGAATATAATTGGTAAATGATATGCACACATTCAAAGAATTGAGAAAAACCTCAAAACAAATAGCTCCCGGCACCCCTCGCCGCCTCGCAATTTTGGGCAACGTATCCACCCAGTTTTTAGCCGTAGCAATCTGTGGTTACGCAACCCTCGAAAATCTCCCGCTGACTGTCTACGACGCCGACTACAACCAAATTGAGGCTCAGCTTTTAGACCCTGCCTCCGAAGTCTACAACTTCGAGCCTGACAGCATACTTTTGTGGCTCGCGACGGACAAGCTCTACGAGGAATTTCTGGATTTGCCGCTTGAGGCACGTTCGGGTTTTGCCGTGTCAGTGATGCAAAAAATCACGATGTACTGGGACCTCATCTCCAAGAACAGCAAGGCAAATATCCTGCAAATGAACTTCACCGAAATCGACGACAAGGCGCTCGGCAACTACTCCTGCAAAGTAAATTCCGCGTTCGTTTACCAAATTCGTAAGCTGAATTTTATGCTCTCGGAAGCGATGGAGCAGCGCAAAAACGTTTACCCGATTGATCTTTTGTCGGTTCAGATTCATCTCGGAACATCTGCGTTTTACGATGCTCCGCTCTACTACAATGCAAAGATGACAGTATCTACCGACGCCCTTCCCTATGTCGCAAAGGCGGTTATAGACGTTCAGAAAGCGCTTGCCGGAAGAATCAAAAAATGCGTCGTTTTGGACCTTGACAACACCCTTTGGGGCGGCGTTATAGGCGACGACGGCATGGATAACATCGAAATCGGCGAGCTCGGCAGGGGACACGTTTTCACCGACTTCCAGCGCTGGCTTAAACAGCTTAAAGAATGCGGCATAATCCTCTGCGTATGCAGCAAAAACAACGAGGACATCGCGAAAAAGCCTTTCGAGGAGCACGACGAGATGATTCTCAGGCTTTCGGATATAGCTCTTTTCGTCGCGAACTGGGAGGACAAAGCCTCGAATATTCGCCTTATTCAGAAGACGCTGAATATCGGTATGGACTCAATGGTATTTATCGACGACAACCCGTTCGAGCGAAATCTCGTTCGGCAGATGATACCCGAAATCGAAGTTCCCGAGCTCCCCGAGGACCCCGCGCTTTATCTTGGATATTTGCAGGAGCAGAATTACTTTGAAACGGCTTCGTTCACAGGCGCAGGCTCTGATCGCACAAAGCTTTATCAGGCGGAATTTGAGCGCACCAAGCTGATGATGTCCTTTGAATCCATCGACGGCTACCTTGAAAGCCTCAAGATGATAGGCGAGGCGAAGCCGTTTGAGGAGTCTAAGTTTTCGCGTATTGCCCAGCTAACCCAACGCTCGAACCAGTTTAACCTGCGAACCGTTCGTTATACCGATGCGGATATCCAAAGCATCGCAAACGACCCGAATTATGTGACCCTTTACTACACCCTCCGCGATAAATTCGGCGACCACGGCTTAGTCGGAGTAGTTATTATGAAAAAGAAAAACGGGGACGAGCTTTTCATCGACACCTGGCTGATGAGCTGCCGCGTTCTGAAACGGGGAATGGAGGAATATATCGTCAACTGCTTTATGCGTGAGGCAAAAAACCGCGGATATAAGCGCGTTTACGGCGAATATATCCCGACCCCGAAAAACGCAATGGTAAAGGATATTTATAAGACTATGGGCTTTGAGGAAATATCCGAAAACAATTACGTTATGGACGTAAGCAAATACGAAGAAAAGAAAATTTATATAAAGGAGTAATTAAAATGGAAAGAAACGAAATACTTAAGAAAATCACGGAAATCGCGCGCGACGTCTTTGACAACGACGAGGTCGAGCTCACCGAGCAGACCACCGCCGCCGATGTTGAGGAGTGGGACAGCCTCTCGCATTTAAGCCTTGTCAGCGACATTGAGGACGAGTTCGGAATCAGGTTTACCCTCGCCGAGGTTTCAGGGTCAAAGAATGTGGGGGAATTGGTTGACGCAATAATCAAGCATTTAGAAAATAAATAAGTGGGTGAAGGATTTGACGGTTGATCATATTGGTTATGCTGTTAAAAATATAAGCAAAGCCATCAGCGAATTTGAAAAGCTCGGTTTTGAATTTGAAGATGTAATTGACGATGAAGACCGAAATATTTTTATTTGTTTCGGAAACAATGACTCATACCGTATCGAGCTTGTTTCACCAATAGATAAAGAAAAGCTCTCTCCCGTCGATACATATCTTTCAAAAGTCGGCCCGACGGCATACCATATATGCTATAAGTCGAGTGACCTTGAGGGAGATATATCTGAGCTTGAAAGGCAAGGCTTCAGGGGGTCATAATTCCGACTGCGTTTGCGACTGCATTTTCCCACAGGGGTGGATATAAACAGGTTGCATTCCTGATGGGTAAAAATTCCGGGATTTTTGAAATTGTTGAAGAGTAAAGCTGGAGGAAGTATAAATGGTATTCAATTCATTTGAGTTTTTTGCATTTTTAGCCTTGTTAATGTTGATTTACGGCTTTGTAAATGCAAAATGGAGATGGCAGTTGCTGCTGGCGTTTAGCATGGCGTTTTTTGCTTCATTTGGAATTAAAGGGCTTGTCTTTTTGCTCTTTACAACTGCCAGCACATTTTTCTGCACGCTCGGAATGTCGAAATCTGAAAGGAACGGAAGAAAAAAGTACAAAAAAGCTTTGCTTGCAATTGGACTTCTCTCAAATTTCGGAATTCTTGTCGTTCTGAAATATTTCAATTTTTTTGCATCAAGTGCGACTTCGTTGGCAGGCAAAAGCTTTGAGCCACTTCAAATGATAATTCCTTTGGGAATATCGTTTTACACATTCCAGATGATGGGATATATGATTGATGTATATAACGGAATTATAGAGCCACAGCAGAATTTTTTAAAACTGTTGCTCTTTGCGTCATATTTTCCTCAGATGATAGATGGTCCTATAAGCCGATATGCAGATGTAGCTTCAATGTTGTATCAGCCTAAAGATATAGAATATGAAAGGTGCAGAGATGCGCTGATACTGTTTGCATGGGGACTTTTTAAAAAGATTTGTGTTGCCGACAATATAAAAGTGTATGTTGATTTAATTTTCAACAACTATCAGGAATATAAGGGTATTCTGATATTATCCGGAGGGATTGCTTACGCAATATACCTATATGCCGATTTTTCCGGGTGTATAGATATGGTGCGGGGAATGTCGTCATATTTCGGAATTGAATTAAAAAACAATTTTGAACGTCCTTATTTTGCAACATCAGTTGAAGATTTCTGGAGAAAGTGGCATATTACCTTGTCTTCATGGTTCAGAGATTATCTCTTCTATCCTTTACAAAGGACATCATTGCTTAGAAAAATGGGACAGCGGCTTAAAGAAAAAGGTCATAAAAAAGCAGCTCGCGCCATACCAACGGTTATTGCTACTTTGATAGTATGGATAACTACAGGACTATGGCATGGTGCAAATATGACTTTTATTATATGGGGGCTGTACTACGGCGTTTTTATGACAATCGGAGTTTTTAAAAATGTTTTCTTAAAGAAAAAACATGCGGTTAATAAATTCCTAAGAATATTATCAACTTTTTTTGTAGTGTGTATAGGATATATTATTTTTAACTCGGCGAATTTATCAGATGCGTGGCATATGATTGTAAATATGCTTGATTTTACGCAGCTGATTCAAGTATCCAAAATTCTTCAGGTGGGAGTGTCATTCTACAAACAAGTTGGAGCAATCGTTTATTTTGCTATTACCATCTTATCCACTTGTATTTTGTTCCTGCATGATATTTTGGAAGAATACGGAATTGACATTTTGACGTGGATAAAAAGGCGAAATATTGTCATTAAGTACATCTTGTCGGTTTTGACTGTAATGTTGCTTCTCTTTATGATGAACCGTTCATCAGGAGATTTTACATACATGCAGTTCTGATATATAAATAAAAAGGAAGTTTATTATGCGAAAATTATATTTATGGATATTTGCGGTGATGACCCCGGCGCTGATTTACATCTTGGTATTTTTCATGAATGATCCATACAATTATTTCGGAACCAGCAAGGAAAACAGTGATAACTCACCATTGATTGCTAAAATGATTGATTTTCGTAACAATGATTATGAGGCGGTTATAATAGGGGATAGTCGGATTGCGCACTATGATGTCGGGGAGCTGTCAGAACAGACCGGACTGAATTATGTTAATATGGCCTATGGAGGCTGTATGACTGAAGAAATGGTCAGCTTGCTCCAGTGGTGTATAGATAATGATGAATCAAATTCTCTGAAAGAGATAACTATAATTACAAGCTTTTATAATATGAACACGCTCCTGCAGCAGGATCGAGTTAATTCAACTGAAAAAAACATAAAAAGTCCATTGACATACGCTTTCAGCCTTGAAAATGCAGGAGCAATGCTAAAATTGCTCAAAAGCACTCCGGAAGTAAGTTCTCAAAGTCAGAAAATAACGTCGGAAATTAAGCAGGAGCATTTTAAAATAAGCGCAGAGCAGATGAAATATTATCTTGCGGGATATACATATGACCGTGATGTGATAAATCGCCTCGGGAAAATGTGTGATTTATGTCATGATAAAGATATATCTGTCAAAATAGTTCTTCCGCCATGGTGGAAGGAGTATTACAGCCTTTTAGATGAATATCAGTTGATGACAATAATAGATGAATATAAAGAAGAACTGTCATATCATGCAGAGGTATATGATTTTGAATATCCTGAATGCGAGTTAAGCGACAGGTATGATGATTTTTCTGACTATACGCATTTCCATGGCGACACGTTTGATAGTTTTGTTAGAACTGTATTTATAGGAAGCGGTGAGGTTGAATTTAAAGTATGGAATCGCGGAAAGATAATATAAATATTTATATTATTAACAGTACATATGTAGTTACACCTACGTTATTTCACATTATCAGATGTGTTTTTTCTTGTTTGCTCAATCCGATTCATTTTCTTAAAGACTGTTTTCTCTACCGCTGTGGTCTTATACAGTCTGTGGTGGTGCTGTTTTTTCATCAAAATGGGATTGAATCTCAAAATGCGTTCTAATACTCGGAACAATTGTATGATTATATGGGTATTGATATTCGGCAATGCCAACCCTTTTCATATAGAACGAAGTAATATTTTTGTGCTATATCCCTCAACATGCCGAGGGATAGTTTAACGATTTGAAGCAATACTTTGCAAATTATTCTGCGGCTTTTTCAAGATATTTCATGCACAAATATCTCTTGCACCACCAGTTCTTGTCGGCAACATAGCGTAGACTCGCACGTTCTTTCTTACTTTGTCAATGTTTTCAATGCTTATTTTTTATCACATAGCTGTTCTCTTTGCTCCCTGCCGACATACAGAACATCAAGGATATTGACACGCTCATTAGATTCGTCAACGTTGAAATACACAAAGTAATTCCAAACCTGCATACGCCGAACGCCCTTTTTTTCGAAAAAATCTTCAGGCAGAACGGCATATCTTTGGGGCATAAAATCAAGACCGTGTATAGCTTTTAATAGAGCATATGATGTGCTTTTGGCAGATTCCGGAGATTTTAAGTCGTTTAAAATATACTGGAAAATATCATTTAATGACTTCTCTGCATCGGGATCAACAATAATCTCATATTTTTCCATGTTCATCAATCATCCTCATAATATCTGCAAACACTTCGTCAGCAGGTCTGCCAAGCCCCGCTTTTGCCTGAGCCAAACTGTGTCTGATCCTCTCATTAAACTCCTCATCAGTCATTTCATCTCTTGCTTTCGGGACTTCGACTTTCGGAACGGTCATCGGAAAAGGTATGCCGCGTGTCATAATGATCTGCTTGTAGAGCATATTGATGACGACAGATGTGGGTATGCCAAGCTGCGCCATGATTGCCTCTGCCTGAATTTTGACCTCGGGTTCCACACGCGCCAAAACGTTTGCTGTTTTTGATGCCATAATAATCACCTCATAAGTTTTTCTTATATTATACCACATTGTATCGCTGATAGCAATACTTTTTTGCGTTTTTTTAATTTTTTGATCTGGAATGAATTCCAAAAGACACCATATACTGCATGCTAACATTAGCTCATAAAAAACTCCAATCCTATTATAGGACAACTTTAAAAGGAGACCCTCTTTGAAGGGCTTCCTTTTTGCAAATTTATGTACCTCCCGCTCTTCCTGCAACTCCAACCACCGCCCCACACGCCTTCTCCCATACTGTCAATGTTGTCAACAATGGGTATAAATACATATATATACTACAAAATGCGAATAATATGTAGATTTCGACACAGAATTTTAGATATCAAAAAAATTATAATACAAAAAACGTCGTCACACTAAGGCGATTGGAATCAAAGTACTACCAGAAACATACTGTGCATTGACATTATATCCGAATGCGTGAATAATTGATTCTTCTCCTATCTCCCCTGCGCTTTCAGCTCATGAACAATTATCTTAAGCGGCTTGTTTTCAATTCTCCCGCTTTGAACATTCCGAAGCTCCGCGTACAAACAGTTTGCCCAAAGCTCGGCTAATTGCTGTATCTTCGTATCGGAATATCCAAGCACTTTCCGCGCATAATCCATATTCGCTATTTTATTTTTAAAGTCAACGTGATTAAGAATATACCCGCGCAGAGCGTCGATATTTTCGTAATTTTGATCGAGCCATAAAATATCGTCGATAATTTCCTGCCTGCGAAAATCTGTCCAGAGATTTATTATATCGGCAGTCTTGTCAAAGGCTTCTAAAAAGTCACTTGGTTTTATCATTCGATTCTCCTTTTTGCAATCAGAACATCGTCAGAAATTCAGGCTGGAACAATTACTCCCGCACAGTAAACTATAACAAACTATAATAAACTGTAATAAACTATAATTTAGAGTTTTTCATAGTGAGCTCCGCGACCGCTTCCGCAGAGCTTGATTTTGTTCTGACTCGTCAGCTGTCGCAGCAGCCATGTTGCATGATTTGGAGTGCATCTGCACAATTCTGCGGCGCCTTCTCTCGTGATAGTTCTGTATTTGGACAAGTGCGAGAGAATGAGTTCCTGTTCTTGCAAGGTGTCCCAGCCGCGCTGACGGGTATATCCTGCCTTATTATCGGATATAGAGTAAACTTTTGAACTGAGCATATACCGTCTTGCTCTGCCATTTCCAACGCCTTCGACCATACCCAATTCTATAAGCCATTCTATTATGCCCCTTGTTTCGTAATCGGACTTCTGAATCTTCTTGCTTAACATCTCCGACGTTGCGCGGCGTTCAGTTTTTAAGACGGATAATGCTATCAAGGCATCAACTGGCATTGCCTTTTGTAAGCGATCTTCTTCATTTACAATCATTTTGATATATTCTTTATCCAAGTCGGCGCTATTAAGCCTTAAAACTACCGACGCAACCGTTGAAGAGGAATAGTCGGGAATATTGTGACCGCTTCTGAGCATTGACGTATAGATTTTGTCTATTCCTCTGCCGGTTCGTTCTGCCAGACCTATTCTTTTGGCGGCTTCGGCAAGAAGAACGTTTCTGGGAGTGGGAGCTACGGTGAGAATATTGTCGGGAGTTATCCCTTCCAAAAATCCTCCGGGGCTTGAAATGGTCATAGACGACGTCTGAAGCTGCACCTGAACAGCTCCGGTTCTGTAGTAATCCCGATGCACCAAAGCGTTGACAAAGCCTTCGCGGAAGGCTTCTTTCTCATAGTTGGGTATCGGAACTCTGAACAGTCCGATTTGCAGCTCCTGCTCAGTTATTCTTGACTGGAACAGCAAGTCCACTTTTTCAAAGGTCTGCAGCAAAGAGCATTTCATTGACGGAGGATTTGCCAAAACATTTACTCCATCAAGAACCTGAAAAATAACTTCATGACTCGGGACGTACTGACGAATATAGTTTTCATGGCCTATCATCAAAAGACCGGCAACCGTAGGATACAACTTGCCCTGCCGTTCTCTTGCAAATCCAAGCGCGCTGTCTAACTCAGAATCGGAAAGCTCTAAAAGCGACATATCTCCGTGATATATCTAAATCATATTGCGCAGACGCTCTCTTTCAAGAGAACTCAGCGCTGTGTTGGCAGGTAAATCCTCTATCACCTGAGCTGATGGATCTATTGCCTGAATGTATGATAACCGCTGCATTATTTCGTAAGGCTTCATTGCAATGCTTTCCGGAGTGCCGTCCTGCTTAAGACGCCGCCGCAGATATTTACCTTCAGATGTCATAGTCAACTGTCTGGCAACAGGAACCTTTATACTCAGAACGTCATATCCGTCCCAATTTTCAATAGTTGCAACAGTAAATAATGACGGCTCTGTATTATCCTGTATGCCGGCTTCAATATTCTGCGTATTCCGATGCTGACTGTCAACCCCTGTCGGGCTTCCGTTGTTCTCTACACCAAGGTAAAGAACACCGCCATCAGTATTTGCAAGACCAACTATGTCCTCGTAAAGTTTTGACAACGGATAACAATGCCTATCGCTTTTAAACTCGACTGTCAGTGTTTCCTTAATAGGTATATCCATAATATCCTCCTGAAAATTAAAACAAAAACTAAAATAAACTGTAATTTCAATTATTATAGCATAAGGAAAACATGATTTCAAGTATTTTTAAAAGATCTGCCTATCATAACAAAGATGATAGGCTGTTTCTATGTACCTACCACTCTCCCCGCAACGCCTATAATCGCTCCGCACGCCCTCTTTCATACTGTCAATGTTGTCAACAACGCAATATATTCCAAATCCCAACAAATCCACAAAAATCGAGGTGAAATTTGCAGAACAAATGAGAAATGCTATAAGTCTTGCATTTTTGAGAAACTAAGGCCTTTCTAAATAATTAAGCTGTGATGACTATATATCGTGAGCACAAAGATTTCTGTTGATTGTGAATTAATGCAACATGCCACTCCTGAAAATGCTAAATATGTATCAGGTTGTCAATCATTCTACGTCAAATTTGCTAAATAGGCGACGGCATGACCCCGAAAAATTGTAAAATCCGCAGAAATCAGCAAAGAGTGACATTTTTCGACATTAACCCGACAAATTCTATGATATAATCGGATATATTTTATTAGACGGAGGAAAAATTATGAAATTTTCTGATTCAATTCTTTCCCGCGAAATCTACATCACCCTCACCGATCTGGCAATTCCCCAGCACATGAACGGCTTTGCATACCTCACATCAGCCCTGAAACTCGCCGTAAACGACGCCTCATACTTACAGAAGGTAACTAAACGTCTTTATCCCGAAGTTGCTGAATTGAATACCTCTACCTCGCAGCGGGTCGAGCGCTCCATGCGTTCCGCTATTGAAGCGGCGTGTATCAGAAGCCCTCTCGGGACATTCGAAAAGTATTTCGGCAACGCTATTAGACCATCTACCGGCAAGCCGACTAACGCCATGTTTATCGCGACTATTTCAAACAGAATTCGCGTGGAGTTGATGTCGAGAGATGATTAAGCAGGGTGATGTCTGAGAGTTATTGTAGTCGTCCGTATCTTATATGTACGCGAAACAGCATGATACCGAACCGCATTTACAATTCCTTACCCAAGACCTTTTCTGCCGTCAGTCTGTCTACTTATGCCCCGCGGTTTATCGGTGCTTGTATTATTTGCCGATTTTGAGAGATTATGCAGAAATGTTCTCGCCCGGCGGTTGAAAATCATGATTAACAAACCGTGATTTTTTCAGCGAGGTATGTTATAATACGGACATTACCTTTTGGGGGCGTCTATAATGCGGATTTTGTTTTGCGATGACGACATTGAAGTCATGTCCTCGCTCCATAAAATGGTGCTGGAATATTTTAAAGTTATCGGGCAGCCGGAGCCGGAGTGTGTCTTATGCTCAAGCGGCGGAGAGCTTGACGACGGGCTTTATTTCATCGTGAACTACCAGAGCGAAAAGGCCGACTGGCAGAAGGGGGATTCCGACGAGGTAAACGAGCACAACGGCAGCGAGCTGAAAAGGGTGACCGTCGCCGAATATAAGCGCCTCGACCTTGACACCCTTGAGATCTCGGAGTGGGAGCTCCCCAAAAAAATAGTCAGAACGCATGAAAAACGCGACGCCGACGGCATCGTGCCCTTCCCGATATATGCGCAGATAAAAGAGGGCGCGGCAATTTACTCCGACGGCACAGACACGCTTATTGTGAACCCCGGCGGCAAGGAGGTCTTTTTGAAGGAAGTAAACTGCAACGACATGGCCGTTGCGAACGGATATATTTTCGACAGCCTCGCCACCGGTGACAACACCGCCCGCAGGAGGGCGTGAGCGGGGGCTATGTTGCGGGATACCTCGGCGGGAAATATGTAATCAGGTATTTCGACGTCGATAAGCAGGAGACGCACTATACCGCCGTCGGGGAAAATGAAATGTTTGGGTGAACCTCAGAAAAGACGAAAGTATATAATAAATACAATTTTACAGGCGGCCGAATAGCCGTCTGTTTTATTTGTAATTTTGAAAAATGCAAGTTTCTCTTTATGCATTATCCTTACAATAATTTTAACATTTTGTTGACTTTATAGTGCAAATATGCTACTATATATAGAGCAAACTCACAAAAAATATACGGAGGAGATTTTTAAAATGGAGCTGACAGCGGTAAAAGAACAGATCTGCGACGTGTGCCACAAAATGTGGCAGCTCGGCTGGGTGGCGGCAAACGACGGAAACGTCTCGGTAAAGCTTGAGGACGGCAGCTTTATCGTCACGCCGACGGGGATAAGCAAGAGCTTTATCACGCCCGAAAAGCTTATCAGGATAAATTCCTCCTGCGAAATTCTTGAGAGCAGCGGGGATTACCGCCCCTCGAGCGAGATAAAAATGCATCTGCGCTGCTATGAAAAGCGAAGCGACGTCGGCGCCGTGGTTCACGCCCACCCGCCTACGGCTACCGGCTTTGCGGTCGCCCACCGCCCGATGGATATGTACAACATGATAGAAGACGTCGCGGCGATAGGCTCGGTGCCGCTCACGCCCTACGGCACCCCCTCGACCTCTGAGGTGCCCGACGCCATAGAGCCCTACCTCAACGATCACGACGTAATGCTCCTTGAAAACCACGGGGCGCTCACCGTGGGCAGCGACCTTTTGACAGCGTATTACCGAATGGAGAGTTTGGAGCTTTGGGCAAAGATAACCCTCAATGCGATACTTTTGGGCGGCAGCTACGACATCAGCCGCGAGAATATCGACAAGCTTATTGCCCTGAGGTCGAATTACAAAATCACCGGCAGGCACCCGGGATATAAAAAATATCCCCACAATAACGGCGGGGAGCCGACCGACAAATGAGCGGGATCATGAATAATAAACGCGAGGCGCGCGTTCTCGCATTCGACCTCGGCGCTTCGAGCGGGCGCGCGATATTGGGTACATATAAAAACGGCACACTTACCGCCGAGGAGGTATGCCGGTTCAAAAACGAGCCTGTTTATGCCGGGGGTCATCTGCGCTGGAACTTCGGGGAGCTTCTTTCCGAGATAAAAAAGGGAATAGATGAGGCGGGAGCCTTTGACAGCGTGGGATTCGACACCTGGGGCGTGGATTTCGGCCTCCTTGACAAAAACGGGGAGCTGTTGGAAGACCCCGTCAACTACCGCGACGGGCGCACCGCCGGAATGTGCGAAAAGGTGTCCGAGACCGTCCCGCGGGCGGAGCTTTACGCCGGAACCGGCAGCCAGATAATGCCGATAAACACGCTCTTTCAGCTTATGGCGCTAAAAAGCGAGCAGCCGGAGCTTCTTGAAAAAGCCGACCGCCTGCTGTTTATGCCGGATCTCTTCGCCTACGCCCTCTGCGGCAGCGCCGTGTGCGAGCAGACCATAGCTTCGACGAGCCAGATGCTCGACCCCGTATCAAAATGCTGGAACAGAGGCCTCCTTGAAAAGCTTGGGCTGCCAGTAAGGCTTCTTTTGCCCACCGTGCAAAGCGGGACGGCCGTGGGAAGCATAAAGCTCAAAGACGGCTCGGCGGCAAAGGTGATAGCGGTCGCGGGGCACGACACTCAGTGCGCCGTCGCGGCGATGCCGTCGCAGAGCGAAAACGCGGCGTTTTTGTCCTGCGGCACCTGGAGCCTTTTCGGCACCGAGCTCGATTCGCCGGTATTGACCGAAAAGAGCATGGAGCTCGGGCTTTCGAACGAGACCGGCGCCGACGGAAGGACAAATTACCTCAAGAATATAATCGGCCTGTGGCTTATTCAGGAATGCCGTCGCTGCTGGCGCGAGCAGGGGCTTGATCTTAGCTTTGAAGACATCGCCAAGGAGGCGGAAAGATCGTCCTCGCTGCGCTCGTTTATCGATCCCGACGCGGAGGGATTTTCGGCCCCGGGGGATATGCCGGAGAGGATAAAGCGGTACTGCGCAAAAACGGGTCAGCACGTCCCCCGGACGGTCGGCGAAATAAGCCGCTGCATATACGAGAGCCTCGCGCTGAAATACCGCTTTGCCCTCGATCAGCTGCGCGACGTGACGAAAAAGGACTTTTCGGTGCTTCACATTTTGGGCGGCGGCTCTAACGCCTCGCTTTTATGCCGCATGACCGCCGACGCCTGCAAAATTCCCGTCGTCGCGGGGCCGGCCGAGGCGACCGCTCTCGGAAATATTATAATCCAGCTCTGCACGCTGGGGTGCCTTAAAGACATCTCGGAGGGGCGAAAGCTTATCAGCCGCACTCAGACCGTGACCCGCTATGAGCCCGACCCCGAAAGCGCCCTCGCCAAAAGCTATGAGCGCTACCGCAGGCTTATTGAAACGAACAGCCGCCCTTAACGGGCATGTGATAAAATTAAGGAGGAATTACTATGATCTATCCGAAAATAGGTATACGCCCCGTCATCGACGGACGCTGGGGCGGTGTGCGCGAAAGCCTTGAAAACCAGACGATGTCTATGGCGAAGGCTGCGGCGGAGCTGATCTCCGAAAAGCTGAGATACCCCGACGGCACGCCCGTGCAGTGCGTAATCGGCTGCACCACCATAGGCGGAGGAGCCGAGGCGGCAAAGGTCGCCGAGCAGTTTTCAACCCAAAATGTGGTCGGCACCCTCTCGGTCACGCCCTGCTGGTGCTACGGCACCGAGACATTTGACATGGATCCGAACACCGTAAAGGCGGTCTGGGGCTTTAACGGCACCGAGCGCCCCGGCGCGGTATATCTCGCGGCGGTTATGGCTGCCCACGCGCAGCGCGGTCTTCCCGCGTTTGCGATCTACGGCCACGACGTTCAGGACGCGGGCGACACATCTATACCCGAGGACGTCGCGGAAAAGATTCTGTTGTTTGCAAAGGGAGCGGTCGCCGTCGGGTGGATCCGCAACAAGGCCTATGTGAATATCGGCGCGGTGGCCATGGGAATTGCCGGAAGCTACTGCGACGCCGACGTCATGCAGAAATATTTCGGGATTCGCGCCGAATGGGTGGACGAGGTTGAGATCCTCCGCCGCATAGCCATAGGAATATACGATCACGAGGAATACGAAAAGGCCCTTAAATGGGCAAAGGAAAACTGCCGTGAGGACTTTGACTGCAACGCCGGCAAAAATCTGCCCGAGGTGATAACCCGCTCGAAGATAGTTCCCGCCGACAGAGATTGGGAATTCATCGTTAAAATGACGATTGTCATGCGGGATATCCTCTTCGGCAACCCGAAGCTCGACGAAATGGGCTGGCACGAGGAGGCTCTCGGCCGCAACGCCGTCGCGGGGGGCTTCCAGGGGCAGAGACAGTGGACTGACTGGCTGCCCAACGCCGATTTCACCGAGGCGCTCCTCGCCTCGACCTTCGACTGGAACGGCCCCAAGATGCCCACCCCGTTCGCCACCGAAAACGACACCTGCAACGGCATTTCAATGCTTTTGGGTACCCTCGTTTCGGGCAGCGCGCCCTGCTTCCACGACGTAAGAACCTACTGGAGCCCCGAGGCCTGCGAGCGCGTCACCGGCCGTAAGCCCGAGGGGGTTGCCGCAAACGGGTTTATCCACCTGATAAATTCCGGCGCCACCGCTCTTGACGGCTCGGGGGCGAGCAAAAACGCCGAGGGCAAGGGCTGCATGAAGCCGTTCACCGAGATGACCGAGGCGGACATCAAGGCCTGCCTTGAGGCCACCGACTGGTGCCGCGCGAATTACGAATATTTCAGGGGCGGAGGATTTTCAAGCCACTTCCGCTGCCGCACCGAAATGCCGGTTACTATGCTTAGGTTCAATATCGTCCAGGGAGTTGGCCCGGTGATCCAGCTTGCGGAGGGCTGGACTGCCGATCTCCCCGACGAAATACATAAAACCGTCGATCTAAGAACCGACCCCACCTGGCCGACTACCTGGTTCTGCCCCCGCCTCACCGGCGAGGGAGCCTTCAAGGACGTCTACAGCGTTATGGCGAACTGGGGCGCCAACCACGGCGTAACGGTTTACGGCCATGTCGGGGCAGAGCTGATAACCCTCGCTTCAATGCTGAGGATTCCCGTGGCGATGCATAACGTCCCGTCAGAAAAGGTCTACCGCCCGCACGCATGGTCTGCTTTCGGGACTGTCGACGCCCAGGCGGCCGACTACGCCGCATGCCACAGCTACGGCCCCCTCTACCGCTGAACCCGAGCGCGGCGACATGAAAAAGCTGATATTATTTATTCTTATCTTAACGCTGGCGCTCTGCGGCTGTTCGCAGGGCGCCGCCCCGGAAAAATACGGCACCGGCGAGGCATATGTTGAAAAACTCGACCGCGGCATATGCGCCCTTGCCGCCGACGGCGGCGATTCCTCGCCGATGACGGTCTCAAAGCCGAACGCCGACGGCGAGCTTGAAACGCTGAAGACGACCTCGAGGTGCCTAAGCTGCAACTCCACCAAAGCAACGCCCTGCCTTTCGGCGGACATCTTCGGCGACTGGCGCGAGGAGCTGGTAGTGCGCTCAAACGACAACCGCTCGCTGAGGATTTTTGAGACAAACCGTCCGACGGACATAAGGCTGACGACGCTTATGCATGATATTCAGTACCGCGCGCAAGTGGCGGGGCAGAACAACTGCTATAACCAGCCGCCCCACCCGAGCTTTTATCTCGGCTCGGACGAGCCCCTGCCCGCAAGGCCGAATGTGAAGACGGTAAAATGACAAACGCCCGAGGCGAAAAGCTTCGGGCGGGGATTTATAAAATAGGTTGATATTCTAACCTCTAATTTCTAACTTCTATTCTCTTGACACTGCCGTCAGGCCGTTGAGCACTTGACAACCGGCCGCGGGAGTATTACAATAAATTTAATAAATTTTTGCGGGGTTGACAGTATGCCGAAAAAACACTTTAAAAATCTCATCTGTATAGCGCTCGCCGCGGCTGCGCTTGCGGGGTGCGCGCAAAAGCCCTCTGCGGGCGGCGAGGAGGCCAAGCTTTCGTTTGACACTCCGATATCAGACTACACCGTTTCGTCGGTGAGCGCCGAGGGGGATTTCTTTGAAAACGCCCTTGAAAAGGAGATAGACTATCTTATGTCATTGGATCCCGAGCGGCTTTTGGTGAATTTTCGAAAGAACGCCGGGATACTTACCGATCTTGAGCCCTACGGCGGCTGGGAGAATTCTTTAATAGGCGGGCACACTATGGGCCACTATCTCACCGCGCTCTCTCAGGCCTATGTGAACGCCGCCACGCCCTCGTCGGACAGAAAAAAGATATACGGGCGGATAACCGAGCTTATCGACGGCCTTGCGGAATGTCAGCGCAAAAACGGCTTTTTATGGGGAGCTTCGTTTTTGAGCGTAAACGTAGAGGAGCAGTTTGACAACGTCGAAAAGGGCCGGTGCGACATCTTCAAAGAGGCGTGGGTGCCGTGGTATACCATGCACAAAATTTTGGAGGGGCTTATCAGCGTATACGCCGAGACGGGCTATAAGCCGTCTTTGGATATCGCTTGCAGGCTCGGCGACTGGGTGTGCGACAGGACGAAAAAATGGAACGACGACACCCGCCGCACGGTTTTGAGCATTGAGTACGGCGGCATGAACGACGCGATGTACGATCTTTACGCCCTGACGGGTGAGAAAAAATACGCCGACGCCGCCCATGTATTCGACGAGGACGCCCTCTTTGAGCGGATACGCTCGGGCGGGCTGAATGTTCTGAACAATTTACACGCAAACACCACGATACCCAAGGTTATCGGCGCTATGAAGCGCTGGCTCGTTTTGGGCGAAAGCGCGGGGGACGAATATCTTGAGACCGCCGAGATCTTCTGGCAGACGGTAATAGACCATCACACTTACGCCACCGGCGGCAATTCCGAGTGGGAGCACTTCGGCGAGGACGACGTTTTAAACCGCGAGAGGACAAACTGCAACTGCGAGACTTGCAACGTCTACAACATGCTTAAGCTGACAAAGTATCTCTTCGACGCCACCGGGGATAAAAAATACGCCGACTACTACGAAAACGCGTTCATAAACCACATAATGGCCTCTCAGAATCCCGAAACCGGCATGACCACCTATTTCCAGGCCATGGCGACCGGCTATTTCAGGACGTATTCCACCCCCACCGACAGCTTCTGGTGCTGCACCGGCAGCGGAATGGAGAACATGACAAAGCTCGGGGACGGCATATACTTCAACCGCGGCGGGGACATCATCGTGAATATGTATCTGAGTTCCGTTCTTGAGGATCCCACCCTCGGCCTAAAGATAACCCAGACCTCCGATATCCCCGAAAGCGACGTTGCAAAGTTTGAGCTGAGCCTCAAGGAATCCAAGGAATTCGCCCTGAGGCTTCGCATTCCCGATTGGGCGGCGGGAGATATTTCGCTGACGGTAAACGGCGAGAGCTGCGAATTTGCCGAGGAAGCGGGATATGCCGTGATCGAAAGAAAATGGAAGGACGGCGACGCCGTCGAGGTGAAGATCCCACTTGCGTTAAAGGCGCTGAATCTGCAGGACGGGGTATATACCCTTTGCTTCAAATACGGGCCGGTGCTTTTGGCGGCAAAGCTTTCGGACGAAAACATGAGCACCACCTATACCGGCATGAGCGTTATTATCCCGGAAAAAACAACGGTGCAAAACGATACCCTGATTCTCAACGAGGGTATCCTCCCCAAGGACGTTAAGGCGGAGCCGGCAAAATATTTCAAAAAGGGAGAGAGCCTGAGCTTTGAATTCGAAGCCGTGTCCGAACCTATGGAATTTGTACCCTATTACAGCCTCTACAATACCCGCTACGGGATCTATTGGAGGCTTAAGGAAGCGGAATAATTTAAGTTATATCATTTACTTCGGAACATTATTAAGGAGAACGGTTATGAAAAAGAAAACAGCAGCGTTTATCGCAATTGTCCTGCTGCTCGCGGCAGTAACCTCCTGCCTGTCCGGCTGCGGGGCCGATACGCCTAAGGGCAAGCCGCAGAGCGAGCCGAAGGAGCTCATCACGGTTGTAAAAAGCGAGAGCGGGAAAAAGACCTCTTCGGACGGCAAAAAGGTATATCCTTTAAGCGAGCTTACCACCTCCTCGCCCTCCGGCAAAATCACCGCATATTTTTGGGAGGACGACGGCGGGGGCCTTTATTACAGCGTCGACAGCGGCAAAGACGGCGTGATTGAAATTTCAAAGCTCGGGCTTTCGGTGTCGGGCTGCGAATTTTCCTACGGGATAGAGGAGATCACATCATACGACCGCGCCGACGAGATCGACGAAGGCTATGAGACCGCGCTGACTGTCAGCCTTAAAAAGGAGCTTTCGGATCACTGCATGGAGCGGGAGATCTTTTTAAAGAAAAAGGGCGGCAGCTGCACGCTTAAGATCCGCCTTTACGACGACGGCTTCGCGCTTCGCTATTCCGACGTGACGTCGGGCGACGGAAAGAATGTTTATGTCAATTCCGAGCAGACCGAGGTGAATTTCCCGAAGGGGACTGTCACCTTTGCGGGCGGCTACAGCGCGACCTACGAATTTGACTACACCGAGAGAAAATATGACGATCTTAAAAACCACGAGGGTATTTTCAACACCCCGCTGACCGCGAAGATCGGCGACAGGTGGGCGCTCGTCTCCGAAGCGGACGTATTTGCCGGCGACATAAGCTATGTCAAGAGCGTTTTGGAGACCTCGGGCGGCAGCGCGGCGCTAAAATTCGGCTTCGGCTTCAAGCGAGACCCCTTTAACGAGGTCACCGACGATCTTTTAAGTCCCGGCCATATAAGAATAACCGATTTTTCCGCCCCTAACGGCTTTGAAACGCCCTGGCGCGCCGTAATTATTGCCGACAGCCTCGACGGCCTTTTGGGTTCGGATATGATAGATTCCCTCTGCCCCGCAGCGGACGGAAAGCTGTTTAAAAATACCGACTGGATAAAGCCGGGCAAGGTGTCCTGGTCGTGGTGGTCGGGCTGCGATCAGCACAACTACGACGTTCAGGTTCAGCATGTCGATTTCGCCGCCGAAAACGGCTGGGAATACTGCTGCCTCGACGCGGGCTGGCCCGTCTTTGAGGACAGGATAAATGAGCTATGCGACTACGCCGAAAAGAAGGGCGTCGGGATAATTCTTTGGGTGAATTATCTGCACCTTAAGACGCCGGAGGAGATTGAGAAGACCTTCTCGCAGTGGGAGAAATGGGGCGTCGCGGGGGTCAAGACCGACTACTTTGAAAGCGACGACACAGACGTTTTGGAGGTCATGAAAAACTGCGCCGAAATAGGCGCAAAGCATAAGCTTATGATCTACTACCATGGCTGCATACACCCCTGCGGCGAGACGAGAACCTACCCGAACATAATGACTACCGAAGCGGTTTTGGGCGAGGAGTTCAGAAAGTGGAGCGACGCGCCGTCGCCCAAAAACTGCCTGATGTATACCTTTACCCGCAACGTAGTCGGCTCGATGGACTATACCCCCGCCTGCATAGCCATTTCGAAAACCGGCGAAACCCCCGGCTTCAGCCTTGCAAAGGCGATAGTCTATGAATCGGCGCTTCAGCATTTCGCAAGCTCGGCCTACGCCTTCCCGAGCTTCTTGGGGCTGCCGCTTCTGAACAGGATACCCTGCGCGTGGGATTCTTCGACCGTCATAGAGGGCTACCCCGGCGATTACATCACCTATCTCAGACAGTCGGGCGACGACTATTACATCGGCTCCATGACGCTTAAAAAGCGAACTGTCTCAGTCAACCTCGATTTTCTCGGCGATGGGACGTATAACGCATACATTTATTACGACGACGGCGGAAAGCTCGCCCTCGAGGAAAAGACGGTCACGTCGAAGGACGCGTTAAAGCTTGAGATGCCGGATATCGGCGGCGCCGCAGTGATGATAACGAAGGATAAGGCAGACACCGAGGTCGAGGGCGCCATAGGCGCCGATAAAGAGGGATATACCTATTACGAGTGCGAGGACGGAAAGATGTCCGGCGCCGCGGTGGTTTCGGACGGGCAGATGTGCTCGGGCGGCAAAAAGGCGGGGTATGTAGGCAACGGCGGCTTCAACGCGGTTGAGCTTACCGTTACCGTGCCCGAAAGCGGGGACTACGAGGTGCTCATCTATTTCTGCTCCGGCGAGGCGAGACAGCTTGACATAACCGCGAACGGAAAGAGCCAAACGCTTAAAAACCTCACCAGCCCCGGTTTTGACATTCCGGCGGAGGCTAAGGTTACGCTCAGCCTTGAAAAGGGTGAAAATATTATCCGGCTCACCTCCGATGAGGGCTATGCGCCCGATCTCGACAGGATAGGCGTTAAGGATAAAAGCGAGTGACACCCCGGGCAAAAACCGAATAAAAACACAAACCGCCGGCGCGCCGAATATTCGGAAAACGCCGGCGGATTTTTGTGCCTCGGAATCCCTCCGGCTGTGCCGGGGTATTTATTTAATCAGCTTTTCAAGCTCAAGGCGCAGGGACTGCTTCATTTTCTCCAGCTCGGCGGCGCTCGGCTTGGTGTCGTCGGAGTACATTTTTTCTCTCGGATACCACCAGACCGGCCCCTTGCCGTTCGCTCCGAAGCCTTCGAGGTCGCCCTCCACCCTCGGAAAAAGATGCCAGTGCAGATGCGTTTCGCCGTTTCCCAGACATTCATAATTCATCTTTTCTGCGCCGAACGCCTTGGCGGCCGCTTCCGCTGTTAAGGTCATTTCAAGAAGGAATTTTTCTTTTATACCGTCGCTCAATTCATAAAGCTCGGTCGCATGCTCTTTCAGAAGAAATAAAGTGTAGCCCTTAAAATGCTGGTTGTCGCCGATCACGACATAACCCGTGTCAAGCTCCTTGACAAAATACGGATTTGTCCCCGATTTTATCATTTGTATCCGTTCGCATATCATGCACATTTCGACGTCCCGCTTCCGTTTTGATTTTTTAGTTAATTATATCTGCGGAAAATTATATCATATGCCTCGGAAAAAGTCAATCTTCTTTCCGAACGGGAGTCGGCGCGGGATTTTAACCGACCTGTTTTTCATTTCCTGCCTTTTTGCCAGTTTTCAGTTAAATTATCACATTGAAAACCACGCCGCCATAGTGTATAATTTTATAAAATCACGCTTATTTTTTTAATATGCTTTCAAGGAGGAAAATCATGAAAAAGCTGTTTTGCGCGCTTGCGGCGCTTGCGCTGGCGGTTTCGCTGACGCTCACGGCATACGCTTCGGGCTACGAGGGCCTTGAGCTCGCCTTAGAGCCGGACAAGCAGTCATATTCCGGCGGCGAGGACATTATTTTGACCCTGACCGCCGAAAATACCGGGTATATGGACATAAAGGGCCTCACGCTCACCCATATAGCGCCCGAAAACCTGCCTAAGGGCTATAAGCTCGCGGATAAGGATTCCGAGACCGTCACCGCAGATCTTAGGCGCGGCGAGAGGACGTCCCTCAAGGCGGTCTATTCAAAATCGCTGGCGTCCCGGCCGATTATTATTGTTACGGTATCAATCGTAGGGGTCTTAGCGATAGCTGCGGTTGTGATTAAGATCGGGAAAAACGGGAAAAAGGGGAAAGGCGCCGCGGCGTCCGCTTTGTGCCTTGCGGTTTTGCTGACGTCTTTGGCGCCGTCGCTCAGCGTTTTTGCCGAGGAAAGCGTCAGCGAGCAGCTCAGCTGCACCGTAAGCTTTGACGGGCAGGATATCACTTTTAAGGCGGAGGCGACATATATGCAGCCTGTTGACAATTCACCCGAGGTGGTTTTGGCGACGTCGTCCGAAGCGGCGCCTATATACATCGATTCCGACGGCGGGGCATACGACGGGCTTTCCCTTGTGGCCGAGGCCGTAGCCGACGACTTCGAGGCGCTCACCGGCTCCCGCCCCGAGGTGACCGAGGCCGAGCCGCAGAGCGGCGTTTACATAATGGCCGGTCTTGTAGACGACGAAATGATATCCTCTTTGGGCCTCGACTGGGCAATTTCCCCGAGCGGCAACAGCTTTAAGTCGCCCGATTGGGAGAGATATGAGATAAAGGTAATCTCAGAGGGGGAGAAGACAAAGGTGGTTGTCGCCGGCGCGGACAAGCGCGGGGCCATCTACGGGCTTTTCCACATAACGCAGGATATCTTCGGCGTCAGCCCCTGGATATGGTGGGGCGACGTCAAGCCCGAGCCGAAAAGCAGCCTCACCGCAACGGCTATGCAGCTTGAAACGGTGTCGAAAAGGCCGTCGGTAAACTTCCGCGGAATCTTCATGAACGACGAGAACCCCTGCTTAAACGGCTTTGCAGACAGCCACTTCGGCGGCCTCAACTATATGTTCTACGACGAGCTCTTCGAGCTTATACTCAGGTTAAAGGGCAACTATATGTGGCCCGCGATGTGGTCTAACAATTTCTCCACCGACGGCATGGAGGGCGTCAGCGGAAAATTCGCCGAGCTTGAAAAGGAATATCACCACAAGCTCGGCGGGGTGATGTTCTGCGATCAGCCCGGCAGGGAGAACGCTCCGATAGACGAGCCCGCGACGGATATAAACGCCGACCGCAGCCTTGTCTTAGGCCCCGGGGAATACCCGATGACCCTTGCCAACGCGGTTTTGGCGGACAGATACGGCGTAGTAGTCGGCGCTTCGCACCACGAGCCCATGGCGAGAAGCGGCGGCGAATGGGGAAGGCTTCAGGCATACTGGGGCTCGGACGTCACCTACAGAGACCCCGAGCTTGCCACCTCGGCCGACCAGAAGGTGTGGAACTATCTTCTGAACCCGAACAACCTTGAGGCTTTCTGGAGCGACGCCATATACCGCAACGGCAGCTTCGACAACCTGTTTACTATAGGAATGCGCGGCGAAAACGACACGGCGCTCGTAGACGCCTCGGGAAACACCCTCAGCACCAAGGAAAACATAAAGCTTCTGAAAGAGGTTTTAAGGGCGCAGGAAAGGATCTTAAAAGACCACGGCCTTGAAGACGCGCCCTCGCTGATAGCCATATATAAAGAGGTGGAAAACTGCTGGTACGGCGGCTCGCGGGACGACCCCAAGGCCGCCCTCGGAAAGGGCCTTCGGGACGACCCCGACGTCAAGGAGCTTTTGGGCGCCGACACCAACCGCATAGTCATGCTCTGCGAGGACAACAACGGCTATTTGAGAACCCTCCCCGAGCTGGACGAAAAGGAAAAATTCAACTGGGGACTTTACTACCACTTCGACTATGTCGGAAGCCCGAAGACCTCGATGTGGATAAACACAATGCCGCTTCAGAGGACGTGGGAAAACCTCACGACCGCCTATGAATACGGCGTCGACGACGCGTGGATAGTAAACGTCGGCGATCTGCGGCCGATGGAGCTTCCGATAAGCTACTTCATGGATCTCGCCTACGACTTTGAAAAGTACGGCACCTCTAACCCCAACAACTGCGACGACTACCTTGTAAAGTGGGCGGGCGAGCAGTTTGCCGCCGAGCCGGTTCTCGACGAAGGCGACATTCAGACGATTGCCGATTTACTTTACGACTACACCTGGATCAACGGCAACTGCAAGCCCGAGACCTTAAAGAGCACCGGCGATTGCAGCTACAGCGTTCTGCACTATAACGACGCCGCAGAGATGCTTAAGCTTATCGACAGCGTTATAGAGCGCGCCGAGAGTTTAAAGGACAAGATCGGCGAAGATTCCGTCTGCTGCGTTCCCTATTACCAGCTCGTCTATTACCCCGCGGTCGCCTCGGCGAACGTCGCAAGGATACAGATAATGAGCGGCATAAATTCGGTATACGCCGCAAGAAAGTCGACTATAACGAACACCTATGCCGATCTTGTGGAGGAGTATTTAAAGTATGACGAGGAGCTTTCCGAAACCTACTGCTCGCTCGGCGAGGACTTGAACGGCCTCAACAAGTGGTACGGCATGATGATCGCTTCGCCCGACTACTGCAAGAGCTATAACGATCCCGTTTTGGGCAACGTCACCGCACAGGCGCATATGAACTATCAGAGCTGGAACGGAGAATCTGCCGCAAGAATAGTCCCGCAGAGGATAGAGCCGGAGGAGGGCGCGCTGCTGATAGTCGACATTCCCACCGAGAGAAGAGGCTATAAGGCGGGAACCGCAGTCCTGCCCGACTTTGAATCCACCGAAAAGCAGGCATATACCGTCAATCTCACAAACGGCGGAAATCAGCCAGTTGAGTACAAAATCTCCTGCGACAGCGATTTTATCAGAATCGACGGCGAAATGAGGGGGGAGTATCTTATAAGCGAGAGCTTTGCCGTTTCGGTCGACTGGGACAAGGTGAGCGGCGACGCGACGGGGACGATCGTGGTTTCCGCCGGCGACAGAAGCGTCAACATAACCGTAAACGCAAAGGTCGTTAATACCGATTCAAAGCTTGCGGCAACGCATTATCCCTCTAACGGCGTAATCGCCATGAATGCCGACCAATACGCCGACAGGGGATCTTCCGACGGCATAAGCTGGACTGTTTTGGAGGGCTACGGCAAGCAGAAGACCTCGATAAAAATGCTGGAGAGCTATTCGAAGCCCTTTAAGGAGGGGCAGGGCCCTTGGGTGGATTACAACTTCTGCGTCCCCGAGGACGGCGAATATAAGCTCGTCATCTACGCCGGGCAGGGTAACAACGTCTCCTTCGACGACGGCACACACCTTAACGCCGGCTTCCAGATAGATTCGGAGGATATAAACGTCGTCAACGTCCAGGGCGAAGGCTATGTTTCGTTCGTGAGCGGCGGCTGGTATTCCACCATAGAGCAGGGCGGCAGAACCGCAGAGCTTTCCCTCAGCCTTAAAAAGGGCGAGCACACCCTGCGCGTCTGGGGCATGGATCAGAACCTTGTGCTGCAAAAGTTTGTGATTCTTTCGCCCGAGGAGACCTTAAAGCCCTCGCTCATCGGCCCGAGGCAGACATATAACACATCGATGGGCGAGGCCGCCCAGAAAGAGGCTTTAAAGCTTATAGTTACGGACTGAACCTTTTCGGAAATTTCGGTCTAATCGACATAAGCCGCTGAGGTTGTCGTTCATTTTTTGAACCGCGTTTGATATAATCAAGGCATAAAATCAAACGGAGGTGTGTTAAATGAACACAGACAAAATTTACGCGGAAGCAATCGTCAACGAATATTCCAAAAAGAGCGCTTCAAAGGTGGTGGCGCTGCGCAAGCTGGACAGAAAGGCAAAGCTGCCCGCCCAGATATTCACCTACTGCTTCGGGATTGTAAGCGCCCTCGTCGTCGGAACGGGCATGTGCCTTTCGATGGGGGTCATCGGCCCGGGCGGCGCGCTGTTCACGGCGGCGGGAATTGTTTTGGGGATAATCGGCTTTGCCGGCGTCGCCGCGAACTACCCCTTATATAAGCGCATTTTGCAGAACAGCAAGGAGAAATACGCCGGCGACATAATCAGCCTTGCTTCGGAAATTGCGGGCGAGGAAAACTGAGTCAGGGGGGGCGAAGCGGTTGGATAAGGCAAAGAGCAAATATTTCGGCACGGCGGCCCGAATGGACGAGGCGCTGATAGCCTGTCTTGAGAAAAAGGATCTTGAATACATCACCGTGAAGGAGATATGCGAAAAAGCCGGGGTCAACCGCTCCACCTTTTATCTGCACTATGAAAATATAGGCGATCTTTTGAACGAATGCGTCGAATATACAAATAACAGGTGCTTTCAGATGTATTCCTCGGATCTTACCGACGTGGCAAAGCGCCTTAAATCTCAAAAGGCGGAGAATATAATGTTCATCACCCCGGAATATCTTCGACCCTACCTTGAATTCATCAGGCAGAACAGGCGGCTTTACCGGGTTGTGCTTTTGCATCAGGAGATATTTCGCACCCAAAACACCTTCAGCGAAATTTTCAACGCGGTCTTTTCCCCGGCCATGGATATCTTTCATATCACGGAGGAGGAAAAATCCTACGTCGTACATTTTTACCTCGGTGGGCTTACGTCGCTTGTGATGGAGTGGGTGAAAAGAGACTGCGCCGACCCCGTGGACTTTATAACCGACCTCTGCATGCGCTTTATACTCCCGGATAGGTGGAAACTTTCCCCGCCGAATGAGTAAATTAAAAAATACCCATACCCCTTATTAGGGATATGGGTTTTTTATGCCGTGCTGTGCTTTATTCCTCACGGGTGGTGTTTATTGCAAAGACCACGCCGCTCATCGGGTAGATCCACTTGTCCTGAATGTTGAATTCAAAGCTGTCTATGTTGTGGGTGGCGCTGTCAAGCGAGCTGTCCTCGCCGTCATTCAAAAACGAAAACGCCTTTACTTCCATGTCGGTTTCGGGGTAGGAAAGCTCTATCACCGGCGAATATGTGGGCTCCGAGATTGATATCATCAGGTCGTTCACGCCCCGCTTTTGCGGCATGGAGAAGTTCAGGTCAATGTCGTGCACCTTTGCCGCCGGGTCGTGCTCGGAGACGTAATTTGCAAGGATAATGTTTTCGCCGAAATCTGCGTCTTCAAGTGTGCACAGCTTTCCGTCCACATATACCGAAAGGTGGAGCTCCTTTTCTATGAAGTCCCGTTTTTCGGCGGCCGGCATTTCAAGCAGCTTTTTAAGCTCCGCGGGGTTTATCAGCAGGTTTTCCTGGAAGATGTATGTACGGTTTCTAAGGGCCTCGTCGAGGGCGTTGTCGTTCATTATGAAAGCCACGCTGAATTTTTGGGGCAGCGTGCAGTCGCCGGAATAATTCTTGCGGTATCTCAGGCTCTCGTAGATCCTAAAATAATCCCTGTCGTCAAAAAGATCGCTTTTCTGGCCGTTTCTTAAGGTGATCTTATACCTGAACATTGACCGGCGGTTATATTTGCCGGTGATGTAGGGCTCCATCACCGCGTAGACCATGTCGTAGGCGTCCTCTCCGACGAGATGCTTTACCGTGTTTTTAACAAAGCGGATCTTGTCGTCGTCCTTGAAGGCGCTTATTGCCTCCGATTCTCCCATGAGGGTCTGGGTGATCTTTTCGCTGATGTCGCTGGCGATGTTGTCCCGGGTGAGATATTCAAGCCCGAAATCGAATATCAGAAGCGGCGGGATAATTCCCACCATATTTGATACGATGTCGTCGATTACGCTTTCGCCCTCCGCTCCCCAGAAATGAAGCTTCACGAAAAAGAGCAGCGCCCATATCAGAAGCGTTATCGCAAAAAGAAGGAAGGTTTTTATTTTCATGTCGTTGCGGTTCTTGCGGTTCATTTTTTATCCTCCTCTGTAATTCCTCCGTATATGGCCGGCTTGCCGGTGTAAAAGCTCCAGAAGCTGTCTCCGTAGTCGTAATGCCACCATTCAAGCGGGTAGTTTGTGAATCCCGCCTCGGTCATCACGCGGTATAATAGGCGCCGGTTGTCCCTTATCCTGCAGTCGGTGTCCTCAAAATGCAGAGTGAGGGATCTGACGGTGAAGTCGTCGAAGCCGGTGCCCATGTCGAGCTCCTTTTTGTTGTGGATCTCGATGATCGTAAGGTCTATCGCCCCGCCGGAATTGTGCACCGACGGCCTCAGAGGATCCGTAGACGGCAGGGAGACGAATTTTTTCGTCTCGGCGATAAGGCGGGGTTCGTCCCAGCCGGGGTTTTTCGATTTGAGTTCGTCGTAAAAACGGTTGAAGAGCGCGGTCTGAACGCTCACCGGCCGCCAGGCGTCGAAGATCTTGAAGGTGAGCCCCTTCGGTAGGCGGTTCAGGGCGTCTTCAAGAAGCGCGACCGCGGATTTTCGCAGCGAGCAGTAATTTATCGCCCCCGGCACGCCGTTTGCGTAATACTGCGGGGAGACGAGGATCCTGTCCCCAAAATATTCCGAGAGGGATATAAGCGGCTCGTCTTTAGGCTCAAAAGCCGCGCAGTCCTGCGGCAGCTCGCATTTAGGAATAAACATAACATCACCCTGTAAGTTTTTATTGTTTTATATTATATCACATAGCGCCGGAAAATTCAAGCAATACGAAAGAACGTGATGTGTACTTCTACACTGCCTCGGACGTTTTTAGAGCTTTTTGCCTGTCTCACCCCCTGCCCCCTCTCCCTCGCGGAGGGAGGGGGGTTCCACCCCGTCACCCGGCCGTTCACCTTGCGGCGAACGGCGCGACCCCTCCCCTCGAGGGGAGGGGTGTGTTTCCAAAGGCTTACTTCAAAATCGCCGTTGGGCTCGGCACTTTCGGTGCGGCGGTTGTCGTATTCTGATATCTGCCCTCTGATTTCTGTTCTCTTATCCATTTCGGATACATCACCCGGAAGTGTCCATTCCGCACGCATTATCCTATGCTTAAAAAACGTCGCTGGAAAGCGACACCTCGAAATTCTGACCTCTGACATCTAATTTCTGTTTTCTGATGTGGCCGTTTCGGCCACATCGCATCGCCCCTTGCGCTTGACAATCCATTAAAAACCTCTTATAATATATTAAAAACCTAAGGAGGTATTTTTATGGAAGTTCTTGAAGCCATCAGCAAAAGATATTCGGTCAGGGGATACACCGCCGAAAAGCTCACCCAAAAGGAGATCGAAGCGCTTCTGACAGCGGGTCTTCAGGCCCCGACGGCCACCAACAGGCAGGAGATCCACTTCACCGTGATCGACGGCGGCAGCGATATCGCCAAGGAGATCGAGGCCGAAAGAACCGGCGGCAAGCCCTCGCCGGTAAACTTTTACTACGACGCCCCTACGGTTATACTTTTAAGCGCGGAGGCGGGATTCGGCTGGTCTGAGGTCGACGCGGGAATAGCCGTTGAAAACATCTCCCTCGCCGCCGAGGGCATGGGCCTCGGAAGCCTCATCATCGGCTGCATAAAGGGCGCGCTGAACGGCCCCAAAAAGGCTTATTTTGCCGAAAAGCTCGCATTCCCCGAGGGCTATGAATTCAAGATAGCGATAGCCGTGGGCCGCAAAAACGCGGTGAAACCGCCGCACGGCTTCGACTTTGAAAAAAGCGTGAGCTTTGTCTGACGCGCAGCGTTTGACGTTTGACGTTTGACGAAAAACCCCGCCTGAGCCTTTGCTTGGGCGGGGGTTTATATCACTGTCTCATTCTTTCAATGCAGCTTTCTATCCATTCGCGCTCGTCCTCCGAGAGGCTTTCGCCCTGCTCGCTTAAAAACGCTTCGGCGGCGTCGGCAGTTATTCCCGCCTCGTCATAGTCCGTTATGTCGTGCGAGGAAAGCCACCCGGCGTCAAATTCTTTTTCCCCGACGGTTAAGCAGGGCCTTTTCGGCAGGCTGATATCCGCCCCGGCGTATTCCGAGAGCTTTTCGCCGAGGATCTCGTCTGCCTCCTCTGAAAGACCCAGCGCGGCGTATTCGTCCGACTTTTCCTCAAGCATTTCGGGAGTTATCCCCGCCTCGGCGTAGTCCTTGGGCGAGTGGGAATAAACCCATTCCGGCGGGTAAACGCAGCTGCCGACAACTATGGTGTATTCCGTGGCGAAATATTCGGCGATCTTCGCCTCATCCCGCGTCAGGAGTATTTCCATATCCCGCTCGCTCATGATGTCGTAGCCGTCGTAAAGCTCGGTTATATCCTCGTCCGACACCCCAAAGTCGGTGATGAACGTGTAGACGTTAGGGTAGTCGGTCATCTTGCGGCAGTCCGTCATGCTTTCATATTTTTCCGTCCACGCCTCCCATTCTTCCTCCGAGGCGTATTCTTTTATGAGAAACCCGGGCACGCTGTCCAGCTCGTGCACGCAGGGCTGGTAGAATTCCCAGTGCTCGTTATCGTCTTCAAAGACTTCGGCGCCGCTTTCGCAGCCCGAAAAAAGCAGAAGAGCGGCGGCAAGAAGCACGGTCAGTCTTTTCATTAAGATCACTCCCTCAGCGTCTGCGCGTGAATTTTACGTCGGTAAAGAAGGGCTCAGGGTCGACGCAGGTGTTATAGTTCACCGTCTTAGGGCCTTCTCCGCCCCGATAGGCGCCCACGGTGTTGCAGTCAAAGTGAAGATGATATCCCGTCGAGTTGCCGGAGGTTCCGACATAGCCTATTGTCTCGCCCTTTTTCACGGCGTCGTTTATCCTTTTCGGGCTTCGGTTCATCATATGCAAAAATCTCACGGTAAAGCCGTCGTTGAGCTTTATCGCAATATAATTTCCCGCCGATTTGCTGTAGCCCTCGTATATTACCCTTCCGTCGGCGACGGAGGACAGCGTATAGCCCCTTATCTTTCCACGCCTTTCGGCGACGATGTCGAGTCCCTTGTGCCGCGAGGAGCCTTCGACCCTCGGCGCGCCGAACGGGTCGCTTAAAACCGTCGCGATCTGCCCATTGGTTATGAACATATACTGCCAGTCGGTCACCGATTTTATCTCCCACTGAAACGCCGCCGGCACGCTTTTGCCGCAGCTTTCAACCGAAGCGCCGGCCTTGGAATATGTCAGCGCCACGTCGGGGTTGGATTTCGGGGAGATCTTGAATTTTCCGTTAGTCAGCCTGATTATTTTGAAGAGCTGCGCCGCCGGGTCGACGGGATTGTAGATCTCCACCGAACAGCCCGCGACAACTTTTCTGCTCTTTTTGATGATGTCTATAACTCGCCTGCGCCCGTTTTCGCTTATCATGGAGTAGATCCGGTAGGCGTCCTCGGAGGGATCGTAGCGCAGAACGAAGCGCTGCCCCCACGAGCCGTCCGGCGAGGAGCCGAAAACCGCGGCGCCGTTTTTATCCTCGCGGACGGAAAGATTTCTTCCCCCGCAGGAGAGCGTATACACCCCGCCCGAAACAATGCCCGCCGTCTTTGCCGCCGCGGCCCTATAGGGCGTCAGCGTTAGCGCAACAGCCGCCGCGGCAACCGCGGCAAAAAATTTTCTCATGGCGCCCTATTTCGCCTTTCTTGAGGTCAGAAATTCCACCGAGCGCTCCACGCTGTCGCGAGAGTTGCCCCAGTCGGCGTTTTCGCCGTTGTTGCGGTAGTCGAACATTGAGCAGAAGTGGGAGACGTCCTTGTAAAGCAGCTCGATCTGCTTTCGGGCGAGCGCGAAGCAGTCGTCCCGAAAATCGAGGGCGGTGCGCCGGTCGAGGGCGTCGGGCGCCGCTGTGCAGAGCATTTCGCAGTGCGGCGCGCAGATAAACTCCTGCTCCTTGAAAAGCGAGCGGAATTCCGAGGAATTTTTGTACATGTCGAAGACGGTCACCAAAAGGCGCTCCATCGCCCAGTCTACCTTTGAGCAGACAAAGCAGGTTGAATTGCTTTTCGAAAGCGATTTTACCCTCTTTTGCTTGCTCTCAAAGAATGACGGCTTTGAATAGACGTCTTTTTTTAGCGTTTCAAGGCGGGTCTGAAGCATCAGCGCGAGCGAAAGGCGGTTTTTCTGTTTGAGCATCTGGTCGAAGTGGGTCTTGCAGAAGCCGAGGCGGTTTGTCTCAATCCTGACGTCCGGCTCCATCATCGCCGCGCCCATTATGTATTCGGTCGTGCGCTGCTCAAGCATATCTCTCATGCGGCAGATGGGGCAGCCCTCGCGCGGCTCGAAAATTTCGTTTATCGGAATGGTCAGAATGCTTTCTCTCAAGGTTAATTCCTCCTGTAACCGTTTTGGGAGCCTTTTCGGCCGTAAAACCGGCACTTGAAAATCCTCTCAATATATATTATAATATAATCCGACAAAAATTACAACCCTTCGGAGGAATTTATAATCACATGAATTACGAAGTTTCGGGCAAAGACATAATTTTATACGAGGACGATCTTGTCCTTGACGACGTTTTGGACACCGGGCAGGCGTTTCGCTGGAACAAGACCGGCGTAAATTCCTATTTCGGATACTGCCTCGACACCCCGTTGGAAATTTCGGGCAGCGGCGGGAGATTCGTCTTAAAAAATACCGACGAGGAGACATTTTTGAACGTCTGGGCGGATTATTTCGACCTCGGCACCGACTATGCGGCGCTCCGCCGGGAATATTCCCGCGATCCCGCCTTAAAGGAGGCCTGCGCCTTTTCGAGGGGGATACGCCTTTTGCGGCAGCCCCCGTGGGAGGCGCTCGTCAGCTTCGTGTTTTCCTCAAACAACAACATAACCCGCATAAAGGGGATAATCGCGCGGCTGCATGAGCATTACGGGCATTTTCCGACGCCCGCCGAGCTCGCCTCCGAGACTGTCGACAGCCTCGGGTATCTTCGCGCGGGCTTTCGGGCAAAATATATCCTCGACGCGGCGCAAAAGGTCGCCTCGGGGGAGATCTGCCTTGAAAACGTAAAAAAAATGCACTACGAGGAGGGCAAAAGAGAGCTCATGAAGATCTGCGGCGTGGGGCCGAAGGTGGCCGACTGCGTTCTTCTGGGCGGAATGTATAAAACGGAGGCGTTTCCCGTCGACGTCTGGATAAAGCGGGTGCTCGAGGAATATTATCCCGATGGCTTCCCGGAGGAATTTTACCCCACCCGCGGGATAGCCCAGCTTTACCTGTTCAACTACATAAGAAAATGCCGGGAGCAAAAAGAGGTCTGATATGAAAATTGCGGGAATAATCGCCGAATACAATCCGTTTCACAACGGCCACCGATATCACATTCAAAAGACCCGCGAGGCGGGGGCAACGCATGTCGTCGCGGTGATGAGCCCCTCGGTGGTTCAGCGGGGAGAGGCAGCCGTTCAGGCCTCGCATGATCGCGCCGAGGCCGCAATTTTCGGCGGAGCCGATCTTGTTCTGGAGCTTTCGCCGCAGTGGGCGCTTTCGCCCGCAAGGGATTTCGCCCGCGCCGGCGTTGACGTGATAGCCCGCCTCGGCTGCGCGGATATCCTGTCCTTCGGCGCCGAGACCGCCGACGTCGGCCTGCTTTCAAAAGCTCTTGAGGCCACCGAAAAAAACGAGCTGAATATAAAAAAGCTGATGTCCGGCGGGCTCAATTATCCCCAGGCGGCGGCAAGGGCCTGCGGGGAGGCCGCCGAAATAATCTCGGGTCGAAACAACATTCTTGCCATGGAATATCTTCGCGCTCTCAAAAACAGCGGGATAGCCCCCCTCGCGGTGCAAAGAACGGCGCAGCACGACGGCGCCGAGCCGCAGGGCGGTTTCGCCTCGGCCTCGTATATAAGAAGCCGGATCGAAGCGGGCGGCGTTGAGGGCTATATGGGATACTCCCCCGACAAAGGCGGCCTGTCGTTTATGAAATACGGCGAGAGGGCGATTTTGTGGCGGCTTAGCATGATGAGCCGGGAGGATTATGAAAATCTGCCCTATTCGGAAAATATCGCCGGCAGGCTTTACGAAGCTGCCCGCCGGGCGAACACCCTTGAGGAGGTATATTCGGCGGTAAAAAGCCGCAGCGTCACCCATTCGCGGATAAGGCGGGCGGTGATGTGCGCGGCCCTCGGCATAAGCCGCAGGGACATGTTCGGGCAGCCGTTCGCGAGGGCGCTCGCGCTGAACGCGCGGGGCGCCGAGGTGCTGAAAATCTGCCGAAAGACGGCGCGGATTCCGCTTGCAAGCTCGCTCGCCGAGCTTTCGCGCCTCTCGCCCGAGGCAAAGCGCCAGGCGGAGCTTATTGAGCTCGCCTCGCGGCTGCAAAGCCTTTGCCGCCTAAGCACCGAGAGGATTACCGAGTACGAAAAGAGCGCGAGGATAATAAAATAAGCCCCCGAGAGGGGGCTTATTTCGCGGCTTTGTCACCGTATGACAGCCGTGTCATCGTCGCAATCTACTTCGATGTCCTCGCTGCAATTACTTAAATCAATCTCGGACAAACTGTTATTAAAGCAGCCAAGATATGTCAACTCTGTACATTTGCTGACATCAAGTTCGGTCAAATAATTTCCTGAGCAGTCAAGTCCCGTCAGCTCTGTGCACTTACTTACATCAAGCTCGGACAAACTGTTGCCAAAGCAGCCAAGATATGTCAACGCTGTACATTTGCTGACATCAAGTTCGGTCAAATGATTTGCTGAGAAGTCAAGTCCCGTCAGCTCTGTGCAATTACTTACATTAAGCTCTGTCAAATTGTTGCTATAGCATGTAAACTCTGTCAGCTTTGTACACTTACTTACATCAAGCTCAGTCAAATTGTTAATTTGGCAGTGAAGCTCTGTAAGAAGCGTGAGATTTTGCACATCAAGCACGGACAAACTGTTACCAAAGCAGTCAAGATATGTCAGCTCTGTGCATTTGCTAACATCAAGTTCGGTCAAATTATTTTCTGAGCAGTCAAGTTCCGTCAGCTCTGTACACTTACTTACATCAAGCTCGGTTAAATTGTTTTTATAGCAGTAAAGCAATTCCAGCTTTTCGAGGCTGCTCACATTAAGCTCGGTTAAATTATTACCATAGCAAGAAAGCCATTTCAGCTCTGTGAGATTTTGTACGTCAAGTTCGGTCAAATTATTACCATAGCAAGAAAGCAGGGTCAGCTCTGTGCACTTACTTACATCAAGCGCGGTCAATCCGTTGTCGGAGCAGGAAAGAGTTATCAACTTTGTGCAATTGCTTACGTCAAGCTCAGTCAAATTGTTAATTTGGCAGTAAAGCTCTGTCAGCTCTGTAAAATATTCCAACCCTTTCATAGAGGTTATTCCTTTTCCGCTTACATCTATTTTAGTTGCAGCTAAAATTTCTTTATCGCTTAAAAATTGGTTGCTATTGTTGTCAAAATTCTGAGAAACATAATCTCTGAAATTTTCGTCGGGAAAATTCTGTTCGTCAATCGCAACGCCGACAGGCTCTTCCGCGGCCGTCGTTTTTGCGGTCGTTGTTTCTGCAGCTCCGTAGGAATGAGTCGTCCGATCGTTTTGCGAAGTCTCTGATTTTCCGCAGGAACGCGTTATCAATATGAAAAACACAAAGACAAGAAATACGATACTGATCCATTGTATTTTTTCATAAAATTTCTCCTTTCCGCTTTTTGCGGCATAAATTAAAAAGTGCGCAGCCGAAACCGCGCACCGAAAAATGCTCGGCTCGATTGCTGCCACACAACTGATTCTTTGCCCAAGTCATACAAATGCATAGGAAAGATAAGCCTACATTTTTACCACGGCGTGCGAAAATTGTCAATAACAAATGCAATTATTCCTTGCATTTGCGCCCGAACGGTGCTATAATATATCTGAATAAAATTTTGCGGAGGATTTATGTTACTTATTGACGAACTTAAACAGCGGCTTTCCGACAGCATGCCGAAGCTTAAGGAGCTCCACGCGGTTCTGAATATCGACGCCGCGCGGGAGGAGATAGAGCAGCTTCATCTTAAGGCCGCCGAGCCGGGCTTCTGGGACGACGCCGAGAAATCGCAGAAGATTTTGCAGCGCACAAAAAGTCTTGAAAACACCGTCGAGGACGACAGGCGGCTTAACCAAACCGCCGAGGACATCGAGACGATGATCGAGATGTATCTTGAGGAAAACGACGAGCAGATGCTTGAGGAGATAAGAAGCGAGCTCGACGCCTTTGAAAAGAAGATCGATTCGCTCACCCTGAAAACCCTGCTGACCGGCGAATATGACAGCTCGAACGCTATTCTGAATTTTCACGCCGGGGCGGGAGGCACCGAGGCCCAGGACTGGACTGAAATGCTTTTGCGCATGTATATAAGATGGGGCGAGAGCCACGGCTATAAGGTCTCGGTGCTCGACACCCTTGACGGCGGCGACGCGGGCATAAAAAGCGCCTCGATGATAATCGAGGGTGAGAACGCCTACGGCTACCTTAAAAGCGAGTCGGGGATCCACCGGCTTGTGAGAATTTCCCCGTTCGACGCCTCCGGCTCGCGGCACACGTCTTTTTCCGCGGTCGAGGTAATGCCGGAGATAAACGAGGATCTCAGCGTAGAGATCCGCCCGGAGGACATTAAAATGGACGTTTTCCGCTCCTCCGGCGCCGGCGGACAGCACATCAACAAGACCTCGTCTGCGGTAAGGCTGACGCATATCCCGACGGGAATCGTCACCTCCTGCCAGACGCAGCGCTCGCAGGTGCAGAACCGCGACTACGCCATGAAAATGCTTGTGGCGAAGCTTGTCGAGATAAAGGAGCGGGAGCATCTTTCGAAGATCGAGGACATCAAGGGCGTTCAGAAGGAGATAGCCTGGGGCTCGCAGATACGCTCCTATGTGTTCATGCCCTACACGCTCGTTAAGGATCACCGCACCGGCTACGAAAACGGCAACGTCCATGCGGTCATGGACGGCGACCTCGACGGCTTCATAAACGCCTATTTAAAGGCGCTTTCAAACGGCGAGCTTGAAAAGTAGATTTCGGGATAAACAACCCCCGCTGCAACCGCAGCGGGGTTTTGCAAATATAAAATTTTTTCAGAGGGGTTTGCCTCGCTTTGCCCTCTGTAAGTGATATTATAAGCGCAGGCTGTCAGAAAACGACAAGCACTGCACCGAAAGTGCCGAACCCAGCGTAGATTTTTAGCGAGCCTTTGGGAACACACCCCTCCCCTCGAGGGGAGGGGTCGCGCCGTTCGCCGCAAGGTGAACGGCCGGGTGACGGGGTGGAGACCCCCACGCTCCGCGAGGGAGAGGGGGCAGGGGGTGAGACAGGTACGCAACGCGAAAGAATTCTGTAAAATCGCACTTTGGTTTTGCGTTGCGCTGCAAAGCCGCTTCGGCTCACGCCTCAGGTTTGCTAACGCAAACACCGGCTTTGCCAAACTTTCCTGCAAACCGTCAAACGCGAAAGAATTCTGTAAAATCGCACTTTGGTTTTGCGTTGCGCTGCAAAGCCGCCTCGGCGATTCGCGAAGCGTTAAAACTTGCTTTTCGCACTTCGCAGTCAAAAACGATAGACTGCTCGTGCTCAAAGAGTTTTAATCGCGTCGCCTGCCTCGGGTCTGCTTCGCAGACTACCGGCTTTGCCGAACTTTTCTGCGAAGATTTGAAAAAGGCCGGCGAAAACTTTTATATTCTCTATTTTCCCTCGGCAAACTCCCTCAGCTTTTCAGAATCCAAAAGCTCGTATTCTCCGATGAAGCCGGAGAGTTCGGCGGCGATCTTTTTCACGCCGCCCTCGGAATCCGATTCTATGTTGAGCGGCATGAGCGGCTCGTGCAGCGAAAGCCTTAAAAGGAACCAGCCGTCGCCGTGGGCGCCGTCAAGGTTCACCCTCACGCCCTCGTAATTTGACGGCGCAAGGCTCCAGCCCTCCTGCTTTTCGGCGTATTCCTTAAGCTCCTCGATTATCCTGCGGCCGTATGGCTTGAAGTCCTCCAAATTGAGATCCATTCTGAATTCCCGGCTTTCGGCGGGTTCTTTGAGATCCTCAATAAGCGAGGCGAGCGTATACCCCTCGCGGCGGGCGCGTGAAAGCTCGATTATCAGCTTCGTGACGATATACGCGCCGTCGTCCAAGAAGTAATTTTCCTTGAATGCGCCGTGGCCCGAGGTCTCTATCGCAAGCTGGCTGTCGATCCCCTCGGAATTAAGCCTCATCGATTCGTTTATTACGTTGCGGTAGCCCCTGCGGAAGCGGTGGTGAACCCCGCCCTTTGCAGCGATAAATTCGGCAAGCCCCGACGACGTCACGGAATCGGTGACTATCGTCGTGCCGGGGTGATCTCTTAAAAGCATGGCCGAGAGGATTGCTATAAGGCGGTTGCGGTTCAGCTCGCTGCCGTCGGAGAGCACCGCCCCGGCGCGGTCTACGTCGGTGTCGAAGATTATGCCTAAATCCGCGTTAGCTTCCGCCACCGCCTCGGTTATCGAGGCCATGGCCTCGGCGTTTTCGGGATTGGGTATGTGATTCGGGAATCTTCCGTCCGGCTCGAGATATCTTGAGCCCTCGGTGTTTGCCCCGAGCGGCTTGAGGACGTTTTCAACGTAGAATCCGCCCGCGCCGTTGCCCGCGTCGACGACTATCCTAAGTCCCTCGAGCGGCCTTTCCGAGCCGCAGGAGGCGCGTATCATGTCGGCGAGCCGCTTTGAATAAACGCTCATGAATTCGGCCTTTTCCGTCTTTTTCGGCGGCAGCCCGGTGTGACTTTCGCCCTCGGCAAGGGCTATCATCTCGTTTATGTCCGAGGCCTCGACGCCCCCCTCGGGGGTGAAGAATTTATACCCGTTTCGGTTATACGGCAGATGCGACGCCGTTACCATCACCGCGCCGTCGAACATAAAGCCCTCGGTCTTCGTTGTCATGAACATCGCCGGGGTGGACGCCATTCCCATGTCGGTGACCGAAACGCCCTCCTTAGAAAGCTCGTCGCAGAGCCAGCCCGAAAGCGTCTCGCCCGAAAGGCGGGAATCCCGCCCGACGGCGACCCGAAGGTTTGTCTTTCCCTCTTTTCTTGTCAGCCACAGGGCAAATCCGCGCGCAATGTCGCGGCAGGCCTCCTCGGTGAGGTTTACCTCCTGCCCCGGCACGCCCGCTATCGCGACGCCGCGGATATCGCTTTCGTTTCTCAGTTTCGAATAGTTTTTCTTCATTTTTGTCTCCTCCTTATATGCTTACTTCATTTTACCGCAAACGCCGGAAAAAATCAACGAGTTTTGCAAATTTTTTCGTTATTATCCTCTGGGAGCGTCCATTCCGTACGTATTATTAGAAAAATTTATATATGTCGCCGCAGGCGACACCTTGAAATTCTGATATCTGACTTCTAACATCTGTTTTCTTGATGTGGCCAGAGCCACATCTTTATCCTCTGTTTTGGTTGACTTTTTCTAAGATTTATGTCATACTGTTATCAGCGGGCGGAGCATAATGCCGCGAAAGATAGTTTCGAAAGGACGGATAACATGACAGACAAAAAAGGAACGCTCAGGCGTATAATCTGCCTGATTATTGCCGGCGCGCTTATGACGGCGCTGTTTGCGTGTTCGGCGCCGGGCGAAGGCCCCGAAAAGGGCGAAAATCCCGCCGAGGCCGAAGATCTGGCCGAGGAGCCCGCGGATCTTTCCGCCCTTGAGGCGGAAATTGCCGCCGCGGAGGCCATGGACGTTTCGGAAAGTCTCAGCGGGGGATATCTTTTGTCGGCGACGGCCGAGGCAAAGGCGTTCGCTTCAAAGGAAAATGTTTCACAGACGGAGGTTGACAAAATGACGCAGAAGCTTAAGGCCGCCGAAGAAGGCCAGTTTTATCACGGAGATTTTCCGGATCCCGGCGAGATAACCGCCACCCACGAGCTCATGGATCCGTTTCAGTATGCCGACGGGAGCTTTGTGAAGACAAAGGAGGAGTGGGTGAAGCGTGCCGCCGAGATCAGCGCGATGTATCAGCACTATATGTACGGCGTCTGGCGGGACGGCTCGGACGAGGAGCTGACATATGAGCTTACAAAGGGTGAGGGCAGCGCCTATTCCCTTAAAATGAACATCACCCGCATATCCACCGGCGCAACAACAACCGTCAGCGCGACGGTGAACGTCCCCGATTCCTCAATAGAAGCCCCCGAGGGAGGATATCCCGTCATCGTGGGAATGCACCAGGGCATAAGCGAGGACGTCGCCCTTAAAAACGGCTACGCCACCGCTACTCTCGACTTTTTCGGCTACGGCGTCGCCTCGGACGACACCAAGCACACCGGTGCGTTTTACGATCTGTACCCCTACGGCACCGAGCCCGAGGAGCAGACCGGCGTTCTGATGGCGTGGGGCTGGGGCTGCTCGAAGATAGTCGACGCGCTTGAGGCCGGCCTCGGCGAGGAGCTTAACATCAGCCCGGTGAACACGGTAGTCACAGGCGTTTCCCGCTGGGGCAAGGCGGCGATAGTCTGCGGCGCCTTTGACCGCAGATTCAAAATGGTGGCGCCCTCCTGTTCCGGCGCGGGCGGAGTTGCGCTTTACCGCTATGTCTCCGAGGGAAAGACCTACGATTTCAGCTCAAAGGGCGCCGACAGCGCCTACACCTACGGTCAGAACGAGCCGCTCGGCAGCTTGCAGTCGTCGGCCGAAAGGGGTTGGTTCAACGACATGTTCCTGAAATTCAAGACCGCCGAGTCGCTTCCGCTTGACCAGCATCTGCTTTGCAGCCTTGTCGCCGAGCCGTACAGATATCTCTTTATAATAGGCTCCTGCATATATGAGGACTGGGTGAACGCCCCGGCGATGTGGTATGCCTACAAGGGCGCAAAGGTAGTCTTCGACGCGCTTGATCTCGGCGAAAACATCGCTATAAACATTCACCAGCAGGGTCACGCGGTGATCCCCGAGGACATTGAATATATCACCGACTATTTTGATTACCATGTCTACGGCAAGGAGCCGGATCACGACCTTGAAGACCTGAAAACCTCTGTCTTCGCGCTTGAGGGCAACGCCGACGGCGACATGGCGGACATAGGCGAATACTGGCTCGCGCCCTGAGACGGGCGAGGCCATTCTGATATCTGATTTCCGATATCTGTTTTCTTGATGTGGCCCAAAGGCCACATCTTTGGCCGGCGAACGATTGACAAGCGCCGAAAAAAGTGATATGATAACAGCACGCGGGTGTGGCGGAATTGGCAGACGCGCCAGATTTAGGTTCTGGTGGGCACCCCGTGCAGGTTCAAGTCCTGTCACCCGCACCAAACCAGTATAATCCGAACCTGTTCCCAATCGGCGACACGTTCGGATTATTGCTTTTCTTTGACAGATATGAAGAAACTCACTTTAGAAATGGCAAGAAAATTTTGCCGACCTCAAAACCTCGGGGTCCGCGAAAGAAAAAGCTGAAATAGTAAAAACAGGCGCACCGCTCGGTACGCCTGTCCTTTTTATTCAATTTTTCTGCATCTTGTTTTCTTCCTGCTGCCGCTTCCACTCGGCGAACTCGCGCTGACCCTCCTCGCTTTCATAAAATGCGAGGATGTCGGGTAACAGGCAGCGAGCGATCGCCTCAATTTTGTGCTGCGGTATGGCAGTGTTGTTGACTAACTTTTTTCGTCTGCTCAAAAGTACCTCCAAGACTTCACAAGATGCAATTCGCCGTGACTTCAAATTTCACTTGGTTTATCACTTCCTCGATAAATTTCTGATTACCTCGTCCGCTTTTGCCAGACAATTTCATACCCGAGCGTGTCGGCAAGCTCGACGGCTTCTTTATACCGCAGAGATTCGCGGTTCAGCTTGCCCGAGAAGTTGGAAACGCTGTCGCTCCAACCGTAATCGACTGACAGCTTGTCCACAATCTCTTGCATAGTGAACCCCGCACGGACGATGTTTGCCTTGATTTCGTTCTTGATACTCATAAATTCCTCCTAAAAATTGTTTTTGCTTGTTAATGAAATACTTTTGCCGTACAGCGATTTGTACACGCTATGCAGCGCATTTTTCTTTTCCCTTTCAGCCGCCCCGTTTTGACGGTATGAACAGTTATCCACAGGCAGGGGTAGGCGTTTTCGCAGTCTAATGTGAGTTTGCGCCAAACTGCGTAAACACGCGCTTTATGGCATATTTCTTTCGCCCCTCAACGTGCCGCTAAACAGCTAAATATGTTCGCTTAGCCGTCAAAAACTTCACTGTTTTTAATATGATTGATTCTTGCTACAAGAATTTCAAGTGCATCACCTCCATAATCAATGATAGCACAGATCCGTCTATAGCCCTCCAAAACCGTCATTTCCGCAGGAAAAGCAAAAAATTTGCCCTCAAATCTTGCAGATATGCAAGAAGAGAGCAAAAAAATAAAGAACAAATGTTCTAAAAAGTATTGATTTCCCCGAAATGGTGGTGTATAATTATTTCAGAAATAATTATTGGAGGGGCGATTTTATGCCGAAAGAATATTTGAAATTTACAATCCGCGACCAGATTTCCGATTGGATTCGAGATAATAAGTCGTCTCAGGCGAAGCTTGCAAAGGAAATAGGCATCTCCGAAGCTACACTGAACCGCTTTATGAGCGGAAAGACGGATACGCTCGGGATAGAACAGATAGTAAAGCTTGCCAAGATTTTCGGCTGTTCGACGGATTATCTGTTGGGCGTAACTGACATACCGAGGCACAAAATAATTGATGCGGAGGAGTTGGGTTTAACCGAGAACGCGGCGACAAACATCGTTTCTCGTACTATTCCGATTGGTATTCTGAACGAGTTGCTCGTTGACCCGCACTTTATTAAGGCGCTGCTTTTGATTGATTTTTATACGAGCGACTACTTCGCGCAAATTGTTGAGGGGCAGAACGATTTCACAAAATCTATGAGGGATTTTGCAGGAAAGGTCAATCCCAAAGCGAAAGAGGTCAGGAAAGCGGTCGTATTGTCCAAGCCTAACTTTAAGGCAGAGCAGCTTATTAACATACAGTATGAATTTATAACGGCGGTCAAGGACATAAAGAAAAACTCTGCCGCCAATGCAGGCAACAGAGCAAACAAAGAATTTTTAGAAAAGATACTGGCAGCCTTTAAGCCTCAGGATGTGACGAAACTCACCCCCGAGCAGATAAGTGTGACGATTGCGAACGTCGTAAAATCCGCAGGCAATATTGATGAGAATGTGCAGAAGATTTTCAAAACATTCGGGACGGAGCTGCTGAAAAGTCTGCCGAGCGAAGATAAGAAAAACGCCGAGAGTTGATATTCCTTTTGCATATTGCTAAATAAATTAAAACCTATTATGCTCATCGTATTTTCTGCATTGTTATCAAGCATTAAACCGTTTGACAAATCGGCGTGTCAAATTTTCATGCGATAAAATGTTGAATCTGCCGATTGTAAAAGTGACAAAAATATGGTATTATAATATATTACATTTGTATATTTATCATTATTGAACGGAGAACTGATTATGGCAGACAAAACACAAGCAAATATAGGTTTTGAAAAGCAGCTTTGGAACGCGGCGTGCGTTTTGTGGGGACATATCCCCGCCGCAGAATACCGCAAGGTTATCATCGGTCTTATTTTCCTCAGATACATTTCCGCGGCTTTTGACAAGCGTTATCAGGAGCTTGTCGATGAGGGCGAGGGATTCGAGGACGACCGCGACGCATACACGATGGACAACGTTTTCTTTGTTCCCGAGGAGGCAAGGTGGAACACCATTTCTTCTGCCGCTCATACCCCCGAAATCGGAACGGTCATTGACAACGCCATGCGCGCTATCGAGGCTGAAAATAAAACTCTTAAAAATGTTCTGCCGAAGAATTACGCCAGCCCCGACCTTGATAAAAGAGTTTTGGGCGACGTTGTGGACATCTTTACAAACAACATCGACATGAGCAACACCGAGGAAAGCGAAGATTTGCTCGGTCGTACATATGAATACTGCATAGCGCAGTTTGCCGAGGTTGAAGGCGTGAACGGCGGCGAATTTTATACTCCCGCAAGCATCGTTAAAACGCTTGTCGAGATAATCAAGCCGTATGAGAATTGCCGCGTGTATGACCCATGCTGCGGTTCGGGCGGTATGTTCGTACAGAGTGCAAAATTCATTCTGAATCACAGTCACAAAAGAGGTGCCATTTCCGTCTACGGTCAGGAGGCTAACGCCGACACTTGGAAAATGGCGAAGATGAATATGGCTATTCGCGGTATAAACGCCGACTTCGGTCCGTATCAGGCTGACACGTTCACAAACGACCTGCACCCGACTTTAAAGGCAGATTTCATACTCGCCAACCCGCCGTTCAACTATCACCCTTGGGGTCAGGAAAAACTGACCGATGATCCTCGTTGGAAATACGGTCTGCCGCCCGCGGGAAACGCCAACTACGCATGGATTCAGCACATGATCCATCACCTTGCCGAGGGAGGAAAAATCGGGCTTGTTCTTGCGAACGGTGCGCTCTCCACGCAGTCGAGCGGCGAGGGAGAGATCCGCAAAAGAATCATCAATGCCGATTTGATCGAGGGTATTGTCGCCCTGCCGACGCAGCTCTTTTACAGCGTTACGATTCCGGTTACGCTCTGGTTTATCACCAAAGGCAAGAAGCAGGCAGGCAAAACGCTCTTTATCGACGCGCGAAAAATGGGGCATATGGTTGACCGCAAGCACCGCGACTTCTCGGACGAGGATATTAAAAAGTTAGCGGATACCTTTGAGGCTTTCCAGAACGGCACTTTAGAGGACGTCAAGGGCTTCTGCGCGGCAGTTACGACGCAGAACATAGAGAAGCAGGATTATATCTTAACGCCCGGACGTTATGTCGGCATTGAGGAGCAGGAGGACGACGGCGAGCCGTTTGAGGAGAAAATGACAAGGCTCACCGCCGAGCTGTCCGAGATGTTCAAGCGCTCGCACGAACTGGAAATAGAAATCTGTAAGAATCTGTCTGCAATCGGGTTTGAAATTAGAGAGCAAAGGAAGTGAATGAAAATTGGCAGAATATGAGAAAGCATTTCTATATTTCGACACAAATGCTTTGGAACGCCGCCATTCTGGTAAATCATTATTTCTTTCTCAATTTACTGTAAGTTTGTTATACTATGAAATCGAAGATTTAATACGAGCTATGGGACTAACGGAAAAAGTTGAAATTTGTATTCCTGAAATTGTGTGGCTTGAACTTCAAGAGCACTTGATAAATCACTATAGATCGGAAAAAACTTCTATGGAGACAAAGATAGCTTCTTTTAAAAAATCATTTGGAGATTTAGCAGAAGTAAGCTGTGAATTTAAAGATTGCATTTCTGAATCAGAGTATGCAGATTATGTTGCAAATATAGCCCATGGGTTTTTAGAAAATCCACGAGTAAGTGCAAGAATTATACCTTGTCCAAAAGATGAAGATACACTAAAATGTATTATGCATCAAGCAATTCGCTCCACAAAGCCGTTCAGAGTTGCAAAAGCTAATGGCAAAGAATATACTGATGCTGGATTTAAAGATGCATTGATTTTCATTACTATGCTTAAGCACACCGGTAAACATCTTGGTATATTGGTTTCAAATGATGGCGATTTTTATGAGCTTTTTAATGTAACAAATAACAGAAACTTGAGAATTTGTAATACTGCAAAAGATGTACAAATAGTCTTGTCTCGTGAATTTAATGTAATCACAACAAATATGATTGACGGCATCTTAAAAACTGATGATTATTTGATGCAACGTATACTATCAGAGTGTTATATTGATGAAAAGGCTAACGTGTCCAATTTGCAAATATTGTCTTGCGTTCCAGTTGAAGATAATGTAAGGATATGTTTTAACGCGTTAATAAATGGAGCAAAGCAAGCATTTGATATTACATATAACATTAATGCAAGTGAGTTGTTGGAAGCTTCTTGCGAGCCAGTTGAGGAAGAGGAAGAATAAGCTTATGACTACAGTTGCAAGACTATCTGAATATGTTGATATAAATCCCAAGGAAACCCTTTCAAAGGGAACAATCGCCAAAAAGATATCAATGGACAAGCTACAACCATTTTTTAGAGATGTGCCTGAATACGAGTTGGCAAAATTCTTTGGTGGGACAAAGTTTAGAAACGGCGATACTATTATGGCGAGAATTACTCCCTGCCTTGAAAATGGCAAAATCGCCATGGTCAATGTTTTAAATCCTGATGAGATAGGGTTTGGCTCGACAGAGTTTATTGTATTTCGTGCTAAAAGCGGTTATACCGTTCCCAACTTTGTGTATTATCTTGTTAGGAGTCCCTTAATTAGAGAGCCTGCAATCAAATCTATGGTTGGTTCTTCTGGCAGGCAACGAGTTCAAACAGACGTGATACAAAATCTTGAAATAGCATTTCCAGATTTGCAAGAGCAAGAAAAAATCGCAAGTGTTCTTATGAATCTTGACGATAAAATTGCTCTTAATAAAGTGATAAACGATAATTTACTTCAGCAGGTCACTGCTTTATATGAACGTTTAATTGAAGAATCTGAGTATTCAATTACTAC
>CANQPB010000010.1 GCA_947625615.1 uncultured Clostridia bacterium | reverse complement strand
TCGGGTAGCCCGTCTATTTCTTTTTCATATTCTATCGCGCCATTACCAATTTTGCGGTAAAATCTGCCAAAAGGACCCGGCTCGCATTGCCACTCTCCCGGCTCAATATTTTGCTTTGGTATTCGCACGGCTTTTTTACCTCGCTTTCTGGCTGCTGTCGGCCTCTAAATATTATTTGTTTGCCACGGCAAGGGGAATAATTTATTCATATCCTCGCCGTTTTCGTACGCTTGTCGCCGTAGTGCGCCTATTTTTTTGCACTTTTCATACTCTTGCCGACGTTCTTCTTGAGCTTCTTCGGTGTTGTATGCGTCCTCATAGCCTTGCACAATCTCGCGGATTTCTCGGCAACGCTCTCGGAATTGTTCATCAGTCAATGGCGGCTGTTTGAGTTCAAGCTCAAAATGCGGCTCAACCTCAAACATTCGGTATAATGCCGACATATCGTTATCCCAATATTTGTTATATAGCTCTTTCTCTTCGTCGCTCAATTCGTCATAATATCGCCCCGCCTTTGTCCACTCGGAAATAATTTTCTCATTAGGGTCAACAGGGTCAACACTCTTTTTCAGGCGTTTTTCAATTTGAGACAATTTGCCTTTAACGTTTAGCATATTTAATCACCTCTTAATCGTCGCTTTTCAGCGTTTTAATAAAATTCTCGTCAATAGGTTCTGGTACTTGTACTCCGGGCCGTCGCAGATATTCTGATATTTTATCATAGTATTTCGGTTTTCCTATTAGCTCTGGACTGCTCAAAGATAGCTCAAATAACGACTTGCTCAATGGGTCGGTGCTCTGCCACATTTTACAAAATTCCTCATAAGTCGGCGGTCTGTCCTTTTTGGATAATTGAGCCGTCAAGCGGTCGAGCCTTGATGTAATCGTCATACATTCGCCTCTTTCAACTGATTTTCAAGTTCGGCGAGCCTCTTAAGTATCTCGCATTGTTCATGCAATTTCAGCGCGGTACTTAGTATCTCTTTGCAAGCTGATATTCTGCACATACTCCCTGCCTCATCATCGGCGCATATTTCGAGCAGGGTATCAAGCGCGGTCTGCATAGCGTTCTGGGATTGCCTTGCCGCGTCTTGAAATCTTTCGTCGAGCAGGTTATTATACTTCAATCTGAATTCATCGTCTTTCAAGTATCCCCTCATCGTCTTTTCGTCTATCCCTGCCGTCATCGCCTCCGCCTTTATCGTTGGAGCGTTCAGCAAGGCAGTGAGTGCCTTTTCTCTCTTCGGTGTCATTCAATCGCCCCCTTTCTCCCTGAAATTCCCGTTGAAAATGACTTTTACTCTCAGTATAGATATACATATAGTATAATTTTCATTAGTATTTAAATCAGTTATTAAAAGTTTCTTAGGACATTTATCAATAATAAGATTCTTTGTGTTTATCACTCTGATAGGCTCTACATCGCCCTCTATGGGCTTTTTGCGCTTAAGTATAAATGTGTATGAGATATTGTCTATAGTGTCTGTGATTGCGATTCTCGTGCCCTCCTGCGTTATCCTTATACAGTCGCCGTCAAGCAAGGTTTTTGCCCTGCTCTTGCACCCCGTAAAGGTTAGTAACATAGCTAACACAATTAAGAATATCAAATATTTTCTCATGGTTATCACCTCGTTTGATGATGTTATCCGTGCACAGCGTGAACGGCTTGTGAACAGTGCAAAGTCTTTCTACTGTGCACGGCCTAAAACCGCTTAAATAAAGACTTTGAGGGGTATTTTTCGGGGGTGTGAACGGTGTGCACAGCGAAAACGCGTATCTTTCTATTTTTCTCTCTTATATTAAATATTCTTTTTTATAAAAAGTGCTGTTCACACTGTGCACGATACCCCATAAAACCGCTAATTTAAAGGCTTTGAGCCGTGCACGGTTGCCCTCAAATTCGCTGTTCACGCACTGTGCACGCTGTTCACGTTTTCGCCGCTCTTTACCCATACGGCCGCTGAATACTTGCTTAAGGGCAGAAAACGCACCCTCATCGGAGTGCCGTTTATACGGCGGCGGTATGTAGGGCAGTTACATTTGTCAAGCGCCTTTCCGACCTGCTCCGCACTGTATCTTTTGAGTTGTGGGTTATCCTCAATAAAGGCCGACACCGTGCAGTACGTCCACGTTTTGCCGTCATCTCCAACACCGGGGTATATAATATCTTCTACCTCGCGTTGTGCTGCTATCGGCTTTTCATGCGCTCCGTTTCGCTCTGCAAGCTGGTCGCGCTCTTCGGGAGTTAGTCTATAGCAAATATCAGCGTTTTTCTTGATAATTTCGTCCGCGTATTCAAATTCTATCTGCTTCCAAAACTTCAAGGTATCAAACTTCCGCAGTCCTTCAAGGTCAACCTTTTCAAGGGGTACAGTCCAAAACCGCCTGTTGCCCGTCGTATCAAGTAAAAAGTCGGTGCTGTTGACGGTGCCGATGAATACCGTACGCCTTGGCGTTTTGATGGGGAAACGGTCGTAAGGCCGCCGTATCTCGTCACATTCGGCAGTGATAAAGGCCTTTAACATTTGCAGGTCGCCCCTTAAAGTGCTCTCAAGCTCTGCTAATTCGCATATCCACGCGGTCGTGCCCTGAATTAGTGTATCTTTATTCTTCGGGTCGATGGTTACACCCAACTTGCAAAAGTTTCCCCCGAGTGCCTTAACGGTTGAGGTCTTTCCCACGCCTTGCCGCCCAAGTAATACAAGCACACCGTCAGCGGAGCAGGGGTTCTGTAAACTATTATGCGCCAACGCTACGGCCTGCAGTGCCCACTTGTGAATAAGCGTTCTTGACAGCTTATCATCTTCCGAAATATTAAGCAGGCTATACAGCTCTTCAAGACGGTTCTTTTCGTCAAGGACAGTTTTATCGAGTGCGGCGGCGACCGGGTTATAAGCGTTGCGTGTTGCAATAGCTCTGAACAGGTCATCACAGTGCGCTCGACTGGTCGTGTGAGTTTGCCTTACGAGGTCATATGTAAGGGTGAAAAATGAGTTGAGCGGGTCGGCCTTGTATTCATCACCAAAACCCTCAAGCTCTATTTCTCGCGTAAGTTCATTAAAGCGCAGGGATATATTTTGACTTATCAAAAAGTCGTAGGCCGTTTCAAGGTCAAAGAGGGGTTTTTTATCGCTCAATTTCCGGCACCCCCATGCGCCGCCCGTCGTTCCCAATAAGCTCTATTGTACTCTCTTACATTCTCGCGGTTTTCGCTTCTCCACCTCTTGTAATAATTGCGGCGCGCTTCTTTTGCTTTTTCTGTCAAATGCTTTCCTCCTTTATAAGTTCCTGAAGCTGTTTACATAATTTGTCACGGTTGATTAAAATTTTATTTCCGACCTTTAGCGCAGGGAACTTTCCTGCCCTTGCCATAAGCCGGAGTGCGTGCTCCGGCAACAGTCCCGTCCGCGTAATTTTGCGGACAGTCGACATCTTCGGAGCTTGTTTTTCTATTTTGTATTGCATGTTTTCCTCCATAAAAAATAAAGTATAAAAATTAAAAGGCCACCAAAAAACGTGTCAAGCACAAAACGGCCCGGCAGGCATTTTTTGATTTCCTTTCTTAATTATAATTATACTCTTTTTTTGCTTTTTGTCAAGATGTTTTTATGATACTTATCTCATAGTAGCTTTTTTGAGACATGACAGATAATTCCCCCAACCCAAAACAGAGGACAGTTTCCTGCCCTCTGTTTTTTGTTATCCCCCTAAGCGCCTCGGGCTTTTATCCCTCCGCTCTCACCAGATATTTTATATATTTCATGTCGTCGGCGAGCCTTTCTATCGTATACTTCCCGTCGGCCGTGGAAACGGTCAGGCGGCCGTCCGAAAGGTATTCCGTCTCATATTTTTTCAGGGTGTAAAAATTTGAGATATCGTTCAGATCTCCCCGCGAGACGAGCACATACGAGCTGTCCGAGGTCTTATATTTCACCGCCGTGTGCTCGATCAGCGGGAAGGAAAAGCTTGCATTATTCACCGTCACCGTAATTTCCGGGACGCTTTTAAATGTCGTGTCAAACCTGTTTTCGGAAATCAGCGCCGCCGCGGCGGCAATTATCAGCGCGGCCGTGAGGACAGCGCAGTAAACGTATAAACCCTTTGTTTTCATTTTGTTTCTCCTTTTTGTGATCTTGCGCCGCTTTCGTGCGGCCGGCGTCTTATAAACCGAACTGCCCCCGCCCCGAAATTCATCTGGGGGGGGGACAGCTTTAAACGGCATCAAATTTTATTTGCTGAACGGATTTTCGCCCTTATAGAGCACTCCGGCGGGGTGGTTGTAGGCGATGTCCTTTACGCCGAGATACTTGAAGACCTCGAACATGGCCTTGCCGCAGTGGGCAAACGCAACGGCGCCGTGGTGAGGATATCTCTTGTTGATGAGAACGTGGCGGTAGAACCTGCCCATCTCGGGGATAGCGAAGATGCCGATGCCGCCGAAGGAGCGGGTCGCGACGGGAAGAACTTCGCCCTCGGCGATGTAGGAGCGCAGGTTGCCCTCGGAATCGCACTGGAGCCTGTAGAAGGTGATCTCGCCGGGAGCGATGTCGCCCTCAAGGGTGCCGCGGGTGAAATCGGGCTCGGAGCCGGCGGGCTCAAGAAGCCTGTGCTGAATGAGCTGATACTTGACGGCGCGGGTGTCGCACATCTTGCACTCGGGGGTGTTGCCGCAGTGGAAGCCCATGAAGGTGTCGGTGATCCTGTAGTCGAACTTGCCGGCGATGTCCTCGTCGTAGATATACTTCGGAACGGAGTTGTTGATGTCAAGAAGGGTTACGGCGTCGCCGGTGATGCATGCGCCGATGTATTCGGAGAGAGCGCCGTAGATATCGACCTCGCAGGAAACGGGGATTCCGCGGCTTGCAAGGCGGGAATTTACATAGCAGGGCTCAAAGCCGAACTGCTCGGGGAATGCGGGCCAGCACTTGTCGGCGAAGGCGACATATTTGCGGGCGCCCTTGTGAGCTTCCGCCCAGTCGAGGAGGGTGATCTCAAACTGAGCCATTCTCTCCAGAAGCTCGGGATAATATCTTCCCTCGCCCATTTCCTTTGCCATGTCCTCGCAGACTTCCTTTATTCTCGGATCGCCGGCGTGGGCCTTGTAGCTGACCAAAAGGTCGAGCTCGGAGTTTTCCTCAATCTCCACGCCCAGCTCGTAGAGGCCCTTGATGGGGGCGTTGCAGGCGAAGAAGTCCTGCGGGCGGGGGCCGAAGGTGATAATCTTAAGATTCTTTACACCGATGAAGGCGCGGGCGATGGGAACGAACTCGCGGATCATTTCGGCGCACTCTTCGGCGGTGCCGACGGGATATTCGGGTATGTAGGCCTGAAGATGACGCATGCCGAGGTTGTATGAGCAGTTGAGCATTCCGCAGTAGGCGTCGCCGCGGCCGTTTATCATGTCTCCGTCGCCCTCAGCGGCAGCGACGTACATAACGGGGCCGTCAAAATGTTTGCAGATAAGGGTTTCGGGAGTCTCGGGGCCGAAGTTGCCAAGGAATACGACAAGCGCGTTGACGCCCTGCGCGGTCACCTCTTCGACGGCCTTAAGGGCGTCCTTTTCGTTTTCAACGGTGATCTTGCAGTTGTAGATGCCCTCGCCGTAGGCTTTTACAATTGCTTCGCGGCGGGCGGTGGAGAGAGCTATGGGGAAGCAGTCTCTCGATACGGCGATAATGCCGAGCTTTACTTCTGGAATGTTTACCATTTGTGATACCTCCAAGTATTTTGATAATTAGTTGACAGTCGGGACCCGTCTTGGGCATATCGGGGCACAAACCGTCACTATATGAACATTATACATTATACCGCAATCTTTTTCAATAGGTTTTGTGAAATTTTTTTCTATGTCAAAAGCCTTTTTTGCGGCATAAACTGTAAGAGCACACCGACAACAGTGCACGCAATAAGGGGTGACATAGCTTGACATATACGCTTATACCGGTTTCGTCGGTTACCTACGCGATGAAATCGAAGAGCATACTGAACAGAATGGGCTACTACTGCGAGATAGAGCGGCAGGAAAAGGGCTCGCGCAGCGGCTGCGGATACGTTATCAGGGTAAAGGACGACCCGGCGAAAATTCTTCCTATACTCAACGCAGGGGGGATAGCCGCGCGAAGCTGGACGACCGCCGAGCGCTGACGACATGAGACAGATATATTTTGACAACGCCGCCACAACTTTCCCGAAGCCGCCCTCGGTGGCCGAGGCGGTAAGGGAGGCCGCCCTGCATTTGGGGGGAAACCCCGGCCGCGGGGGACATTACTATTCGAAAAAGGCCGCCGAGGCTGTTTACAGGGTTAGGGAGCAGGCCGCCGAGATGTTTTGCGCCGAGCCGGAGAACACCGTTTTTACCCTAAACTGCACCCACAGCCTTAACCTTGCGATAAAGGGCATTCTGCGCCCCGGCGACAGGGCGGTCATATCCTCGATGGAGCACAATTCCGTCGCCCGGCCGGTTTACGCTCTGACGAAAAAGGGGGTAAGGGCCGAGGTAGCCATGATAGGCCGCTCCGACGCCGAAACGGTGGAAAATTTCGGCCGGCTTATAAAAACCGGTCCCCGCTGCGTAATATGCACCGCCGCGTCGAACGTCACAGGCAGAATAAATCCCATACGCGAGATAGCCGCCCTTTGCCGCGAAAGCGGGGTATGCTTCATAGTCGACGGCGCGCAGGCCTGCGGCATTATCCCGATAAGCCTTCGGGACGGCATGAATTTTTTCTGCACGGCGGGTCACAAGGGCCTTTACGGCCCCACCGGCACCGGGCTTTTGATATCCGACGGAAAATACGCCCTGAATACCGTCATCGAAGGGGGCACCGGGGCCACCTCGGCCGAGCTTGAGCAGACCGGCTTCATGCCCGAGAGGCTTGAAAGCGGAACCGTTAATTCCGTCGGAATAGCCGGCCTCGGGGCGGGGATAGCCTATTTGAAAGAGACCGGCACCGATAAGATCCGCTCCCGCGAGGAGGGGCTTTGCAGCATGTTCATTGACGGCATAAAAAATCTCGGCGGCGCGAGGATATACCGCCGCGGCGAAAATTTCGTCCCGATAGTTTCCTTTAATCTTGAGGGCATACCCGCCGAGGCGCTTGCGGGGGCGCTTTCCTCGGCAGGGTTTGCCTTAAGGGGAGGCCTTCACTGCGCGGTTCTTGCTCACGAGACGCTTTCGACGCTCCCGTTCGGCGCCGTCAGATTTTCGCCGTCTGTGTTCAGCTCCGAGAAGGACGTAGCCGCGCTGATAAATGAAGTGAAAAAAATTTACAAAAACGGCGTCTGACCTATTGAAAAATTCCGCGCAATCTGTTACAATAAAATGGATTGATAAACAGCATTCGCGGAAAGGACAATGTCTTTTGGAAAGAATGATGGAACTTCTCACCGATATATCCTCAAGGATACTTAACGTCGCGGCGTCGATAGAATTCCGCGATATCCTTGACATGCTCATAATGGCCTACATCTTATATAAGGGCATAAAGATAATCAGGGAGACAAAAGCCGTCCAGCTTTTAACGGGTATAGTAATTATTCTCGCCATCTACGGAATATCCGCCGCCCTCGAGCTTAAGATGATGACCTATCTTTTCGGGAACTTCTTCCAGGTCGGCCTCATCGCGCTGATAATCGTCTTCCAGCCCGAGCTTCGGCGCGTGCTTGAAAGAGTGGGCCGCGCAAACGTGAAGACCGTCTTCAACAGCGGCTCCCACGCAGACGACCTCAACCAGAACTGGGCCGACGCCATAGACGTAGTCGCCCAGGCCGCGAGCGATCTTTCCGACACCGCCACCGGCGCGCTGATAGTTATAGAGCGCACAAACAAGCTCGGCGAGCAGATAGAGAACGGCACGATAATGGACTGCGTCCCGAGCGTGCCCACCCTCGGCAGCATATTCTTCCCGAAGACCCCTTTACACGACGGCGCAGTCATAATCCGCGACGCGAGAATAATCGCCGCCGGATGCTTCCTGCCCACCCCCGCCAAGGAGGAGACGATAAACAAGCAGCTCGGCTCGCGCCACCGCGCCGCCATAGGAATGAGTGAAAATTCCGACGCGATAATAATCGTTGTTTCGGAGGAGACCGGCACCATATCCGTCGCCGAAAACGGCGAGCTCACCCGGGGCTACACCATGGAAAAGCTGAGGGAGATGCTCCGCCAAAAGCTTCTGCCCGAAAACATGCACGACAAGAACATAATAGGAATAATAAAGTCCGGAAAGGAGCGCCTGAATGGGAAAAGAAAAAAGGTCTGAGCGCGTCTCAAACATCTCAATGATGATAATTTCGGCGCTGCTTGCTATCATTCTCTGGGTGATCCTTTCGCTGACCGCCTTCCCCGACATGACAAAAACCCTCTACGACGTGCCGATAGACCTCTCGCTCGAGGGCTCCTGGGCCGATCTTGAGGGCCTGTCCATCATAAACATAGACACCGAATCGGTCAATCTTTCCTTCAACGGCCGCAGGGCCGAGATCTCGAAATACGTCAACGACGACATCAAAGTAAGGCTGAATCTTGACAACGTCCGCGGCTCCGGCTCCTACAACGTCCCGCTGATAGTCGAAAGCGTCCACGGCGACACCATCACCGATATCCGCGTCGCCCCGCAGTCGGTTCACATCGATTTCGACCGTCTCGCCACAAAAACACTCTCCATCGAGGACGGCACCCTTGAGTTAGACCTCAGCGCCATTCACGCCGCCGAGGGGCATGTTATAGATCCCTCAAAGGTCGAGGTCTCGCCCACAACCCTTGAAATCTCCGGCCCGCAGGATCACATCGAGCAGATCACCTCCTGCAAGCTCGGCTTCGAGGGCAGCCTCACCCTTTCGAGCACCCAGAAGCTCAATGTCAACCAGACCACCCTCTATTCAAACGGGGCGGTAATCAACGACGAAATGGTTCAGAAGAGCACCGAACAGTTCACCGTCTCGGTGCCGGTATTTATCACCCGCGATCTTCCCTTGGGAATATCCCTGCTTTCCTACTGCGAAGCCGTAGACGTCAACACGATTCCCTACCGCCTTTCCACCGACAGCATACTTATCCAGAGCGAGGACAGCTCGATAGAAGATCTCGGCACCCGCATCGTCGGCTATGTAGACATAAGAAGCATAATTCCCGGCTATGTCCAGAGCTTTGAGATCCCCGAGGACAGCCGCTATACGAACATCTCCGGCGTAGACGAGATAAAGGCCAATTTCGATCTTGAGGGCTACACAACGAAGTCGTTTACCCTTTCCAGCGCGCAGATAATGCTTCTCAATCAGCCCGCGGGGTATAACGTCTATGTCGAGCAGAACAGAATAAGGGTAACCGCCGTCGGCCCCGAGGAGGTTATCAACTCCCTCGATTCTTCAAACTTCGTCGGGCAGATAGACCTTGTAGACTACGACACCCCCGCCGACAACAGGTCTGACCAGCGATTTCTGACGGTTTCGGTCTTCGCGCCGAACTATCCGAACGTCTGGGTCACCGGCAACACGCAGGTGCTCGCAAGCTTCAATCCGATAGAGTCCGAAGAGACCGAGCCGGCTGAAACCGCCGAATAAAACATTAAATATTTTGCCGTTATACGAGAATAGCAGAACCCCCGCCCGGGCAGCCGGGCTCTTGGGCGCCCCCTGCTATTCTCTCGGTTTACGGAGTGATTTTATGCCGATTATCCTCTCAAATATAAAATGCCGGGTCGGCGCCGCCGAGGCCGAAATAATATCCCTCGCCCGAAAAGCCCTCGGCCTGTCAAACGGCGACGTCGCCGAGGCGGGGATATATAAAATATCCCTCGACGCGAGGGACAGGGGAGATATCCATTCGGTCTGCTCGGCTATGCTTGTTTTAAAGGATCCCGAGCGGGAAAAGCGCCTTGAAGGCCGCCGAAATGTCAGGCGGTTTGAAGATGTTTCGCCCGAGATAAAAATATCTTCCGAAAAGCGCCCCGGCAGGGTGGTTACGGCGGGATTCGGCCCCGCGGGAATGTTCGCCTCTTTAATTCTTGCCGAGCAGGGCTACCGCCCGATTGTTTTGGAGCGCGGAGCCGAAGTTGACGAAAGAACCGCCGCCGTAGAAAGCTTCTGGAAAGGCGGCGATCTCGACGAGACCTCAAACGTACAGTTCGGCGAGGGCGGCGCCGGCACCTTTTCCGACGGCAAACTCACCACACGCATAGGCGATCCTTTGTGCCGCTACGTCTTAAAAAGGCTCGTTGAAATGGGCGCCCCGCGAGAGATACTTTTACAGGCAAAGCCGCATATAGGCACCGACCGCCTGCGCGTTGTCGTCAAAAATATAAGGAAAAAAATAATCTCCCTCGGCGGGGAGATACGCTTTAAAAGCCGCCTTGACGGCATAAACCTTGAGGGCGGAGCCGTCAAAAGCGTCAGCGCCGCCGGCGTTCAGACCGAGACATCTGCCCTTATCCTTGCTGTGGGGCATTCCGCCCGCGACACCTTTGAACTCCTGCTTAAAAACGGCGTTCTGATAGAGCCGAAGCCCTTTTCCGTCGGCGCGAGGATAGAGCATCTTCAGCGCGACGTGGATATAAGCCTCTACGGCCGGGAATCAGGCGAAGCCGGCCTCCCGAAGGGCGAATACCAGCTTTCCCACAGGCTGCCCGACGGCAGGGCGGTATATACGTTTTGCATGTGCCCCGGAGGCGAGGTAGTCGCCGCGGCAAGCGAGAGGGGAGGAACAGTCACCAACGGCATGAGCCGCTATTCCCGCGACGGCCGAAACGCCAATTCCGCGCTCGTAGTTTCGGTCAGCCCGGCCGACTACCCCTCGGGCGCGCTCGGCGGCGTTGAATTCGCGCAAAAAATAGAGAGACGGGCGTTTTGCAAATCAAACGGCTTTTATGCGCCCTCGCTCACCGTCGGCGAATTTTTGGGAGGCCCGAAGCCTCCGTCTTTGAGCGTTATGCCCACCTACCGCCCCGGCACCATTGACCGTGATTTTTCGGGGATCCTCCCCGGTTTCGTGATCGGCGCCATGCGGGAGGGGATACGCGTTTTTTCCCGCAGCATGTCCTGCTTTAAAGACCCCGGAGCCCTTCTCACCGGCCCCGAGACGCGCACATCGTCGCCCGTCAGGATAACCCGGGGCGAAAACGGCTGCGCCCTCGGTACAAAAAATCTCTATCCCTGCGGCGAGGGCGCCGGATATGCCGGCGGCATAATGTCGGCGGCAGTCGACGGCATAAAAACCGCTCTTCGCGTTATGGAGAGCTTTTCGCCGGATCATGACTGACTGCAAAAACCCTGCCTTATCGGCAGGGTTTTGCGTTTTCCAAGCATAATGCCGCGCCGGAAAAGTTTTATTTTACCTCTAAATAGGGGACGTCGTCATGGCTCTCGCCGATAGAGACGAGCGCCAGCGTATTCAAGGGGAGCGAATGGTCGCCGATGTTTTTGATGTAAAATCTGTAATCACCCTCGGCGACGACGTTGAATGTCAGAACCCTCCGCCCGGGGTTATATGACTGCGCGCTTGTTTCGCTTTCGGCAGTGTCGCAAAGCATGGTCTCCGCCCCGTCTTTAGAGTAGATTATCTGAACGGGCAGGCGGTAGTCAAGGCTTCTGTCGGTGCCGTCAAATCCCCAGATGAGTTCATATGTCCCGGTCTCAAGGTGCCATGTCCCGTCGCCGTTATCCGAAGCTCTTGCGCCAGAGATATTTCCCACCTCGGTCACCTCGACGGTATCCCTCGGCCCGAAATCGATTATATCCATGATGGCTTTTTTGGCGATCTCAAGGGTAACTTTCTCCTGCGGAAGCCCCTCCGCTATCTTATTTATCGAGTTGTGAAGATCTTCTATGACCGAATACTCCCCGTCGGTGTTGTTAAGTATGACATATCCGAGCACGTCGTCATAGCAGGTCATGCCGGCGCTGAGATTTTCCCCGTCACCGAGAATCCAACCGGTGAAATCCTCCCTCGGAACTGTTACCGTCCCGCCGGATTCTATACCGTCAAGGCCGATGTTTTTGGCGTCGGCCGGGTCGAGCTGCAGGCATATAGGCAGCCCGCCGACGGCGGTATAAAGGTTATAGAACATCTCGCCATTGCCGTTTTCGTAGATCCTTACATTTACAAGGCTGTCGCCGTCGCCGTAGCTTCGCTCGGAACTCGGGTCGACCTCCACAGGTTCCGCGCCGCCGAATTCGCCGTTTTCGGCGCTTTGAATATAGGCCCCCGCGGTGAAGCCTACCGATACGCCGTCAAGGCCGAAATTTGCCGAGAAGGAATACTCTCCGTCCATCGGCGCCGTAAACAGGCTGATTGCCCGGCTTCCGTCGGCTATTGTCTTCGTTGTTCTGTAAACCGTCTTCCCGTCCGCGATGCCGCAGGCGCTGAGTGCCTCGGCCTCCTCGGGGGATACCTCACGGTCAAGCTCAAATATCACCGCTACGTTCTCGCCCTTTGAAAGATTTAAAAGGTCCCAGCCGTGCTGCCCGTTTTCATCGTACACGTCGTGAATCTGCATCATCGCGGCGGGGCCGGTAATGGTCATATGCCGCTCGGCGAGCCTGTCGGTTTCGTCCAAGGTGCCGTCCGGAGCATAGGGCAGCGCGTCGGTTAGGTGTCCGCCGTCCGAATCCTCGTTCACCTGAGGGGTGTTTTCCTCTTTCGGAAGAGGCGTCGCCGCGGGGTCTATTTCAACCGGCTCGGCGTTTTCAAATTCGCTGTCGTCAATTGCCGCGCCGCCGAATGTGCCGTCCTCGGCGTTTTTAAGGTAAGCCCCGGCGGTGAAGTTTATCGTTCCGTAGCTCACCGAGATGGAATTTTCTCCCTCCTCGGGCGTTGTAAATTCCCCGGCGGTGAAATTTATTGCACTGCCGTCGGGATCGAAGTTTACAGAGAAGGAATATTCTCCGTCCTCCGGCGCCGTAAACAGGCAGGCCGCCATGTCGCCGACGGCCAGGGTCTTCACGGTTTTATATACCTTTTCGCCGTTTAAAATTCCGCAGGCGCTCAGGGCGTCGGCCTCCTCTTGGGTGATCTCGCGGTCGAATTTATATACCGCCGCGACATGCTCGCCCTTTGAAAGATTTAAAAAATCCCGGCCCTGCTTCGCGTTTTCGTCGTATACATAATGCATCTGCATCATCATGGCGGGGCCGGTAATGCTCATATCCTGCCCGGAAAGATCCTCCGGGTTATCCTCCGCCTTTTTGGGCACCGGCTCCACCGAAACGGCGATGATCGTCACCGTTATCGCGGCCACGACCAAAACCGCCGCAATAGCCGATATAAACGTCAACTTCTTGAATTTCATTATTGATACTATCCTTTCTTCAACTGAATTTTTCCTGAACGCGCTGACAAGGGTGGAATGCCCCCTCAGCTCCTCCATGGTTATCAGCGTCATGGCATAGTCTGAGCGTATGTTTCTCCCACCCTGACTTTTCAGAACGCATTCGTCGCACCAAAGCTCGATATCTCGGTTGTAAAGGTAATAGAGCAGCCATACGAGCGGATTAAACCAGTTAAGGCAGAGGACTGCGGCCGCTATCGGCTTTTTCAGAGCGTCGTAATGTTTGACGTGCGCAAATTCGTGCTCCAAAATATAGCCGAGGCGGTTTTCGTCGCAGCATGTCAGATCCTTGGGCAGAACTATCGTCGGCCGGAATACCCCGTAGGTGAGGGGCGAATTCACGCGGTCGGAATACCTGACCGAAACCTTTCTCTCCCGCCGGTAGACAAAAAGCCAGTCCTTAACATAGCTGTTCTCCACTGGCAGGGAATCTTTTAGCTTTCGGAAGATATAAAGATAGCTCGCAAGATAATAGAGCCCCATCGCCGAGGCGCCGAAAGCCCATATCCTGAGCCACGGGAATTTTCTCTTTGCCTTTTGCACCGGGGCAGGGGAGGCCTCAGTCGGCGCCGCCGCGTTTGAATATGCCGTCTGCGGGCGGATAATATCCTGCCCCTCCGTCTTGGGCGCATACGGCGGGATATAGCTGTCCGGCACTCCGATATCCTCATACGCCGCCGGGGCCGTGACCGTTTTTTCGGGTTCAACGGCGGGCAGAACGGGCAGCTCAAGGGTTATCGGTATCAGAAGCCGCAGCATTGCAAGCTCCCACGCGATGACGAACACCCTTTTCGGCAGCCTGTTTATGAATATCGCCCTGAAAACGGCTATCGCGGCGATTATCGCCGTGCCGGAAGCAATTATTCTCAACATCGGCATACCGCTCACTCCAGATCCTCTACCAGCTTTTTGAGCCGCTTGATCTCCTCGGCGGAAAGTCCCTTTCTGCCTATCAGCGCGGCGAAAAGCTTATCGGCCGAGCCGTCAAAAATCTTGTTTACCAGTTCTTCGGCCTCGGTCTGCTGAATTTTCTCCTTCGCGACAAGCGCATGGCAGATAAAATTCGGCTCCCGGCGCTCAATTGCGCCCTTGGCAACGCACTTTTTTATGACCGTATAGGTGGTGTTCACGTTCCAGCCGATGCTCTTTCCCAAAATCTGAGAGATCTGCTTGGCCGTGCGGTCGCCCTCCCGCCATAAAACGTCCATTACCTTGAGCTCCGAATCAAACAGTTTGATGTTCATATATGCACACTCCTTTTTTGAAACTATTGCAATAGTTTGTATCTACATACTATCACAATAGTTTAAGATTGTCAATAGGTTTTTAAAAATATTTTATCGGAAATTTTTCCCGTAAAAAACGGCACGGCCTACGCCATACCGTTCTGTAAAATTTACCTTCGCCGTTTTTTTGTATTTGCCAGCGCGGCAAAGCCGCTTATAATTCCCGCGGCCGCCGGCACCGCCGCCGCGAATATCACCGCCGGGGCGAGCATTATCGGGCTTAGAGGGAATGTCTGCATCACCGCCGAAAGCGGCTCCCACCATATGCACGCCGCGAGCGCCGCCGCCGAGGTCAGCACCGATACAAAAAGCGCGGGGTTCCCGAACGGATTTACCGTGAATACCGAGCCGTGTTCGCTTCGGCATTCAAACACATGTATCAGCTGCGAGAGAACAAGGGTTATAAGGGCCGCGGTGCGCGCCGCCGAAAGGCTGTAGCCGGTTTTCAGGCAGTAGGCGAAGCAGCCGAGGGTGCACGCCCCTATAAGCGCCCCGCGCAGGGCTATTCTCAGCCAAAGGCCGCCGCCCGCAAAGCTTCCCGAAAAATCGCCCGGCTTTCTTTGCATAACGCCCTTTTCGGCCTTTTCCAGCCCGAGGGCAACCGCCGGCAGCCCGTCGGTGACAAGGTTTACAAGCAGTATCTGCGTCGGCAGAAGCACCACCGGCATGCCCAGCATTATTGAAAGAAACATCACCGCCACCTCGCCGATATTGCAGGATATAAGGTATCTCACAAGCTTTCTTATGTTCGAGTAGATGGTTCGCCCCTGCTTGACCGCAAGGCAGAGTGTGGCGAAGTTGTCGTCCAAAAGAATTATGTCCGCGGCCTGCTTTGTCACGTCGGTGCCGGTGCGGCCCATCGCCACGCCGATGTCCGCCGCCTTGACGGCCGGGGCGTCGTTCACGCCGTCGCCTGTCATCGCGACAACATGCCCCCGCGATTTAAGAGCGTTCACGATCCTAAGCTTATCCTGCGGCGACACCCTCGCAAACACCGAAGCCTCCCCGCAGGCGTGAGCAAGCTCCCGGTCACTCATTCTGTCGAGCTCATTTTTTGAGATCACCCTTGAGCCCGCCCTTAAAATGCCGGTCTTTGCGGCAATTGCCCTTGCTGTAAGCGGGTGATCGCCGGTTATCATCACAACGCGGATTCCCGCCCGCTTGCACTCGCGAATAGCCTTCACCGCCTCCTCGCGGGGGGCGTCCTGCATTCCCGCAGCGCCGAGAAAGATCTCGCCCTTTTCAAAGCCCCTGCTTATCCCGAGCACCCTCAGCGCCTCCGAGGCCATCTCCTCGCATTTTTCGGTTATCCTGCGGCGGGTTTTGGCGTCAAGGGGCTGCGGGCCGCTTTCGGTTAGTATATGCGTGCACCCCGAAAGCACCACTCCCGGCGCGCCTTTTGTATATACCTCCTCGCGGCCGTCAAGCCTTGCCGTCACGGTCATCTTTTTTGTCTCGCTGTCAAAGGGGATTTCCGAAATGCGCCTCAGGCCCGCAATCTCGCCGTTTTTTGTGATCCCGCATTTTTCGGCGGCGATTAAAAGCGCGGCTTCGGTCGGGTCGCCCGAAATGTCGAATTTAAGCCGGTTCACCCTCTCGCGGGAGCCGTCCGCGCCGAGCGGGATAATTTTTGCGTTGCAGCATGCCGCAGCGGCCGTAAGCGCCTCCCGAACGGCGTCCGAGAGCTCGGCCGGGCTGCCGTCGGGCAGGGTCAGCCTTCCCCGCGCCGAATAACCCGAGCCGCTCAGGCAGAAGTCCCTGTCCGCCGCCCACAGCCGGGTGACCGTCATCTTGTTTTCGGTGAGGGTGCCGGTCTTGTCGGTGCAAATTACGTCGGTGCAGCCGAGCGTTTCAACCGAATGAAGCCTGTGAACGAGCGCGTTCTGCTTAAGCATTCTCCTGACGGCGAGCGCAAGGGAGATTGTCACCGTAGCGGGCAGCCCCTCGGGGATAGCCGCTATAGCTATGGTTATTCCCGTCATAAGCATGTCAAAGAGGGGCAGCCCACGAAGTATCCCGCAGAGCGACACCGCCGCGCACACCAAAAGGCATATCGCACAGAGGGTGCCTCCGAGCTTTGAGAGCTTTTTTTGGAGCGGCGTCTTTTGCTCGCCCTCGGAATCTATCATTCCCGAGACCCTGCCCATCTGGGTGTCCATGCCGGTGAACACCGCCTCGCAGACCGCGTTGCCTCTTACCGCCGCCGTGCCCATATACACCGCCCCCGCAAGCGAGGGCGCGCTAAGGTCACCGCCGAAAAAAACCTCCTTTTTTACGCCGCCCGATTCCCCGGTCAGCACCGATTCGTCGCACCTTAAATCGTTGTTTTCGAGAATTTTCCCGTCGGCGGGAATCCTGTCTCCGGCCTCCACCGTGAAAATATCCCCCGGAACAAGCTCGGCCGCCGGTATCTCGCAGAGCTTTCCCGAGCGTATTGCCTTTGCCGTCGGGGCGGTGAGCTTTTCGAGGGCCTCAAGGGTGCGCTCGGTGCGGTATTCCTGAATAAACCCCAGCACCGCGTCCATGAGAACTATGGCGATGATAGTCGCCGCGTCGTATATCTCCCCCAAAAACGCCGAGACCGCCGTCGCCGCAAGAAGGATCATCACCATAACGTCGCGAAACTGCCCGACAAATATTTTCAGCGGCCCGGGGCGCGCCTTTCCCTTAAGACTGTTGCGGCCGTGCTCCTTTAGGATCTCCGCCGCCTTTTCGTTTGTCAGCCCGGTGTAATTAAGCATAAAAAACTCCCTTTCCTTACTCGTCCTTCAAGGACATGTTATGAAAAGGGAGTGAATTTTATGACAGCCTGTCAGGCTTTATATGCCTTCACGATCTCTCCGATGTAAATTGTGTGAAGATCCATGGCGGGGTAGTTCTGCGAAAGCACCTTTTTGTCGATAAAGCTTTCCTCGGTCATCGGCTGGGCGTAAAGCTTTCGGCATACTAAAACGAGATTCGCCTCTTCAAACCATACCGTTCCGTCCGAGAAAACCGGGGTAATACCCGCCTCGGCGGGCTTGTCATGGTCGCGGCCCGAAACCGTTCCGCAAAGGTTGAGCGCCTTTCTGCAGCCGTCCGGGAAGAAGCTTAGGGTGAAAAGCTCCTCGCGGTCGACAAATTCCTTCGTATAGCGCTGAGGGCGGATATAGCAAGTGGCGACCTCTTTGTTCCAGAGTATCCCCACGCCGCCCCACGAGGCGGTCATGGTGTTAAAGCTGCCCTTTTGTCCCGCGGTTATAAGGCACCAGTCGCGGGCGATCCTCTTAAACGGGTTGAATTCAAGAGTTTTGATATCAAATTCCTTAAGCATGTTTTGCCTCCTTGATAAATGCTCCGGCTTAATGCGGGGGATATAACTATATGCCCGCTCAGCCGATAATATGGCTGTGATCCTTAAGAAGCTGCCTTATTTTTTCATGCGGATCCAAGATGTCGCTGACCGACATGTCGTGATTCAGCGCCGCCACGAAGTATGAAACGTATTTCGAGCAGTCCACCGTGTGGAACCACTCGCGCTCCATAAGATCGGGATTAAGGTAGCTGAGGTTTGTCCCGTAAACTCCGGCGATGAGGCCGTCGGCATAGGCCTGATCGAACGCCGAGAGCCCGTTCGTGAATATAGGGTAGGTGGCGTAGGCAAAGAGGCGCCTCGCGTTGCGCTCCTTAAGCTCTTTGGCTATATCCATTACCGAATCCCCCGAGGAGATAAGGTCGTCCGCGATGAATATATCCTTTCCGGCAACGTCGTTTCCGAGGTATTCGTGGGCGACTATGGGGTTTCTGCCGTTGACGATGACCGAGTAGTCGCGGCGCTTGTAGAACATTCCGAGATCCACCCCGAGAACAGAGGCGTAGTACATGTTTCTCGACATGGCGCCCTCGTCGGGGGATACCACCATGAAGCTGTCCTTTGTAAGATCCAGCCCGTCGACGGTGTGTATAAGCGCCTTGAGCACCTGGTAGGAGGGGATTATGTTGTCGAATCCCATGAGGGGAACGGCGTTCTGAACGCGTGGGTCGTGCGCGTCGAAGGAGAGAATGTTCTCAACGCCCATTGACTGCAGCTCCTGGAGCATCCATGCGCAGTCGAGCGATTCGCGGTAGCTGCGGCGGTGCTGTCTGCCGCCGTAAAGAATTGGCATGATGACGTTAATGCGGTGCGCCTTGCCGCCGGCCGCCTGGATTATTCTTTTCAGATCCTGGTAGTGGTCGTCGGGCGACATGTGATTTTCGTGGCCGAAGAGGGGGTAGGTGCAGCTGTAATTTCCCGTGTCGCAGATGATGAATAGATCAAGTCCGCGGACTGTGCTTTCTATCAGCGCCTTTGCGTCGCCGGACTGGAAGCGGGGACATCTGCAGGGGATAAGGAAGGTGTCAATGTCCTGGCCCGATTGCCTCGCCCAGGTGACAAGATAATCGTTTATCTTGCGGCCGAGCTCACGGGCTCCGTCCATAGCTATGATGCCCAAAGGCGCCACGCTTACGTTTGGATTGAAGACCTGCGCTGTTTTTCTGCGTTTTGTCATAAATACCTCCTGCCCTTAGGGCAAAATATTTTACCTCAGCCGAGGAATCTCAACATGTTTATCCTGCATCAGCCTCTCAGTAGCTGTCCCGTTTTTTCTTGCGGGCGCGCCATACGTTCACGAAAACGGTGGCGGCCACAAGGCCTATAAGGAACACCGGCACGAACCATACGTTCGAGCTGTCTATCTTAAGCTGATTCCAGAGGCTCTGCATATAGGCGTTGGCGTCGTCCGAGAGGTTTACGAAGACTTCGGTGTGCTCCGCCAAAAATTCGTCGGGCGGATATCTCTTTTCGTCGGCCTTAACGTCGTCGTCCAAAAGGTTATACGCCGCGGAATTCGGCGTAGAGTAGCCGACGTAATCACAGTTTGCAAGCGCTATTTCGGCCTCGCAGAGAAAGTTTATATACATCTCCGCGGCCTCTTTGTTTTCGGCGGTGGTGGGAATGCATATCGCGTCGACAAACCAGTTTGTGCCCTCTTTCGGGATAACGTAGGCGAGGTCGGGGTTGTCGTCGCACATGGTAACGGCGTCGCCGGCGTAATAAGGCGCTATGGCCGCCGAGCCGCCCTCCATCTTGTCGAAGATCTCGTCCATGACGTATCCCTGAACGATCTCCTTCTGCTGTCTTAAAAGATCGAAGCAGCGGTCGAGCTCGGCGTGATTTTCGGTGTTAAGGCTGTAGCCGAGATATGCCTGCGCTATGCCGAATGCGTCGCGCGGGTTGTTGAACATAAGAATGTTCCCCGCGTATTTTTCGTCCCAGAGGGCTCCCCACGAATCTATTTCATCGTCCACCATGGTGGTGTTGTAGATAATGCATACCGTTCCCCAGAGATAGGGCACCGAATATTCGTCGTCGGGGTCGTACTGCGCGTTCAAAAAGCTCGGCATGATGTTCGAGACGTTCGGGATATTCTCCCAGTCGAGCTTTTGAAGCATTCCCTCTGAGATCATCTTAGATATCATGTAGTCTGAGGGTATGACAATGTCATAGGTTGCGCCGCCGGAAAGAAGCTTCGAGTAAAGCGTTTCGTTCGAAGCGTAGGTTTTGTAGTTTACCTCAATTCCGGTGAGCGCCTCAAACACGTCGTTCACGTCGACGGTCTCGTCGTCGTTTATCGACATATATTCGCCCCAGTTGGCCACGTTAAGGGTTATCTCCTGCCCGTAAAGCCTGTCGTAGTCGTAGTCCGAGAAGAGCTCGGGGTCGAGCCCGAATTCCTCAAGTATTTCGTCTTTTGAGGGCCTTTCGTCTTCGGCAGAGGGCGCGCCGCAGCCCGACATCGAGAGCACGAGCGCCAAAAGCGTTAAAATGACAAGAAATCTTTTCATTCGCCCGCCCCCTTTACTGCCTTGCCGCCCGTGAAAGGGCGAGATCGCGGCGGAGCTTTCTGTTCTCAAGTACGTTGCGTATCACCATAATGGCGGCGATCACGACGAAGATTATCGCCGAGAGGGCGTTTATCTTGGGAGACACCTTTACCCTCGTCATAGATTCGATAGTGACGGACAGCGGCTCGACGTTCGTGCCGGAGGTGAAGTAAGAGACCACGAAGTCGTCGACGGAATAGGTCATCGCCATCAGAAATCCGGAGAATATGCCCGGCATGATCTCGGGGATAACCGCCTTGAAGAACGCCTGACGCGGGTTGCAGCCGAGATCCTGCGCCGCCTCGACGAGGTTCGGGTTCATCGCCCTAAGCTTCGGCAGCACGTTGTAGATGACATAGGGAACGTCAAAGCTTATGTGCGCAAGAATAAGCGTAACAAAGCCGAACTGAATGTGAAAATGCGTCGCAAAGAACCGAAACAGGATCATCAAAGAGATACCCATGATGATCTCGGGATTGATAACCGGGATATATGTGGCGCCCATAAGGATTGCCCGGCCGGTCTTACGCATGCTGTGAATGCCGAGCGCCGCCATCGTTCCGAGAACCGTCGCGAAGACCGAAGCGCAGACCGCCACGATAACGGTATTCATCAGCGCGGTCAGAATCCTCTCGTCCCTGAACAGGTCGGCATACCAGTGAAGGGTAAAGCCCGTCCAGTTTGCCCTCGATTTAGACTGGTTGAAGGAAAACACCACCAAAACGAGAATGGGCAGATAGAGGAATATGTAGAGAAGATACATGTAAATTTTTGAAGATAAAGATTTCACAGCACAACGTCCTCCTCCGAACCGAACTGATTAAAGAGGCTCATCATGAACAGAACGATGATCATGAGAACCAGCGCCATGGCCGAGCCAAGATGCGGATTGTAGGAGTTGCCGGAAAACTGCATTTCAATGATATCGCCGATAAGGTCGTTGGTGCCTCCGCCCAGCATTCTTGAGATGATGAACGTGGAAACCGAAGGGACGAATACCGCGATAACGCCGGTGGAAATTCCGGGCATGGAAAGAGGCAGAAGAACCTTTCTCACAAGTCTTGCCTTGTTCGAACCGAGATCCTGCGCGGCCTCGATTATGCTGTGATCTATTTTTACCATCACCGAGTAGAGGGGAAGTATCATGAACGGCAGGTAGTTATAGACCATGCCCAAAATAACGGCGCCGGAATTATTTATAAGGTTATACGGCCCGAGGCCGATAAGCCCCAAAAGCTTGTTTATAAGGCCGTTCTGCTCCAAAAGGGTCATCCATGCGTAGGTGCGGAGCAAAAAGTTTATCCACATCGGCACCATGAGCAGAACTATAAAAGTGGACTGATTTATAGCGCTCGCCCGGGAGATTATGTATGCCGCGGGAAAGGCTATTACAAGACATATCACCGTCGCGACTATGGCAAAGAGAATCGAGCGGAATAAAACCGCCATATAGTCCGACATGGCGAATATGTTTTCAAGGGTGATCTTGCCGTCAGAGCCGGTAAAGGCAAAGCCTATTACCAAAGCGAGAGGCACGACGGTGAATATAAGCACCCAAACGGCGTAGGGAATTGCAAGAGCCTTCGGAGCCTTCATCATTCGTCCTCCGTCTTATGCATAATGTGGATATCCTCCGGCGTGATGTTCATGCCGATTATCGAGCCGACCTCCTCGCTTCTGGTCGACTGGATTATCCATTTGTATCCGAGGGCGTCTACGCTTATCTCGTAGTGAACCCCCTTGAATATCGTGCTCTCGACTACGCCTACAATGGCTCCCTCGGACTGAGGGACAACCTTGATGTCTTCGGGGCGGATAACCACGTCGACAAGCTCGTCCTTTTCAAAGCCGCTGTCAACGCAGACAAATTCCTTTCCAGCGAATTCCACCGCAAAGTCGCGGCGCATAATTCCGTCGATGATGTTCGATTCGCCGATAAAGTCCGCGACAAACGCGTTTTTCGGCTCGTTGTAAATGTCCTGCGGAGTACCTATCTGTTGAATCATGCCGTCCCGCATAACAACCACGGTGTCCGACATGGTCAGAGCTTCTTCCTGATCGTGTGTGACATAGATGAATGTGATTTCGAGATCCTGCTGCATTCTCTTAAGCTCAATCTGCATGTCCTTGCGCAGCTTAAGGTCGAGCGCACCAAGGGGCTCGTCCAGCAGCAAAACCTTCGGGCGGTTCACCAGCGCGCGCGCAATAGCTATGCGCTGCTGCTGTCCGCCTGACAGCGAATTGATGGAACGCTTTTCGTAGCCGCGCATATTTACCAGCTCAAGCATTTCCTCAACTCTTTTTTTGATCTCTTCTTCAGGAAGCTTCTGAATTCTGAGTCCGAATGCGATGTTTTCAAAGATGTTAAGGTGCGGAAACAGCGCATACTTCTGAAATACGGTGTTGACCTGCCGCTTATGGGGAGGAAGATTTTTGATATTAACACCGTTAAAAAATAGTTCACCGCTTGCCATTTCGGCAAAGCCCCCGATGATACGCAGGGTTGTAGTCTTGCCGCAACCCGACGGCCCCAGAAGAGTTACGAACTGTTTGTCGATGATGTCGAGGGAGATGTTCTTAAGAATCTTTTCCCCGTCATACTCAACGACAGCGTTTCGCAGACTGATGATAGTATTTTCCAATTACTTTCTTTGTCTCCTTTTCGTTAGATAGATTACCGCCGGACTGACCCATTTTCCGACGCCTACATTATAATACTTTTTCCTACCTATTACAATAATAAAAAAATAATTTTTCATTTCATACAAAAAACGACCCTTTGCCGGGAATTCTTTTTTGAATTTGACCAAAGAATTGCTCCGCGAGAGGTTGAAATTTCCGAAAAAATATTATATAATATATGCGGGATAGATTCGGCGTCTTCGCCTCAGATAAAATTCCGCAGAAAAATTACAGAGAGGATTTCCTTATATGAGCAAAACAGCACGTTTTTTTGAAGGACTTAAGGACAAAAAGGTCGCCTTTATCGGCACCGGTGTCAGCCATAACGAGCTGATAGCCCTTTTTTTGCAAAAGGGGATAGACGTAACGGTTCTCGACCGCAAGACCGAAGACAAATACGATCCCGAGCTGCTTGAAAAGCTTCGTGGCGGCGGCGCAAAATTCGTCACCGGCGAGGGCTACCTTGATTCCCTTGAAAGCTTCGACATAGTTTACCGCACCCCGGGAATGTATTACAACGATCCCCGCCTTGTCAGAGTCCGCGAGCACGGCGTCGTCGTCACCAGCGAAATGGAGAGCTTTTTCGAGCTTTGCCCCTGCCGCATCTTTGCAGTCACCGGCTCGGACGGCAAGACCACCACGACCACCCTCATCTCGGAATTTCTGAAGGCCGAGGGCTACACCGTCTGGCTCGGCGGAAACATCGGCAAGGCCCTTCTGCCCAGAATCGAAAGCATCTCCGAGGACGACTACGCGGTCGTCGAGCTTTCAAGCTTTCAGCTCATTTCGATGCGCCAGTCGCCCGACGTCGCCGTGATAACCAACATCTCTCCGAATCATCTCGACGTCCACGGCACCATGGAGGAATACATTGGCGCGAAGTGCAATATCCTCGACCACCAGAGCGCTTTTTCCCGCACCGTTTTAAATTTTGACAACGCCGAGACCATGAACCTTAAAGACCGCGTCCGCGGAAGCCTCAGCCTGTTTTCAAGAACTAAGAAGCCTGAAGTCGGCGCCTATCTGGATCCCGACGGGATTTTGTGCTACAGCGACGGCCGCAAGTCGGTAAAAATAATTCCCGCCTCCGAGATACGCATTCCGGGCGACCACAACGTCGAAAACTACCTCGCCGCAATATGCGCGGTCTGGGGCGACGTCTCGCTGAGGTCAATCTGCAAGGTGGCGCGCTCCTTCGGCGGCGTCGAGCACCGCATAGAATTTGTCCGCGAGCTCGACGGCGTGAAATACTACAACGATTCGATAGCCTCAAGCCCCACCCGCGTGATCGCCGGCCTGCGCTCGTTCAAGAGAAAGATAATAGTCATCGCCGGCGGATATGACAAGAAGATCCCCTTCGAGCCGCTTGCCGGCCCTGTGAACGAATTCGTAAAGGTGCTCGTCTTAATGGGCGCCACCGCCGAAAAGATAGAAAAGGCGGTCACCGAAACCCCGCTTTACGATCCCGAGAAGCTTAAGATACTTCACGCCTCGTCAATGCGCAACGCCGTGGAGCTTGCCCGCTCGGCGGCAAATCCCGGCGACGTCGTTTCGCTGTCGCCCGCCTGCGCCTCCTTTGACATGTATCCCAATTTCGAGGCCCGCGGCCGCGATTTCAAGGCAATAGTCAATTCGCTTGCTCCCGCAAGGCCGTCAAAATGATAAAGCTTCTTGAGCAGCTCGACGGCGCCTCGCTTCGCGCCTCGCACTACTCCGGGCTTATACGCGCCCATCTTGCCGTTTACGGCGCCGGCTACGATTTCTGCCGATTTTATGAGATAAAATACCGCAGGCGCGCAGGTGTCGTCTGCCTGTTCAACGGCTCCGCCGTCGCCGATTTTTACGAGGGCGCCCACCTCGGCGAGGCAAAGCACGAGCTTTCGGAATTCATCGATTTCGCCTCGCCCGAAAGCGTTGAGCTCCCGCGGGAGCTTGCGCCCGCAAAGGGATTTTCCGGCTTTCGCGCCGAGGAGAGGATCTTTTTCGGGATCCCTCCCGCCGACACCGCCGAGGGGATCTTTGCGCCGGATCCCGAAGCCGTTTTCAAAACGGTCTACGAGGGCCGCGACGCCGACTACGGCCTTTGGCTCACCGACACCTTAAAGCGCGTAAATTCCCGCCGCTCCGCCCTTTACGGATATAAAACCTCCGTCCTGACGGTCAGGTTTTCCGACGGCGGCCGCGCATATATCACCGACGTCGCCACCCCCTCGGCCGACAGGGGAAAGGGCATGGCGCGAACGCTCGTCAGGGGCGCGGCAAAGCTTTTAAGCGACGGCGGCCTTAAATGCTATCTTTGCGCAAATGAGGATTCCGCCGGCTTTTACCGTGAGATCGGCTGCACCGAGATCGGCCGGGACAGAATCTACCTAAGAAAATAAACAAACAGGAGAATGAATATGACGGATTTTTTCAAGATTGACCCAAGGCTTGAAGATCTCGCACGCAGAGCCGAGGAAGCCTGCTCGGCGGAATTTGAAAGAATTGACGGAATCGCCCGGCACAACGGAGAAAAGGTGCTCGCGGCGTTCATAAAGAACAAAGTCCCCGAGACCGCCCTTCACGGAACCACCGGCTACGGCTATGACGACGTCGGGCGCGATCTTTTGGACAGAGTTTACGCCGACGCTTTCGGCGCCGAGGACGCTCTTGTGCGCTTCAATTTCGTCAACGGCACCCACACCATATCCACGGCGCTTTACGGCGTTCTCAGGCCGGGCGACAGGCTTTTGATGTGCACCGGCGCCCCCTACGACACCCTTGAGGAGATAGTCGGAAAGCGCGGCAGCCCCGGAATGGGAAGCCTTAAGGACTTCGGCGTCGAATATGAGGAAGTGGAGCTTCTTGAAAACGGCATGCCCGATCTTGCCCGGATTTCCGAGAGGGTAAAGGGCGCGAAGATAGCGTACATACAGCGCTCGCGCGGATATTCCACCCGCCCCTCCTACACGGTGGCCGACATTGAAAAGATCATAAAGGCGGTGAGAGCCGCCGAGCCCGAGGCCGTTATCATGGTGGACAACTGCTACGGCGAATTTGTCGACAGGCTTGAGCCCACCGACGTCGGCGCAGACATAATGATGGGCTCGATGATCAAAAATCCCGGCGGGGGAATAGCCTCGACCGGCGGCTACATCGCCGGCAGAAAGGATCTCATCGAGCTTTGCGCCAACCGCCTCACCTGCGTCGGCATGGGAAAGGAAATCGGCGCCACTTTGCACCAGAACCGCGAAATGTTCCTGGGATTTTTCCTCGCCCCGCAGACGGTTGCCAACGCCGTGAAGACGTCAGTCTTCGCATGCAGGCTTTTCGGAATGCTCGGCTACAAAACTCTCCCCGAGCCCGGCGCGCCGCGGGCCGACATCATCGCATCGATCCTTTTGAAGGACGAAAAAACGCTCTGCTCCTTTATCAGGGGTATCCAGAGCGGCGGGCCGATAGACAGCTTCGTCGTTCCCGAGGCGGTCGAAACTCCCGGCTACGAATCCAAGGTGATAATGGCCGCGGGGGCGTTCACAATGGGCGCCTCGATAGAGCTTTCGGCCGACGCGCCTATCCGCGAGCCCTACGCCGCATGGCTTCAGGGCGGAATAACCTACCCCACCGGAAGAATGGGAATTATCCTTGCCGCTCAGAAAATGACGGAAGACGGCATTCTAAAACTTTGAAACGGAGGTATTTCAAATGTCTGAGGTTTACAAGGTATCGCTAAAGCAGCTCGTCGACGAGCTCAAGCTCGAGGTCTTATACACTCCCGGAGACCTTGAAAAAATTTACATCTACAACAACGACATCAACCGCCCCGCCCTTCAGCTTGCGGGATTCTACGAATATTTCAACACCGCCAAGGTGCAGTCCTGCGGAAACACCGAATTCGCCTATCTTGCCGGGCTCGATTCCGCCACCCGCGCCGACCGCCTCGACAAGCTTTTCTCCCACAAATTCCCGGCGCTCATCGTCTGCCTGAATCACGACGTCTTCCCCGAGATGACCGAGGCCGCAAAAAAATACGGCGTCCCGCTTTTGCGCACCGCCCTCGGCTCCTCCGAGCTTCTCGCCCGGGGCATAGCATATCTCAACGTCGAGCTCGCCCAGCGAATCACCCGCCACGGCGTTCTCATAGAGATTTACGGCGAGGGCGTTCTGATAGTCGGCGAAAGCGGCGTCGGTAAGTCCGAGACTGCTATCGAGCTTGTAAAGCGGGGCCATCGCCTTGTCGCCGACGACGCCGTCGAGATAAAAAAGGTCTCGGCGATATCCCTTGTCGGCTCCTCCCCCGAAAATATCCGCCACTTTATCGAGCTCAGGGGCATCGGAATAGTCAACGTCCGCCGCCTCTACGGCATGGGCTCGATAAAAAACACCGAGAGAATAGACCTCGTCGTCAAGCTTGAGCCGTGGGATCCCGACCGCTTCTACGACAGAATGGGAGTAGACAGCGAATTCACGAATATCCTCGGGGTAAACGTCCCCTCTATAACCATTCCCGTAAAGCCGGGGCGCAATCTTGCGGTTATCCTTGAGGTCGCGGCTATGAACAACCGCGAAAAGAAGATGGGCTATAACGCCGCGCAGGAGCTCCTCGGGAATCTCGGCCTTGAAATGGAGGGCACCGAGACCGTGCAGAACTGGACGGATCTGTGATGCAAAAGCTTTTTATTCAGGCGGATATGCACACCCACACGGTGGCGTCCTCCCACGCGTTTTCAACTATAACGGAAAACGCGAAATACGCCTCCGAAATAGGCCTTAAGGCCGTCGCGATGACGGATCACACCAATATCATGCCCGATTCGCCGCATATCTGGCATTTTCGCAACGCAAAAAGGGTGCTCCCCGGCGAGCTCTTCGGCGTAAAGATAATCAAGGGCGCCGAGGTGAACATAGCCGACTACTCCGGCGCGCTCGACATTAAATCGAGCGACGTCGACTGGCTTGACTGGGTGATAATCTCCTATCACCACCACTATTTCCCCGATTTTAAGCCCGCCGATCCGAAAACCGTCACCGACGGCTACATAAAGGCGCTTTCGGATCCCCGCGTGGACATGATAGGCCACCCTACGGCGATAAAATTCCCGGTTCAGTGGGAGCGCCTGGTGCCCGCCGCCAAGGAGGCAGGCGTTCTTTTGGAGCTGAACGAAAGCTCGATAAAAACCGGCAAGAGCCCGGCGGCCGCCGTCGCCGAGATGCTTTATGCCTGCAAAAAATATTCCTGCCCCATTTCCGTCGACACCGACGCGCATTTCTGGAACGCCATAGGCGCCACGCCTCAGTGTCAAAAGGCACTTTCGGAGACGGATTTTCCGGTCGATCTTGTCGCCAACGCCGATTGGGATAGCCTGCGGGAAAAAATTGCGGCAAAGCGCCCCGGCATAGATATTTGACCTCTCGGCCGGGCATGCCGCGCATATAATATAACACAGATTTATTTTGTGAGGCTATGTTTATGACTTATTCCGAAAAGATAGACTTTATAGAGAGAGCCGCCCTCGATCTCGGCTGCTCGGTAAAAAGGGGAGAGCCCCTCAGCGCGCACACCTCTGTCAAAGTGGGCGGAGAGTGCGACATCATGCTGATCTCCCCCGATTCCGAGACCTCGGCGAGGCTTTATTTCAAGTGTAAAGTCATAGAGCTTTACACAATGGTGCTCGGCAACGGCTCTAACTGTCTCTTTTCCGACGACGGCTTTCGCGGCGCGGTTATAGCTCCCGCCTCGAAGACCGGAAAAATTTTTGCCGACGGCGAGACCGTCACCGCCTCGGCGGGGGTGCCGCTTTCTTCGGTGTGCGCGTTTGCGCTCGAGCATTCGCTCACCGGCCTTGAATTCGCCTACGGCATTCCCGGAACGGTCGGCGGCGCGGTATACATGAACGCCGGCGCCTACGGCGGCGAGATAAAGGGTATAATAAAATCCGTCAGGGCGATGGCCCCCGGCGAGAAGATCATCACCCTTTCGCCCTCCGAGCTCAACCTCGGCTACCGCACCTCAAGGTTCGAGCGCAGCGGCGAGATCATCATAGACGCCTCTTTCGGGCTTCAAAAGGGGGACAAAGAGGCGATAAGCTTAAAAATGTCCGAGCTGATAGCAAGGCGAAAGGCGCGACAGCCGCTTGAATATCCCTCCTTCGGGTCGGCGTTCAAGCGCCCCGAGGGAACTTACGCCGGCCTCGTCATCGAACAAAGCGGCCTGAAGGGCTTCGGGATCGGCGGCGCGATGATAAGCCCGAAGCACGCGAACTTTATAATCAACAGCGGGGGAGCCACCTCCCGCGATATCACCGGGCTTATGGAATACGCCCAAAAAACCGTCAAGGAAAAGACGGGATACACCCTTGAGCCGGAGGTAAGACTTATTCCGGCGGAAGAAAGAAGCGGTCTTAAATAGATGTGGCCGAAGCGGCCGCATCAAGAAGATAGAATTTAGAAATTAGAAGATAGAGTTTAAGGTGTCGCATGCGGCGACATATTAAATATTTCTAATAATGCGTGCGGAATGGACACTCCCGTCTTAAATAAGGAGGAAAAATGAAAATCGTAATAGTCACCGGAATGTCGGGGGCCGGAAAATCGAACGCTTTAAACGTGTTTGAAGACCTCGACTACTACTGCATAGACAACATGCCGCCCGAGCTTTTGGCGAGCTTTGCCGATCTTATTCGCAACGCCGTCCCCAAGACGGACAGGATCTGTTTTGCGGTGGACGTCCGCTCGGGCGAGCTTTTCTCAAAATTCCGCGAAAGCGTCACGGGTCTCAGAAATTCCGGCGCCGACGTGACGGTAGTCTTTATAGACTGCGACGACAGCGTGCTTGTCAACCGCTATAAAGAGACCCGCCGCCGCCACCCGCTTGAGGACGTGGCCTCGGGAAACCTTCTTGACGCAATTGCCATGGAGAGAAAGGAGATGTCCTTTGCCCGCGAGATAGCGGACATCTACCTCGATTCCTCCCGCGATTCGACGACATCGTTCAGGCGCAGGCTTCGCAGCCTTTTCGAAGGCGACGACGTTAAGATGATAATCAACGTGGTATCCTTCGGCTATATGTTCGGCGTGCCAAAGGACGCCGACCTTGTCTTCGACGTCAGGTGCCTGAAAAATCCCTTCTACGTTCCCGAACTCAGGCCTAAAAACGGCCTCGACGACGAGGTCTACAACTACGTCTTCGATTCCGCCGACGCGCAGGCGCTCTACGAAAAGATACACGATCTCGTCAGCTTTCTGATACCCATGTACGTCAAGGAGGGGAAGACCCGCCTTGTAATCGCCTTCGGCTGCACCGGCGGAAAGCACCGCAGCGTAAGCTTTGCCCGCCGCCTATCTTCAGACCTTTCAAACGAGGGCCACGACGCCAGGGCCGACCACAGGTGCGTCGACAAATGAGCGGGCAGGAGCTTTTTTCCCACAGGGTAAAGGCCGAGATAGCCGCCGGGATAACCGGCAAGAAAAAATGCCTTTCCTGCCTTGCGGGAATGCTTTTATACAGCCGCGAGCTCGGCCCCGGAGGAATAGTCTTTCAGACCGAAAACAAAACCGTCCGCGATCTTTTTGTAAAGCTCTGCACCCACGAGGCGGGGGAGAATTCCTGCTCGGTCTCAAAGCGCGAGCTCAAGTCGCGGCCCGATCTTTGGACGGTAAAGATCCGCCGCCCCGAGGATATCGACGCAATATGCCTTAGCGCCGGGGTGAATCCTTCGTCGAGGCGGCTGATTGTCCCTCTGTCGGACAGGCTTTCGGGGCAGTTTGCCGCCGGGGCGTTTTTGTGCTGCGGCAGCGTTGTCGAGCCGCAGAAGGAATACCACCTCGAATTCGTCGCGCCGTCTTCAAAGCTTTGCGAAAGCCTCTTTTCGCTTTTTTCGGAGCAGATAGGCGCCGAGGGGGGAACAGTCCTGCGCCGTGGAGCGCAGGTGCTCTATTTTAAAGAGAGCGAACAGGTCGAGGACGTCCTCACCTTTATCGGCGCACCCAAGGCGAGCCTTGAACTGATGAACGTGAAAATTTATAAGGATTTAAGAAATCATGCCAACCGCGCAACCAACTGCGATACCGCCAACTGCCAGCGCCAGAACCGCTCGGCGCTCAGGCAGATAGACGCGATAAACCGCATAATAGAGAGGGACGGCGGGCTTCACAATCTGCCCGACGAGCTTAAAAGCCTTGCGGAGCTGCGGCTCAAAAGCCCGGAGCTCAGCCTCAACGAGCTCGCCGCCATGGCGGATCCGCCCCTAACCCGCTCGGGGATAAATCACAGATTTGCAAGAATAGAACTGATAGCCGACAAAAAGCAGTGACCCTGCTTGAACAGAGAGGAAAAATCATGTCCGAATTCATACATCTTCACGTACACAGCGAATATTCCCTTCTTGACGGCGCATGCCGGCTTAAAAGGCTTGTCAGCCGCGCCAAGGAGCTTAACATGTCCTCCGTCGCGGTCACCGACCACGGAAACGTCTATGCGGCGGTGGAATTTTACAACGAATGCAAGGCGCAGGGCATAAAGCCGATAATCGGCTGCGAGGTTTACGTCGCCCCCCGCTCGCGCTTTCAGAAAGAGGGCAGGACTGATCTCATGCCCTATCACCTTATTTTGCTCTGCAAGGATACTGTAGGCTATAAAAATCTCTGCAAGCTCGTCTCGGCGTCCTACACCGAGGGCTTTTACGGCAAGCCCCGCATAGATTTCGAGCTTCTCAAAAGCCACAGCGAGGGGTTAATCTGCATGTCCGCCTGCCTCGCCGGAGAGGTTGCACGAAAGCTTACAAACGGCGACTACGACGGCGCCAAGGAGTGCGCCCAAAGGTATAAAGCCCTCTTCGGCGACGACTACTACATCGAGGTTCAGGATCACGGCTATGAGGAGCAGCGCAGCATACTCCCGTACCAGTATAAGCTCGCAAGGGAGCTCGGCATAAAGCCCTGCGCCACCAACGACTGCCACTATATAGACCGCACCGACGCGCGCACCCAGAAGATCCTCATGTGCATAAACACCAACACCACCGAGGATTCCCCCGACGCCATGGCCTTCAAGACCGACGAGTTTTACTTTAAGTCTCAGGAGGAAATGTCCCGCCTGTTTTCGGCCCACCCCGAGGCGATATCAAACACCGTAGAGATAGCGAATAAATGCAACCTCGAATTTGAATTCGGCGTTACAAAGCTCCCGGGATTTTCTATAGAGGGCGTCACGGACAACGAGGCATATCTTCGCAGCCTCTGCGAGGAGGGCCTTAAAAACCGCTATGAAAATCCCACGCCGGAGGCTAAAGCCAGGCTTGAATACGAGCTTTCCGTAATCTCCCGCATGGGCTATGTGAACTATTATCTTATCGTCTGGGATTTTATCCGCTACGCCCGCTCGGTGGGAATCCCCGTCGGCCCCGGCAGGGGATCCGGCGCAGGCAGCCTTGCCGCCTACTGCATCGGCATCACCGGCATCGATCCGCTTAAATACAATTTGCTGTTCGAGAGATTTTTGAATCCCGAGCGCGTCTCCATGCCCGACTTCGACATCGATTTCTGCGTTGCAAGGCGTCAGGAGGTTATAGACTACGTCAAGCGGCGCTACGGCGTAGATCACGTCGCCCAGATAATCACCTTCGGCACCATGGCCGCCAAAAACGCCATACGCGACGTCGCCCGAGCCATGGCCCTTCCCTACAGCCTTGCCGACACCGTCGCAAAGGCGGTGCCCTTCGGAATGTCCATTCAGGAGGCCCTCGATTCCGACGGCGATTTCAGCGCCCTCTGCTACGGCGACGAAAAGATCGCCGAGCTTATCGACATGGCGAAGCAGGTCGAGGGCATGCCCCGCCACGCCTCCACCCACGCGGCGGGCGTCGTGATAACCGACGGCCCCGTCTCGGATTACGTCCCCCTGCAGACAAACGACGGCCAGTTAGTCACCCAGTACACCATGACCGTCCTTGAGCGGCTCGGATTGCTGAAAATAGATTTTTTGGGTCTTAGAAACCTCACGGTTATCCGCGACGCCGAGGATCACATAAAGCTGCGGGAGCCCGGCTTCTCGATAGAAAATATCCCCTTTGACGATCCCGAGGTGTTCGCGATGCTCTCACGTGGGGACACCTCCGGCGTATTTCAGTTTGAATCCTCCGGCATGACCTCGACGATAGTGCGGCTCGTCCCCGAGACGCTTGAAGACCTCATCGCCGTCATCTCGCTCTACCGCCCCGGCCCCATGGATTCTATACCCACCTATATCCGCAACCGCCACAATCCCTCCCTCGTCAGCTATTCCACGCCGCTTTTGAAGCCTATCCTCGACGTCACCTACGGCTGCATAGTCTATCAGGAGCAGGTAATGCAGATATTCCGCGAGCTCGCGGGTTATTCTTATGGCCGCGCCGACGTCGTTCGCAGGGCTATGGCCAAAAAGAAGCATTCGGTGCTCGAGGCCGAGAGAAAGGCGTTCGTCTTCGGCGACGAAAGCTGCCCCGGCTGCGTTAAAAACGGCGTGCCCGAGGAGGTTGCCAACCGCCTCTTTGACGACATGCTTTCCTTCGCCTCCTACGCGTTCAACAAGTCCCACGCGGCGGCCTATGCCGTCGTCGCCTACGAGACGGCATACCTGAAGTGCCACTATTTCAGCGAGTATATGGCCGCGCTTTTGACGAGCGTCCTTGAAAGCGCCTCAAAGGTGACGGAATATTCCGAAACCTGCAAGACGAGGGGAGTAAAGATCCTCCCGCCCGATATAAATCTCAGCGGCGAGGGCTTCACCTCCACCCCCGAGGGCATACGCTTCGGCCTTTTGGCGGTAAAAAGCCTCGGCAGCGGATTCATAAGAAACATCATCGCCGAAAAGGAAAGCGGCGGAAAATTTAAATCGCTTTATGATTTTGTCAGCCGAATGCACGGCCGCGAGCTAAATTCAAAGGCGGTCGAGGCGCTGATAAAATCCGGCGCGTTCGACGGCTTTCCGCACAACCGCCGCGAAATGCTTGAAAGCTTGGAGGCGGTGGTAAGCTCCGTCGCCGAACAGAAGAGGGAAAACCTCGACGGCCAGCTTGATTTCTTCGGCGGCAGCTCGGGCGTCGCCGAGCCGGATATCCCCTCCGCGCCGGAATATTCCCTTGCCGAGCGCCTTGAAATGGAAAAGGAGACGATAGGAATCTATGTCTCCGGCCACCCCCTCTCGGGGTACGTCCCCTGGCTGAGCGCCGCCGGAATGACCACCGTGAGAAAGATAGCCGACGCCGGCGAAAAGGCCGACGGCAAGCCCGCGGCGATCATCGGGATATTGAGGAGCAGAAACTATCACACCGACAAAAAGGGGAGCCGCATGTGCTTCGCCGTATTTGAGGACGTCACCTCGGACATTGAGGCGATAGTATTCTCAAGGACGTTCGAGCGCTTCGGCAGCTCGCTTGAAACGGGGGAGAGCTATTATGTCGGCGGGCGCGTTTCGGTTCGCGAGGAGGAGCCCGCAAAGCTCATTGCCGACGAGATAATCCCCGTAGACGCAAAGCTAAAAGAGCTTTCGAAGATGTCGGTCGGCGTAAAGACCCTTTCTTACGATTATGAAAACCGCGAAAAGCTCCGCGCGCTCGCAAAATCTCACCCCGGCGCGAATAAGCTGATGCTCTGGCTGTCCGATGTCCGCGGCAGAACAGTCTTAAAGGGCGCCGAGACAATTAACCTTGACGCCGAAGTTCTTGCGGAGCTTGAGGGCATATTCGGCTTAGAAAACGTGCGCCTGAAATAAGGGCAGTCCGCGAATGAATATTTGAAACTAATTTCTGCCATTGCTTTGGGGGAACCCCCGGCGAGAGCGCAACGCGAAAGAATTCTGCAAAATTGCACTTTCGTTTTGCGTTGCGCTGCAAAGCCGCCTCGGCAATGCCTCGGGTCTGCTTCGCAGACTACCGGCTTTGCCGGACTTTCCTGCGAAGCAGTCCACCGGACTGATTTCGGGCTCCCCCTCCTGCGCTTTTTTAGGATAAGGATTTCGCGCTCTGCGGAGTGCGACGAGGGGCGCCGCCCCTCGACCCTGCAAGCCTTTTGAAAAAGGCTTGACCGAAAACTTTTAAATTTTAATGTTGAGAAATATTTATTGACACCAACCCTGAAATATGGTAAAATTTTAAAAAGGAGGCGTTAAGATGAATGTATATATGGCTGCGGCGTGGTGCTTCGTTCTCATTGCCGCGGTGATAACCGAGCTCATGACCGTCCAGTTCGTCTCGATATGGTTTGCCTGCGCGGCGTTTGTATCTTTGCTGCTCGCCGGCTTTGGGGCGCCGCTCTGGGCGCAGCTCTCGGCGTTCTGCGCGGTCTCCGTGCTTCTTTTGATTGTCACCCGGCCGATAGTCAGAAAAATCCGCGGGGGATACGTCCGCACGAATGCCGACTTAAACATCGGAAAGACCGCCGTCATCACCGAAAGGGTGGATAACTCCCTCTCAAAGGGCAGAGCCAAGGTGGGCGGAGTTTCCTGGATAGCCGTCAGCGAGGACGGCAGCAATATCGAAGAAGGCGAGGTCGTCGTCATAAAGGACATCGACGGCGCCAAGCTTATAGTTTCAAGGCCATAAAGGAGGTTTAATTATGGCGTACATCATTTTTGCAGTTATAATTATTCTGCTCATCATCGTCATTTCCAATTTCAAGATCGTCCCGCAGGCGCAGGTGTTTGTTGTCGAGCGCCTCGGCGCGTTTAACCGCGAGCTGCACACCGGCCCCCACATGCTCGTTCCCTTTATCGACCGCATCGCCAAGAGGGTCTCGATAAAGGAGCAGGTAGCCGATTTCCCGCCGCAGCCCGTCATCACCAAGGACAACGTCACCATGCAGATAGACACCGTTGTCTTCTTCCAGATAACCAACGCAAAGCTCTATACCTACGGCGTCGAGCGCCCGATAGCCGCCATTGAAAATCTCACGGCCACCACCCTAAGAAACATCATCGGCGAATTGGAGCTTGACAGCACCCTTACCTCCCGCGACACGATAAACGAAAAGATAACCATAATCCTCGACGAGGCCACCGACCGCTGGGGAATCAAGGTGAACCGCGTGGAGCTTAAAAACATCATTCCTCCGCGTGAAATTCAGGACGCCATGGAGAAACAGATGAAAGCCGAGCGCGAGCGCCGCGAAAAGATCCTCCAGGCCGAGGGCGATAAGAAATCTCAGATACTCGTAGCCGAGGGCGAAAAGGAATCTAAGATCCTAAAGGCCGAGGCCGATAAGCAGGCCGAGATCCTTAAGGCAGAAGCCGAGCGCGAGGCCATGGTGCTGCGCGCAAACGCCGTCAGAGAGCAGAAGATACTCGAGGCCCAGGGCGAAGCCGAGGCCATCAACGCCGTTCAGACTGCCCTTGCCGAAAGCCTTAAAAAGCTAAACGAGGCCAATCCCAACGAGCAGGTCATCGCGCTTAAAAGCCTTGAGGCGTTCGCCAAGGCCGCCGACGGCAAAGCGACTAAGATCATCATTCCGAGCGAGATACAGGGCGTTGCAGGTCTCGCCGCAAGCCTTAAGGAGCTCGTAAAAGAATAAACCGCATAAAAATAAAATCCGGGAGCATTCCCGGATTTTTTATGCCTACATAAGCGGGCTGAAAAATTTAAGAAGGGTCTGCGCAAGGGCGTAAAACGGGCCCTTTTTCTTTATCTCCTCAAGGGTCACCTCGTGGGATTTTTCCTGCGTCTCTAAAAAGTCTCGTTCTACGTCGCCGACGCATTTTGATTTATAGAAGAGCACGCAGTTTTCGAAGTGAAGATAAAAGCTCCGAAAGTCAAAGTTCGCCGTCCCGACTATAGCCGTCGTCCCGTCGGTGACAATGCTTTTTGCGTGGATAAACCCCGGAGTGTATTCATATATCTTTACGCCGCTCTGCAAAAGCGTGCGGTAGTTCGATCTCGTCACCGCCATCACCGTCTTTTTGTCGGGAATGTGCGGGGTGATTATTCTAACGTCTACGCCGCTTTTAGCCGCGTGGCAGAAAGCGGTGATCATCTCGTTGTCTAAAATCAGGTAGGGGGTAGTCAGATAGAAATTTTTCGTCGCGCTGTTTATCAGCCCCATAAAGCACAGTTCGCAGGTCAGGTCGTCGGTCGAGGGGCCGTCGGCAAAGGGCTGGATATAGCCGTCCGTCTCGCAGCTTAAGGTGCTCGCATATTCGCTGTAATCTATCTTTGTCTCCCCGTGAGAAAAATGCCAGAGCTGCAAAAAAGTCTCGGTCATCTTCGTCACCGCATGGCCCTTAAGCATCACCGCGGTGTCCTTCCAGTGGCCGAAGCGCTCCACCTCGTTTATATATTCGTCCGCGAGGTTTATGCCGCCGGTAAAGCCGATGTTTCCGTCAATGACTATTATCTTTCGGTGATCGCGGTAGTTCAAAAACGCGTCGAGCGAGGGCCTCATTCTGTTGAATACCGACACCTGAAAGCCCATATCCGAAAGCGTTTTGTCGTAATCTTTGGGGAGCTTGTTTATCGTCCCGATGTCGTCGTACATCACCCTGACGTCGATGCCCTCGGCGGCCTTTCTCTTTAATATATCGAGCACCGCACCGAGCATCTTGCCGTCCTCCAAGATGAAAAATTCAAGAAAGACAAATTTTTCGGCCTTTTCAAGCTCTTTAAGAACGGCCTCCCAATATTTCTCACCAGACGGGAAATATACCGCCTCGGTGCCGCGGTATACCGGCGCATATGAGGTCTTCTCCACATATTTCATCTGCCTCGCGACAGCCGGGTTCTCCTTTTCGATGTCCGATATCGGGTCGTCGGGGTTTGGCAGGGTGTTTCGCATGAGCGTGCGGTAGTTTCGGAATCTTTTTGAAATTCTTCTGCTCTGCTTCGACTTCGCAAACAAAAGGTACAGCGGCGCGCCGATTATCGGCACCGCCACTACGAGTATCACCCATGGCAGCTTGAACGAGGGATTCATATTCTGGTTCGCAAGGTCTAAAATAATAAGCGCCGCAAGAATCAGCGTGAGGACATAATAGATGTAAAACCTGCTCGCAGCGATAGTCAAAAGCGCAAACAGGATAATAACCTGCAAAAGCATGAGCAGAATGGTTATGAACATGCGGCTCTGAATAAATTTCGAAAGCTTTTTCATTTAAGCCCTCCCTTGCCTCAAAAAGCTTATAAATCTATTATAACACGCCTGTCAAGAGGCAAAAAGTTACAAGTTGGTTACAAGAAGGTTACGATTTGGCGCAAAAGGTTGACAATTTGCGCTTTGCGGGATAAAATATAAATGAACGATTATGTTACCATCTCTTTGAAAGGGAGAGTTAAGTTAAATGAGCGAATATAAAACGCTTTGCATGGGGTGCATGGAGCCCATGGATCAGCCGGGCGTCTGCCCGCGCTGCGGATATGAAGACGGCGCGCCATCTCTGCCGAGCTACCTTCCCCCGAAAACCGTTCTGGACGGAAGATATATCGTAGGAAGACTTCTTAGTTCCAACGGCGAGTCCGCGGTGTATATAGGATACGACCGCACCGCCTCAGAAAAGGTATATATCCGCGAATACATGCCCGACGCCCTTTGCACTCGCACCCGCGAATCTCCCGATTTAAAGGTGAACGTCGGCGCGGTGGTGCAGTATAAAAATTACATGTCGGAATTTGTCGAGCTCAACAGGGCCATCTCCCGCCTGCGCACCATGAGCCACCTTGTCGCCCCGACGGACATGTTTTCCCAGAACAGCACCGCCTACGTCATCTTAAAATACACCGAGGCGGTCACTTTAAAGCAGTATCTTGCCGACAACGCCGGCGAGCTCACCTGGGAGCAGGTAAAAAAGCTTTTCCCGCCCCTTCTCACCACCCTTGCCTGCATACATAACGCAGGCCTTCTGCACAGGGGAATCTCGCTTGAAAACATTCTCGTTACCGACAGGGGAGAGCTATTGCTCACCGGCTTCTCTATCCCCGAGGTGAGAACCGTCAACACCGATCTCGCCCCCGAGCTTTATACCGGCTATTCCGCGCCGGAGCAGTATTCCTCCAGCGAGTGGATAGGCACCTGGACCGACGTCTACGCCGTCGCGGCGGTTATGTACCGCCTGCTCACCGGCTGCATGCCCACCGAGCCTATGGCGCGCGTCGGCAACGACGATCTTTTGGAGCCCGCAAAGATAAATCCCAACGTCCCGGCGAACGTCTCCAAGGTGATAATGCAGGCCATGCGCCTCAACTGCGACCAGAGGATCCAGACCGTCACCGATTTCGTCACCAAGCTCTTCGAGCAGCCGAGCTATATGCAAAAGCATCTCAACGGCTCCACCCAGACCATACCCATTCAGGTGCCGAGACAGGGCAGCCGCTCGCAGGGCAGAAAGAAAAAGCAGAAGCGCACCGCCGTCATCGCAAACGTATTCATGGGCATAGCCGCTGTCGCGCTTATAGCAATAGTAGTCGGGGCGTTTGTCGTTCTCGCGCAGATGCTCCTGCCGGGCAGCTCGGAAGGCCAGGGGGAGACCTCCCGCCCGAGCGTTCAGACAATGGCTCCCTTCTCAAGCATGCCCACCCAGCAGGCCGAAGTCACCACCACGCCTCCCGTCACGGCTCCCGTTCAGTCCGAGACCGAGCAGACGGCTCAGCAGGGCCAGATGTTCGCCATGCCCGATCTTTTGGGCAAGAGATACGATTCCGTCGTCTCAAATTCCGTCTGGACCGGCAAGCTTGAATTCGAGGTCACCTACGACTACTCCGAGGAATACGAAAACGGCCTCATCTTCGAGCAGGACATCGAGAGCGGCACGTTCTTAAGCGGTCTCACAAAGGTTAGAATTTCGGTCTCCAAGGGCCTCGCGATAGTCCAGATACCCGATTTCAGGGACGAATTAGGCTTCAACATGCTCAAGGACGACTACACCGTTATCCTTGACGGGCTGAATATAAAATACGAGTGCAGAAACGTCGATTCGTTCGAGCCCACCGGCACCGTCCTCGGCGTCTACTGCAAGGAGACCGGCGGCGAAGTCGGCGGAGACATCAACGTAGCCGAGGGGAACACCCTTTATGTCGACGTCGCGAACTTCAATCCCAACATGGGCTTCGCAGGGTGACGGAGTGACCACCATTCAAAAAAATGCACAGAAACTAAACAAAAGACGTGTCGATTTTTGGCACGTCTTTATTGCAGTTAATTCTTGACTTTACAATTTCACTGTGCTATCCTAAATATATCTGCGGGGAAGTATTTTCCGCAAGTTTCAGGATTATTCACCGTCAATTTCTATAAGATGGAGGAACAATACTATGTCAATGACAATCGGCATCCTTACCAGCGGCGGCGACGCGCCCGGCATGAACGCGGCGATTCGCGCAGTCACAAGGGCTGCGATAGCGCGCGGCTATAAAGTCATCGGAATCCGCAGGGGCTATCAGGGCCTTATCGAGGGCAACATGTTCGAACTCGGCGTTCGCGACGTTTCGGATATTTTACACCGCGGCGGAACCATGCTCTACTCGGCAAGAAGCAAGGAATTCACCACCCAGGCTGGCCTTGAAAAGGCCAAGCAGAATTGCGACGCCGCAGGAATGGACGCTTTGGTGGTCATCGGCGGCGACGGCACCTACCGCGGAGCGCTCGACATTTCCCGCTACGGCGTGAAGTGCATAGGCATTCCCGGCACCATCGACAACGACATCGTCTGCACCGAATACACCATCGGCTTCGACACCGCACAGAACACCGCCATTGAAATGCTCGACAAGCTCAAGGACACCGAAATGTCCCACAACCGCTGCTCCGTCGTCGAGGTAATGGGCCGCAACGCCGGCCACATCGGCGTAAACGTGGCTGCCGCCACCGGCGCCATAGACTGCCTTACCGTTGAAAGGCCCTTTGATCTTGACGAGATCTGCGGAAAGATAATTGAACAGAAAAACGCCGGCAAGACCCACTTCGAGCTCATAGTGGCCGAGGGCGTCGTTCACGAGGGCTTCACCTCCGACGACATCGCCAAGTACATCGAGGCGAAGACGGGCGTCACCTCGCGCGCCACCGTCCTCGGACATGTTCAGCGCGGCGGCGCTCCTTCCTGCTACGACCGCGTAATGGCTCTCAAAATGGGCTACTACGCCGTAGAGCTTCTCGCCAACGGCTATAAAAACCGCATCGTCGCCGTCAAGAACAACAAGCTCGTCGACTACGACATCAACGAAGCCCTCAGCATGCAGAAGGGCTACGACGAAAAGCTTCATTCCGTTCTCAGAATTCTTTCCATCTGAGATCTATATAAAAAACAAAACAGTTTAAGAGTAGGGGCATAAGCGTGAAACCAGTGCCCTGCGGACGGGGAGTTGCCGCGGGGACAAAACGCCCAAAGGCTGCGGTTTATGCCCCGCATCCCGCTTAACGTGCATAAACCGGCCTTTTTTGGCGTTCCGCATATTAAGCAGGCAATTTGTGTTTGATTTAAAGGAGGAACTGCCATGAAAGGCTTTTTCAATCTGTTCAAACGCTCTGCGCTTGAATTAAAAAGTATCCGCTGCATAACCGTCACCGCAATGCTTATCGCTCTCGATCTCGCCATAAAGCTTCTCACCACCATGAGAACGAGCGACACCCTTCACATCTCATTCGCGTTCGTCGCGCTCGCTTCCGTCTCAATGCTCTACGGCCCGACCGTCGGCTTTGCGGCCGGAATGATCACCGACATTTTGGGCTATCTTATAGCTCCCTCCGGCGCGTTCGATATCCGCTTCACGCTTATCGAGGCCCTGGGCGCCATGATCTACGGCATCTTTTTGTATAACGCCGAAAACGACCGCTGGCTTCTGCCCCGCGTAATCGCCGCAAAGACCACCGTCGTGATAATATGCAACCTGTGGCTGACAACATGGGCAGTCGCGTCGCTCGCCGGCAAGGGCTTTTTGGCGATGTTCCCGGCAAGGGCGATAAAGAACATAATACAACTCCCGATAGACGTAATACTTCTCACGCTGCTGCTTCCCGTCGTGTTAAAGGTATGGAAGCTCATTCCCGACAACAAAAGAGTTATCGACGAAAAGCTTCTTTTCTGCGACGAAAGCGCCGGCAGGGCGATGATAGCCATTACCGTGCTTATAATGGTGATAGTCATAAGCCTCGGCTACGGCGCGCAGAACCTGAGCGATCAGCTTAAGGAGCTTAAGGCCACAGTTGCCGAGCAGGGCGAAAAGATAGAGCAGTTTGATTCCGAGATATCCGAACTTTACGGCAAAATCGGCGCCGAGCGCCCTCAGCCTGCCGAAGAAGCGGAATAATTTCAAAAAATGCTTGCAACAGGGCGGATTTGGTAGTATAATATAGGCGGCGGATAATTTTCGCCGCCTTTGTGCTTATGCCGCCGGGTCATAACGCCTGTCCCCGATGAATATAATTGAGGGACGAGGTGATATTATGAACGAAACTTTACGCCGCCCGAGAGCCATGAATATAGACGTCGCGCTCGCGGTGTTCTGCGCGGCGGGCGTCACCGCCGGGGTGATTATCAGCGTCAGGCTCGATTCCGCGACGTTAATATCTTTGGGCGGGGCGGAAGCAAAGCTCGCCCTTGCCGCCGAGGGAAGGTGGCTCAGGCTCTTTTTCGGCTCCTTCACCGGGATTTTTTTGATGCTTGCCTCATCGTTTTTATTCGGATTTTGCGCGGTTGCCCAGCCGTTCGAGCTTCTGCTCGTTATGTTTCGCGGCCTCGGGCTCGGAATATGCGTCAGGGGAATATATCTCGGCGAGGACGTCTGGCGATCGCTGGCGGTTTTTCTGCCCTTCGCGGTCTTGTCGACGGGCGTGCTGATTTTGGCCTCCCGCGATTCCTTTTACCTTTCGATGAGATATCTATCCCTCTCGTCAACAAACGAAAACCGCCTCGGCCTGCGCTCGGCGGTAAACGACTACGCCGTTAAATTTTTGATATATACTGTTTTGCTCGCGCTTTTAACATTTGCCGATTCCTTTCTGGCAAGGGCGGTTTTGGGCGCGGCATGACCGAGAAAGGACGTTAAAAAATGGGACTGTTTTCCAATTACGAACGCGTCGGAAAGGGCGTTACCAAAGACCCCGACCAGAAGATAGCGCTGTTTCGGTTCTTAGACATTTTCACCTCCCACTTTTCAAAGCTTGTGGGGCTGAACCTGATATTTCTTTTGGCGCTGCTTCCCTTTGCGGGGATAATGTTTTTGGAGTATTTAGACCTCGGCAACATCGCCTATTACGCGGTATTCGTCCTGACGGGAATTTTTGTCGGCCCGGCCTTATGCGGCTTCATGAAGGTGTTAAGAAATATCTCCGTCCGCCGCCCGGTGTTTGTCTGGGCAGATTTTTGGCGCGCGTTCCGCTCGAATTTCGTTCAGGGCGCGATAATGGGTGTGCTCGATATGTTTGTCATCGTCGCGATGTCCTTTGCCATCCCGATGTATTTCAACATGGCCGAGGACAACAACTTTTTCATGTTCCCGTTCATAATCTGCCTTGTCTGCGGCTTCCTGTTCCTGATGATGCATTTTTATATCTATCTTCTGATAGTTTCAACAAATCTCTCGCTCTGGAAGATCCTTAAAAACTCCCTGTTTCTCACGGCCATCGACATAAAAACAAGCATCGTGAATCTTTTAGTCACGGTAGTCATAGTGCTCGCGTTTGTGGTGCTCTTCCCCTGGACTATCGTCTGCATACTTCTGTTCCCGTCGTTTTTGGGGCTTCTTTACGCCTTTAACTGCTTCCCGGTCATAAGAAAATACGTTATTCAGCCCTATTACGACGAGCGCGGCGAAAAGATGCCGGACATAAGCTATACCGCGCCGGAGGAGGGCGAGGCGGTGTTTGTGGACACCCCCGAGACGGAGATACCGCAGGAGCCGCCGAAAAAGAAAAAGAATCGAAAGATCCGGTAAAATATGTATGCCCGCCTTTTTTGGCGGGCGATCGGCTTTACATGAACATTCCGCCGAGAATGTCCATCATCGAGCCGACGGAGCGCATTGCTTTCACGGTGTTCGACTTGAAGCGGCGCTTTTCTGATTTTGTGGCGTTTGTCAGGGCATAGGTCACCACGCCCGCCGTCATTCCGACGGCGATGCCCTTGCAGAGTGAGGATACGTTCATCACGGTTCATTCCTGCCTTTCAAAATATTGTGATGATATTCTGCGCGTTTTTTCCGAAAATACACCCTTGGGCGGCGAAAATCGCCGGGTTTTATTTTTTCGGGGGAAGCCCCGGCTTCAAAAATTTCATTCAAGGACTGATGGATATGTCAGAACAAAAAAGAGTTGCCGCAATTCACGATCTTTCCGGCGTAGGAAGATGTTCTCTTTCGGTGATCCTTCCCACGCTTTCGGTCATGGGGATCCAGGTCTGCGCGGTGCCGACAGCGCTTCTGTCCACCCATACCAACGGCTTCGGCGACGTCGTCCTAAAGGACATGACCTCCTACATTCCCGAGGCGCTTAAGCATTATATTTCCGCGGAAATAAGCTTCGACTGCGTCTATTCCGGCTTTTTGGCCTCAGAGGAGCAGGTGAGCCACTGTCTCGAATTCATGGACAGCTTTAAAAGCGCCCTGCGGGTGGTAGACCCGGTGATGGGGGACGGCGGCAAGCGCTATCGGACGTATAACGACGATCTCTGCCGCAGAATGAGCGAGCTTGTCGCCGCGGCGGACATCATCACGCCGAACGTAACCGAGGCGGCCATACTTTTGGGGATACCTTACCCCGCCGCGCCTCTTACCGTCAGCGAGCTGAAAAAAATGCTCGTAAAGCTTGCGGCAAAGGGCCCTAAGACGGTTGTCATCACCAGCGCGGTTATGGCGGACGGCGGCGTATGCAACGCCGGCTTTGACAGCAAACACAACGCTTTCTGGCGCGTGCCCTACGAGATGATCCCGAAAAGCTACCCCGGCACTGGCGACATCTTTGCGAGCATTCTCACCGGCGGGCTTCTTTTGGGCGACAGCCTGCCCATCGCTATGACCCGCGCCACCGCCTTTTGCGAGTACGCTATAAAAACCACCTTCGGCTACGGCGCGCCCCTGCGTGAGGGCGTTATGCTTGAAAAATGCCTGCCTATGCTCGTTGAGCAGCGCAGCTTTACCGAATACACGCAGCTTTGATTTAATTTGCAGCCGTGGCGAAGCCCCCCGCGGGCTTTCGCCCGCGGGGCCTGCGCCCCTTTCCCCGCCGAAGCCGCCCCTGCGCGGAGCGCGGCGGCTTCGGCGGGGCCGCAAGCGGGCAGCGAAGCTGCCCGCTTGCGGGCGCCTGCGGCGCCAAGGGGCGCAGAGCCCGAAAACCGCTTTGCGGTTTTCGGGGGGGGGCTTCGCCCGCCCCATGAGCGCAATTATACATACGGAGTGATTGTTTTGACCCTCAACATAGTTTTAGTCGAGCCGCAGATCCCCCAGAACACCGGCAACATCTCCCGCACCTGCGCGGTCACCGGCGCACGGCTCCACCTTGTCAGGCCGCTCGGCTTTGAAGTCACCGATAAAAATCTCAAGCGCGCCGGCCTCGACTACTGGGACAAGCTCGACGTCACCTATTACGACGGCCTCGCCGATTTCTTTGAGAAGACCAGAGGCGGCAAGTATTTTTACTTTACAACCAAGGGGAGGAATATCTACTCCGAGGTTTTATATCCCGACGGCTGCTACATCGTCTTCGGCCGGGAGGACGCAGGTCTTCCGGAGGATCTTTTGCATGAAAACCCCGATTCCTGCCTTAGGCTGCCCATGCGCCCGACGCTAAGAAGCCTCAACCTGTCAAACAGCGTCGCCATCGCGGCCTACGAAGTCCTGCGGCAGTGGAATTTCCCCGGCCTCGAGACGGAGGGCAGGCTCACAAAATTCGAATGGGAGTGACCATATGGCAAGAATAATCGTTACCTGCGGCAGGCTCTGCTCCGGCAAGACCACCTACGCAACGGCACTATCAAAAAGCCTCCCGGCGGTTCATTTTTCCGTCGACGATCTTACGCTCCTGCTCCTCGGCCCCTATCCCGGCGATATCCTCGACGAATACGTCGAAAAGTTGGAGGGCTATTTCTTCGAGAAGTCTATCGAGCTCGCCGAGCGTGGCATCAGCTCCGTCATCGATATCGGTCTCTGGACGAGGGCAGAGCGCGAAGCGGTCAGAAAATTTTACCGCGACAGGGGAGCGGCCTGCGAGCTGCATTATATATCCGTCTCCGAGCCCGAATGGCGCCGCAGGATAGAAAAGCGCAACCGCGATATCGAGGCCGGCCTCACCGAGGCGTATACCGTCGACGAAAACCTTTTGAAAAAGTTCGAGAGCTTCTTTGAGGCTCCCTCGCCCGACGAGGTAGATGTAACTGTTTCGGAACAGGGACTTAAGGCCTGAATTTTATACGGCATTTTGAAAATCAGTCAGATTTTGCCGATGAAAAGCGGGTTCACGCTTCAAATCGGCGCGATTTACTCAGGATTTAGTGAAAATTTTTTCGCAAACTATTGCTATTTTGCGGGAAATTTAGTATAATAGTCGTATCAGGATTTTCCTTGATCAAATTGTAAAGGAGATAAAATATTATGGCTGGATTAAACAAAGTATCAGTAGACGACCTTTCGGTTAAGGGCAAAAAGGTTCTCGTCCGCGTCGATTTCAACGTGCCTCTCAAGGACGGCAAGATCACCAACGACAACCGCATCACCGCCGCTCTCCCGACGATCAACAAGCTCGTCGCCGACGGAGCAAAGGTGGTTCTGTGCTCTCATCTCGGCAAGCCGAAGAACGGTCCCGAGGACAAATTCTCCCTCGCTCCCGCGGCTGAAAGGCTTGCTCAGCTCGTCAGCACCAACGTGATTTTCGCCAAGGACGACGCCGTTGTCGGCGAAAACGCGAAGAAGGCCGTCGCCGAAATGAAGGACGGCGAGATCGTCGTTCTGGAGAACACCCGCTTCAGGGGCAACGACGAAACCAAGAACGGCGAGGAATTCTCTAAGGAGCTTGCCGCCCTTGTTGACAACCAGGTATTTGTAATGGACGCCTTCGGCTCGGCCCACCGCGCCCACGCTTCCACCGTCGGCGTCACCAAGTTCGTCAAGGAGACCGCAGTCGGATATCTCATGCAGAAGGAGATAACCTACCTCGGCAACGCCGTTGAAAACCCGGTGAGACCTTTCGTCGCCGTTCTGGGCGGAGCCAAGGTTGCCGACAAGCTCAACGTAATCTCGAATCTGCTTGAAAAGTGCGACAACCTCATCATCGGCGGCGGCATGGCATATACCTTCCTCAAGGCAAAGGGCTGCGAGATAGGCAAGTCGCTCGTCGACGACGAAAAGCTCGACTACTGCCGCGAAATGCTTAAAAAGGCGGACGACCTCGGCAAGAAGATCCTTCTCCCCGTCGACACCGTCGTCGCCCATTCCTTCCCCGATCCTATCGACGCCCCCGTTGAGGTTTCCACCGTTTCTGTCGAGGCCATTCCCGCCGACATGATGGGTCTCGACATCGGCGAGGCCACCGCCAAGCTCTTCTGCGAGGCTGTTTCCCACGCCAAGACCGTCGTCTGGAACGGCCCGATGGGCGTCTTTGAGAATCCCACCCTTGCGGCCGGCACCCTTGCAGTCGCAAAGGCCATGGCCGAAACCGACGCAACCACCGTTATCGGCGGCGGCGATTCCGCAGCGGCCGTCATCAATCTCGGCTTTGCCGACAAGATGACCCACATTTCCACCGGCGGCGGAGCCTCCCTTGAATACCTCGAGGGCAAGGGTCTTCCCGGCGTTGACGCCATTGCAGACAGGTAATTTATTGCTGAGCAGGCAGGGCGGCGAGCTCTGTCTGCTCTTAATTTGAAAGAGGTCTGATATTATGTTGAAAAAGCTTGAAGCGGTCAGACGGAGCGCCGACGGCAAAATCCTGTTTTATTTACTTTTGGGGGCGATTGTCGGAATGACCGTGGGGCTTCTGTTTTCGCCTAAGTATATGGGATGCTTTAACGGATGCGGCAATACCGTATCCGGTGACAATAACTGATATAGGAGATTTATATGAACAAGAACGTTAGAAAAGCCGTTATAGCCGGCAACTGGAAGATGAACAAGACCCGCCCCGAGGCGAAGGAGCTCATCGAAGCTATAAAGCCCCTCGCCGAGAACGCAGGCTGCGAAGTAGTCGTATGCGTGCCGTTCACGAATCTCGAGACCGCCGTAGCCGCCACCGAGGGCACAAATATCCACGTCGGCGCACAGAACTGCCACTTTGAAAAGTCGGGCGCATTCACGGGCGAAATTTCCGCCGATATGCTCACAGAGCTCGGCGTGGAATACGTCGTTTTGGGCCACAGCGAGCGCAGGCAGTATTTCGCCGAGACCGACGAAACCGTCAACAAGCGCCTTAAAGCCGCCCTTGCCGCCGGCCTCAAGCCGATAGTCTGCATAGGCGAGCTTCTGTGGGAGCGCGAGTGCGGCATCACCGAGGAAGTCCTCGGCAAGCAGTGCAAGTTAGACTTCTACGGCATTTCCGCCGAGGATATGCGCAAAACCGTCATCGCCTACGAGCCCGTCTGGGCCATAGGCACCGGCAAGACCGCCACCGCCGATCAGGCCGAGGAGGCCTGCGCCTATATCCGCAGCGTGATCGCAAAGATGTTCGGCGCCGAGACCGCCGAAGCCGTCACCGTTCAGTACGGCGGCTCGATGAACGCCAAGAACGCCGCCGAGCTCCTCTCTAAGGTAGACGTTGACGGCGGACTTATCGGCGGCGCCTCCTTAAAGGCCCCCGATTTCGGCGAGATAATCAAGGCTGCAAGCGTATAATTTTGTAAAGCCAATATGCTTTACAATGCTGCGAAATTGCGCAGATATGCGTTATTTTCCGGCGCGGTGCCGCGGTATGACGTAAAGCGAACATACTTTACATATGCTTTGGCGCCCATACAAAATTGAAAGGAAGATTTTTATATGAAACCCTTGGTTTTAATCGTCATGGACGGCATCGGCTTCTCGAAAACCGGCCTCGGCGACGCGGTCACGCTCGCCAACACCCCCGTCCTTGACAGGCTTTTGAAGGAGCGCCCCAACACCCGCCTCAAGGCACACGGCGGCGCAGTCGGGCTTCCCACCGACGACGACATGGGCAACTCCGAGGTCGGCCACAACGCCCTCGGCTGCGGGCAGATCTATTCCCAGGGCGCAAAGCTCGTCAACGAATCCATAGAGAGCGGCAAGATGTTCTCCTCCGAGACATGGAACATGCTCGTCGACAACTGCAAGGCCAATTCTTCAACGCTTCACTTCATCGGCCTTCTGTCCGACGGCAACGTCCATTCGAACATCAGCCACTTAAAGCAGATGATCGTAAAAGCCAAGGAGGTCGGCGTTTCGTGCGTCAGGTGCCACATTCTCCTTGACGGCCGCGACGTGCCCGCCACCTCGGCGCTCACTTATGTAGACGATCTCGAGGAGCTTCTTGCAAATCTCAGCGATTCCTCTTTCGACGCCAAGATCGCCTCGGGCGGCGGAAGAATGAAGGTGACCATGGACAGATACCAGGCCGACTGGAACATGGTAAAGATCGGCTGGGACACCCATGTCCACGGCATAGGCAGGCAGTTTGACACCGCTAAAGAAGCCATCGAGACCTACCGCAAGGAGCTCGACGTAATAGACCAGGATCTTCCCGCGTTCGTAATCGCCAAGGACGGCGAGCCGGTGGGAAAGATCTGCGACGGCGACAGCGTTATCCTCTACAATTTCCGCGGCGACAGAGCAATCGAGATATCCATGGCGTTCGATCAGCCCGACTTCGACAAGTTCGACAGGGGAGAGGCGCCCAAGGTGATCTATGCCGGCATGCTCCAGTATGACGGCGATCTCAAGCTCCCGAAAAACTACCTCGTCGCCCCGCCGGAGATCAAGAACACCCTCTCCGAGCTTCTTGTTGCCCACGGCCTCAGGCAGTACGCCGTCTCCGAGACCCAGAAGTACGGTCACGTCACCTATTTCTGGAACGGCAACCGCTCCGGCAAATTCTCCGAAGAGCTCGAGACATATAAGGAGATCCCCTCCGACAACGTCAGCTTCGACGAGCGCCCCTGGATGAAATCCGCCGAGATAACCGACGACGTCATCGCGGCCATGGAGAGCGGCAAGTACGACTTTATCCGCTGCAATTTCCCGAACGGCGATATGGTTGGCCACACCGGCAATCTTGACGCCACCATCACCGGCGTAGAATCGGTAGACCTCGGCCTTGCGAGGATTTTAAAGGTCGCCGACGCCATTGACGCCACCGTTCTCATCACCGCCGACCACGGCAACGCCGACGAGATGCTTGAAAAGAACAAGAAGGGCGTTATCCAGGTGCGCACCGCGCATTCTCTGAATCCCGTGCCCTTCATCATCTACGACAACGACGTAGAATACACCATAAAGCCGGGCGAATACGGCCTTGCCAACGTCGCCCCGACGGTTGCGAAGATCCTCGGTCTTGAAGCCCCCGATTGCTGGGAGCCCTCGATGATCTGATATTATTCCATAAAAAATAAGACAGGCTGCGTTTTTCGCAGTCTGTCTTTTGTATGTTGAATCAGGTGAAGCCCCAGTCCCTGAGCTTCCAGCCGCCGTTTTCCTTTCTTGTTAGGATCCACTCCCAGCCGGAGTAATATTGGTTCGGGCTTAAGCTTCCCTCGATGTTTTTCGAGGTCTTTATCGTCGAGACGAAGATGATTCCCTCGTCGTCGCCGTATTTTTCCGCCCATTCGCCTCCAGCCGATTTCGTCTTCTCAACGTCAAGCTCAAGGTCTATAAGCTCGCTGCCCTGCCACGCCCAGCCGAAATGCCGGCGGATTATCTTTTCCGCGCTTTTAACGCTGCCTTTTGAAGAGCACCCCGCAAGCATAAGCGCGGCGAATATCGCAGCAAAAATCAAAACGCCTCTTTTTGTCATAAAAAACACCCCTTTGAAACTTCTTTTGACAATTATACCGCCAAAGGATCTAAGTTTCAAGGGGGCATTTATTAAGATTATATTAAGATTCCGGCAGCTCGCCCTTTAAAACGTGGAACCAATCGAAGTCGGCGCAGCCGCCCGCCGTTTCGGTCGAATAGCAGTAGAGCGCCGAACGGTAGCCGGTGAAGAGATCGAGGTTATAGTTCATCGTGAAGGACTTGCCTATCTTCTCCCAGTTTTCGCCGTCGAGCGAATAGAAGAAGCGGGCGGTGTCGTTTGTGGTGATGTTCCCGTCCTCGTCTACGTCGGAGAAGTTGTAGTTGATTCTCAGGTAGATCTCGCTCCCCGAGATCTCCTCCTCGCGGTGGATATATTTTTCGCTGCCGCGCTGGGTCGAGGCAAAGTAGGCGTGCGGCTTGCCGTCGGCGTCGATGTAAACGCCCACCTCGCCGCACAGCGACTGAAACGCGGCGATTCCCGCGCAGTCGCCGGGGTTGAGGCCGGAGAAGTCGAGCTTTGCCTCTGCCGAGCATTTAGGCCCCTCGGTGCGGTGGGTGAGGGTATTTCGCACGTGGAAGATGTCGCTGACGGTCTTCGCGGTGCGAATTCTCAGGTAACCGTTGCGCTCAGAAAGGCTCCAGTTGTCGTTGTCGGGGTTGTGATTCCACTGCCAGTAAAGCGAGAGGGCGCTTTCGTCAAACTCGTCGTTTTGCATGAAGGTGGATTCCCGCCACTCGGTCTCGGGGGAGTATACCTCAACTTCGCGGACGGCCTTGCCGTCTTTGCCCATCATCGGCCAGCCGTCCTTCCACTCGACGGGCTGCAAGCAGGGGACGCGCCCCACGCTTCCGTGATCCTGGAACAAAAGCGCGTACCAGTCGCCCTCGGGGGTGTCGACTATGCCGCCCTGAGCGACGCCGTTGCCGTAGTAGCCCATGGAATCGCAGAGCACCTTTTTGCCCTCATATTCTCCCGTGAGGGTGTCGCACCTGTAGCACAGCTCGCAACGCGCCACGCCCTCCTCGGCGGTGGCGTAGCTTATCATCAGAAGGTAATAGGTTCCGTCTATCTTGTAAAAATGCGAGCCTTCGGCGCCGTCGAGGCCGTCGACTATCCCCGAGTTCAGAAGGGGCTGGTCTATTCCGCCCGGCATGACGCCGGAGCAGTCGGGCAGAAGCTCGGTTATCGTCACGCCGCCGATCCCCTGGACAACGTAGACTCTGCCGTCGTCGTCGAAGAATAGGGAGGCGTCGTAGAAGACGCGGTTGAATTCGGTGCGCTCCCATTCGCCGCTTTCAATGTCGGCGGTTTTGAAGATGTAGGTCTTGTTCTGGTCGAGCGCGCAGAACAAAACGTAGAAGAAGCCGTCGTGGTAGCGAATGCTCGACGCCCACTGCCCGCGGGAATAGGAATTCTGGTCGCCGACAAGGTTGAACTGGTCGTTGTCCTCCAAGATGTCGTAGACGTAGCAGACGATTTCCCAGTGTACGAGGTCGTAGGAGCGCATCACCGGGCAGCCGGGCATGAAATACATAGTCGTGGATACCATGTAGTAGGCGTCGTCCACCCTGATTACGTCGACGTCGGGAATGTCGTCCCAGACGATGGGGTTTGTCGCCGTGATGAGATGCTTAACGCTGCCGTCGGCCGAGGTTACGGTTTTTGCCCGCCCGCAGGAGGTTAAAATTATTGCCGCAGCCGTTAGCGCCGCGGCGAGCCTAAGTGCCTTTTTCATAATGTTCCGAGCCTTTCTTTATATCTTTGAGCGGCCTCCTGCCCCGGCGCAGCCCCTGCCGGGTTTGCCTTGCGGCAAACCCGGCCCCCGCCCTGCGGGCGGGGGCGCCGCCTGTTCGGCGGCGCGGGGCTGCGCCCAAGGCTGCAAAATGCCGCCCTAAACTTTACTGTTCCTTTTTGCCGTCGGCCTTCGGCGCTGGCGCCTTTTGATCTGCGCCGCCCCCGGCCTGCGAGATCTTTTTCATGTCCATTCCGGGCGAAGAGTAAGCCGCGTCCTCGGTCGGCAGATTTTTCTGCTCAAGCTTTGTTTTTATATAGCCGTTCAGCTCGTCATAGAACACCGCAAAGAGCGGCACGCCTATGATCATGCCCGCAATCCCGAACATCGAGCCGAACACGATGATTGAAAAGAGCATCCAGAACGGCGAAAGCCCGATCCTCGAGCCGAGGATCCTCGGGCCGATGATGTTTCCGTCAAGCTGCTGCAGCGCGACTATGAATATCAGGAACCATATCACCTTTTTCGGATCCGCGATCAAAATCAGTATCGCCGAGGGTATCGCCCCGATGAACGGGCCGAATATGGGTATGATGTTCGTGATCCCTATGATTATCGAGACGAGCATCACATATGGCATTCTGAAAATAAGCATTCCCACGCAGCATAAAAGCCCTATGATTATCGAATCGATCACCTTGCCGTAAATAAAGTTAAGAAGCGCAGTGTTGGTGTTCGAAACAAAGCCGAAAAGCCGTGCGCAGCTCTCCTCGCTCATCGTCGCTATCATCATCTTTTTGGCCTGCGCCTGAAGCGTCTCCTTGCTCAGCAGGAAGTATATCGCAACGATGATTCCGAATACGAAGTTTTTAACGGAATCGGCAAAGTCGAGAAGGCTGGTGAGGAAATTGTTGATCTGCGGCACAAGCGCGGCAAGAAGCCCCTGCAAGGTGGCGCCGATGTCAGACAGCTCGTTGACAACGATCTCCCTGACGGAGGGAATGTCGTTAAGGACGCTTTCCGCCCATTCCTGCGCTTTCGGCAGGAAATTGACGATCCCGTTGTAGATGTCAGGAATGTTCGAGGCGATCTCCGGTATCACCGAGAGAATGATCATCGTTATCAATGCAAGAAATACCGCCGTCGCCACCAAAACGCCAATGGCCCTTGCGGCCTTCGGCCGCGGCTTTTTGCGAAAGACAAACCTTTTCAGGAATTTTTCCGTCGACATCATTATAGGGTTCATGATAAAGGCTATCACCGCTCCCCAGATTATCGGTTCGAAGATGTTGACTATCCCCGCAAAGACGTTTTTAACGGTGTCCCACCTGAAAATAGCCACCACAAGCAGCAGGGTGACGGTTATAGCGGTGAGGACGTATTTCAAAATCGTGTTGTATTTTTTTACCGGCCAGAATTTCATCTGATCACTTCCTGAATTTTATAATAAATCTATTATAGAACATTTTACAAAAAAAGTCCATAGGAAAAACCGACTTTAAGAAAATTTTCAGAAAAAATCGCCGGAGGTCTTTTATTTGGACTTGATTTGTGATATGATTATATGGCCGGGATATTTTCGGCGTTCGGATTTTTAAATTAAGGAGCAGAACATGACCGATAAGGAATTTACTGCGGCAAAGCGCCGCGCGATGGAAAAATATTTCTCAAATCTTAACGATATGCAGCGCAGGGCTGTTTTTACGGTGAACGGCCCGCTTCTGATACTTGCCGGGGCGGGCAGCGGAAAGACCACCGTTTTAGTAAACCGCATCGCCAATATGATCTATTTCGGCAACGCCTATGCTGACGAGCACCGCTATGCCGGCGTCAGCCCCGCCGACGAGCAGTTTCTTTTGGACTACGCCGCGGGCCTTGAAACGGATAACGAGCGCCTTAAAAGCATAGTCGCCGTAGACTGCGTGAATCCCTGGAATATCCTTGCGATCACCTTTACTAACAAGGCCGCCGGCGAGCTGAAGACCCGTTTGCAGATGATGCTCGGTCAAAAGGCGGACGGTATCACCGCCGCGACTTTTCATTCCGCCTGCGTAAGGATCCTTCGCCGCGAGATAGAGGCCCTCGGCTACGGCAGCAATTTCACGATATACGACACCGACGATTCTACGAGGGTGATAAAATCCTGCCTCGCCGACATGAAGCTTTCCGACAAGCTCTTCCAGCCGAAATCCGTCCTCGGGGAAATCTCCCACGCCAAGGAATCACAGATCGGCGCCGAGGAATATATCCTCCAGTCTGCGGGGGATTACCGCAAGAAGATGATAGGCGAAATATACAGGGCATATCAGCAGAGGCTCAAAAACGCCAACGCCGTCGATTTCGACGATATTCTTTTACTGACTGTGCAGCTCTTTGAAACCTTCCCCGACGTTTTGTCGCACTATCAGAATCTCTATAAATACGTCCTCGTCGACGAATATCAGGACACCAACATGGTGCAGTACCGCCTTGTTTCCCTGCTTTCCGAGAGGCGGGCAAACCTTTGCGTAGTCGGCGACGACGATCAGTCCATCTACAAATTCCGCGGCGCCACGATAGAAAATATCCTCTCCTTTGAGAATCAGTTTGAGAACGCCGCGGTTATCCGCCTCGAGCAGAACTACCGCTCCACGCAGGCCATACTCAACTGCGCGAACGAGGTGATAAAGAACAACCGCGGCCGCAAGGGCAAAAATCTCTGGACTTCCGCCGGCGAGGGTGAAAAAGTGGTTCTTTTCAGGGCCGATTCCGAGCAGACCGAGGCGAGGTTCGTCGCGCAGACGATATATCAGTCCGTCAAAAACGGCGGCAGGTGGTCTGACAACGCCGTGCTTTACCGCATGAATGCGCAGTCTAACGCCATCGAGCGCGCCCTCGTAAATTCCGGCATAAGCTATAGGGTGATAGGCGGCGTAAAGTTTTACGACCGCAAGGAGATCAAGGACATCGTCGCCTACCTATCGGTGCTCAACAACGAAAACGATCTTTTGCGGCTCCGCAGAATAATCAACGAGCCCAAGAGGGGAATAGGTGAGGCCTCCGTGGATATGCTCGCGCAGGTGGCGGCGGGTCTGGGCGAATCTCCGATAGCCGTAATGCGAAACGCCGCTGAATATCCGCTTTTGTCCCGCGCGGCCTTAAAGCTCACCGCCCTCGCTCAGGTCTTCGACGAGCTCAAAGAGACCGCCGAGACGGAATCCCTCGATATTTTGCTCGACGAGCTTATGGAAAAGACCGGCTACCTTGAAATGCTCCGCTCGCAGGGCGACGAGGGCGCCGGCAGGCTTGAAAATATCGAGGAGCTGAAATCCACAATGGTTTCATACTCCCAGAACACCGACGAGCCCTCGCTTTCGGGCTTCCTTGAGGAGATAGCCCTTTATACCGACATCGACAGCCTTGACACCGAGGCCGACGCCGTCACCTTAATGACGGTTCACGCGGCCAAGGGCCTTGAATTCAACAACGTCTTCGTCACCGGCATGGAGGAGAACATCTTTCCGAGCTCGCGAAGCGTAGACCTTGAGGAGGACGTCGAGGAGGAGCGCAGGCTCTGTTACGTTGCTATAACCCGCGCAAGAAAGCGGCTCTATCTCTGCTGCGCCCGCCAGCGAATGCTCTTTGGCTCTACGCAGTATAACAAGCCGTCAAGGTTTGTCGGCGAGCTTCCGGCGGAATTCGTCAACGACGTCAGCGATGTCCCGAAGCCTCAGCCCCAACAGAGCCGCCCGGCAGCGGCAAGATCCTCCGAAAGCGGCTTCGGCAGGGGATTCGGCGAAAGCTTCGGCGCAAAAAAGCCGGCGCAGGGCGCGCCCAAGTCCTTCGGCGTAGGCGAAAGGGTAAACCACAGCGTCTTCGGCGAGGGAACCGTTCTAAAGGCTACGCGAATGTCAAACGACACCCTTTTGGAGATCGCCTTCGACAGGGTGGGCACTAAGAAAATAATGGCAAACTTTGCCAACATCAGAAAGGTGTAACCATGGCTAATCTGGAAAAATACATATCCTCCGGCATGATGAATCTCACCGACACCTATGCCATAAAAATTCTCGTCTGCTACTTTTTAAAGCAGATAAACCGCCCGATAACGCCGGAGCAGCTCATCGAGATCGCCACAGAGGACGGGCTTATCAACTACTTTATCTTCACCGAGGCGATAAACCAGCTTCTTGAGGCGAAGACCCTCATTTTAGAGGAGCGGGACGGCGAGCAGTATTACGTCCTCACCGAGATGGCCCGCATCGGCGCCGACGACTTCAAAACTATGGTTCCCCGCGCCTTTAGGGAGAAGATACTCACCTCGGGTCTCAAATTCTTTGCAAGGCTGAAAAACGAAAACGACGTCAAGATATCCTATACCGAGCAGCAAAAGGGCTGGTCGGTGAATGTCCTATGCACCGAGGGCGGCCTCACCCTCATGGATCTCAAGCTTTACGCGCCGGATCGCGAGCAGGCCGAGATTTTGGGAGAGAAGATAATGCTCAACCCCGTCGACTTTTACGGCAAGGTTCTCGACTACGCCCTTGAGAACGAGGAGTACAACCCCGAGCCGATAGACGTCGAATAAGGAGGAAAACATGTCAGGAAACTTTTTCGCGCTCACCTCGCGCATGAAATACATTACCCGCTGGGGGCTGATGAGAAATTCCCGCCCCGAAAACATCGCCGAGCATTCATTGGAGGTCGCAATAATCACGCATCTTCTGTGCGAGCTTCGCAACCGCCGCTTCGGCGGAAATATCGACGTCTCCAAAGCGGTGCTGACGGCGGTTTATCACGACGTCCCCGAGATAATCACGGGGGATCTTCCCACGCCGGTTAAATATTACGGTCCCGAGATAAAATCCGCCTACCGCAGGGTCGAGCAGGCCGCGAAGGACAGGCTTATGGATTCCGTGCCGGAGGATCTTCGGGAGGCCTACGCCCCGCTTTTTGACGAAAACGGCGACCCCGAGATTTCGAAGATAGTCAAGGCGGCCGACAAGCTTTCGGCGCTTATAAAGTGCATTGAGGAGCGCCGCAGCGGCAACACCGATTTTGCCGAGGCCGAGCGCTCGACGCTTGAAGCGATAAAAAATCTCGGCCTAAAAGAGGCTGACGTTTTTATCGAGGAATTCCTGCCGGCCTACAGCCTCACCCTCGACGAGCAGACGAAGCAGGAGGGTTTTTAAATCTTTCGCCGGGAATATCCGCCCGCATGGGCGGCATAGACTTGTTAGTGGAAGTTGAGAGGCACTCAAAGAAAAGAATTTTTTATTTGCCTTGTCTGCACTCTGCAAATATGGGGAACACCTTTGCAAGGTTTTCCCCATTCCCTTTTCCGGCATGCGCAGCGACAGCAAGCTGTCACTGCGCCGGGGGAACCCCCGGCGAGGGTTCCCCCGGCCCGAAACAGTCCACCGGACTGATTTCGGGCTCCCTCTCCTGCGCTTCGCTTCGCATTATCCCGGAGGACGCCTGCTCGGCGTCCTCCGGGGGGTGTTTCGCGCTCTGCGGAGCGCGACGGGGGCTTCGCGCCCCTCGACCCGCGCGGCCTTTTGAAAAAGGCCGGCGAAAACTTTTTTCATTTGGCGAAACGGAATTATTCCATTTTCTACGTCTTGAAATTTCACCTTTCATCTGATATAATAAAACTATCCTACGATCTCGAAAAGGGGGATACCCTTGTCAGAAAAAAGCTCTGCCGACCGCACAAGGGTCGGCCTCATCGCCGGCATCTTCGGCGTCGCGACAAACACCGCGGCATTTTTGATAAAGATAGCCGTCGGCATTATCTCGGGAAGCGTCACGGTCGCCGCCGACGCCTTTAACAGCTTCACCGACGCCGGAAGCTCGGTTCTGACCATGATAGGCTTCCGCCTTGCCGCCAAACCCGCCGACAGCGATCACCCATTCGGCCATGCGAGATATGAGCAGATCACCGCGCTGATAATCTCCCTCGTCACCCTTGCCGTCGGAGTGCTCTTTGCTAAAAGCTCCGCGGAAAAAATCGTCGCCCCCGCCGATCTTTCTATAGACGCCCTTACATATACCGCCCTCGCCGCGGCGGTGCTTTTAAAGGTTTTGCAGGCGGCGGTAAACTACCGCCTTTCGAAAAAGATATCCTCCGTGGCGCTGCGTGCCGCCGCAGTCGATTCCCGCAACGACGCCCTGATCACCTCGTCGGTGCTTCTGAGCGTTCTTGTCATGGGCATTTTTGACGTAAATATCGACGGCTGGGCGGGGCTTGCGATATCCGTGTTTATTGTCTTCTCCGCCGCCGCGACGGTAAAATCCGCCATAAGCCCCATGCTCGGCTCGAAGCCCCCCAAGGAGACCGTCGACCGCCTCACCGAAATAGTTCTCAGCCGCCCCGAAATTTTGGGCTGTCACGATCTTTATATTCACAACTACGGCTCCGGCGCCGATTTCGCCTCTATACACGCCGTGGTAGACCCCGACGGCGACATCGTTTCCGTTCACAGGGTGGTGGACGGCATTGAAAGAGAGGTCGGCGAAAAGCTGGGTATCAAGCTGACAATACATGTAGACCCCGCGGGTCAGGAAGACGGCGCACCCGCCGATCGGCCGAAAGGATAACGGATAACCATGAAAAAACTCAGACTTAAAAAATCCGACATCGTAATGGCGGCGATTTTTGCCCTGCTTTTGATAATAAATCTGCTCTCCTGGCTCTCTACCGCCTTTTCCGATTTTTACGTCCAAAAAATCTATCCTATCTACAGCGCCCTGCCTATCCGCCTGTCTGGGCTTTTGCCGTTTTCTCTGGGCGAAATAATGATAATCGCCCTTGTCGCCGCAACCATTGTCGGCATACCCGCCCTCATCGCCGTCTCGGTGATAAAGCGGCAAAGCCCGAAGCTCCTGAAAAAAATGTACTCCGTTGTCATCAGGCTGCTTTTGTGGATAATCGTCCTCGTCTTTCTGTGCGAGACGCTGGGCTGCTTCGTGATGTATCACTGCACCGGCTTTTCCGAAAGATATTTTCAGCCGGTCGAGCATAACGAGGAGCTTTTGCTCGACACCTTAAAAGCGGTCAGCCTGAGAATAGGCGATCTCGCCGGAAAATTCGAGCGGGACGCCGACGGCTATATAATCCTTTCCGAAGACCCCGCCGACAAATGCCGCGAGGCCATGCGACAGCTCGGCGAGGAATATTCCCAGCTTCGGGGATATTACCCGAGGCCGAAAAAGATAATCAATTCCTTTTTCATGTCGCAGGAGGGGATAATCGGCCTGTATATACCCTTTGCCTTTGAGGCAACCTATAACCGCGACATTCAGCCAATCGCCGCCCCGGCGACAATCTGCCACGAGCTTGCGCATTTAAAGGGGATAATCCAGGAGGACGAGGCGAGCTTCGTCGCGATAGTTGCCTGCTTCAAGCACGGCACCGACGAGCTGAAATATTCCGCCTGCCTCGACGCCTTTTACTACCTCTATAAAAACGCGCTCGATCTTCGCGGCACCGATTACGAGGAGCGCCTTTGGGAATCGGTGGCGGCGGTTCCCGAAACGGTCTGGGATCACGACATCGGCTCCTATACCGCCGATTACTGGGAGAAAAACAGCGATAAGGAAATTATCCCGACGGAAACCGTTGCCGCAATTTCCGACGCGCTTACCGACGCAAACCTTGTGATGAACGGCGTGAGCGACGGAATAAACGCCTATAACCGCGTCGTCGAGCTGCTTATGGATTATTACGGAAACGGCGGTTATATCTGAATATGCAAAAAATGTGATATAAATTGTTGAAAAAGTATATTGACATCTCCCGTGGATATGATAAAATGTAATCGGATAATATTTATCCGTCAATTTCAAAGGAGGAAATAATTTATGAAAAAAGTTTTAGCAATCATCGTTGCCCTGACAATGGTTATGGCTATGGCTATCCCCGCTTTTGCGGCTGACAGCTATATGGCCTACATCGGCTTTGCTGACAGCTCTTGGTCGCATTCGGGATTCCACCCTGATACCGACGGCGTCGAGATCACCGGCGACGGTCAGTACACCATCGAATCCACCCAGTTTGCCGGCGCAAGCGATATCCTCGTTTTCGTTATCGACTTCGAGGGCATGCATGCCGACAACCCCGACATCACCGCTACCCTTGACGCTATCGAGATCGACGGCAACGCCGTTGACTTCGACGCTTCCAAGATCGTCTACGGCGATATTGAGCAGAACGGCAACTACAGAATTGAGATCTACAACGACTACGGTGACACCAAGTCCAATCCTCCGATTGAACACCTCACCCCCGTTCTCTCTTCTATCAAGCTCACCTTTACCGTTTCCGGTATGAGCGCTGCCGCTGAAGAGCTCGCCGCTGATGAAGCCGCTCCCGACGAGACCGAAGCTCCTTCCACCGAAGCTCCCGCCGAGACCGAAGCTCCTGCCGAGACCGAGGCTCCCGCTGCTACTACCGAGGCAGCCACCTCTGCTCCTAAGACCGGCCTTGCCATAGCGGTTGTTCCCGCTGTAATGGCCCTTGCCGCCGTCGCAGTCTCCAAGAAGAGATAATTTCGGCAACTTAGCCTCTCCCCGGGTGGGAGAGGCTTTTTTTAACCGCATTTTTATAAGGAGGTCGCCATGACAAAATATCAGCAGATAATGAAGACGGAAATTGAAGACCGGCGTTTTACGTCGGGCGCGAACATGCTAATTTTAAAGGACGGCAAGGAGCTTATTTACGACGAATACGGCTATCGCGACCTTGAAAACCGCGTTCCCTTCTCCCGCGACACCATAATGAGGCTTTATTCAATGTCCAAGCCGATAACCGCCGCCGCGGTGATGATTCTTGTAGACCGCGGGCTTTTGGATCTTTCAGACTGCCTCGCCTGGAGCGTTCCGGGCTTTTCCCCGGCGCACTATATCGACGAAAACGGAAACCGACGCAAAACCTCGCAGGAGATAATGATAAAGGATCTCATGAACATGACCTCCGGCCTGCCATATCCCGGCGGCGAGGGCTCGTCGGCGCAGGTGGCGGATATCTTTGTCGAAATGGACGGGCGCCTGAGGTCTGACAACCCCATGACCACCCGCGAATTCATGGAGAGGATAGGCAAGGTCGATCTTTGCTTCAACCCCGGCGACAGATTCATGTACGGCACCTCGGCAGACGTTCTGGGCGGAATTGTCGAGATAGTCTCGGGCATGCGCTTCGGCGATTTTCTGAGGGAGAACATCTTCGAGCCCCTCGGCATGTCCGACACCGGCTTCTGGGTGCCCCCCGAGAAGCAAAACAGGCTTGCAAAGGTGTATAAAACCGACTACGCCGCCTGGAAGGTCGAGCACTGCCCGACAAACCACCTCGGCATAGATTATCTTTTGGATCGCGAGCCGGCGTTCCAGTCGGGCGGCGCGGGGCTCGTCTCCACCCTCGACGACTTCGCAAAGTTTGCTTTAATGCTCCAAAACGGCGGCGAGCTCAACGGCGTGAGAATTCTTTCAAAGACCGCGGTAAAATATCTCACCTCGCCGGGGCTTTCGGATCACCAGCGCGAGGAGATCGACAGAAACTGGCGCTCGCTCTCCGGCTTCAGCTACGGCAATCTGATGCGGCATCTTGTAGACCCCGGCCGCGCGGTTCTCTTCGGCGAAAAAGGGGAGTACGGCTGGGACGGCTGGCTCGGCTGCTACTTTGCAAACTGCCCCGAAAGCGGCCTCACGATTTTGATAGGCATGCAGCGCGTCGACAGCGGCACCTGCGCCCTCACCCGAAAGCTTATAAACACCCTGTGCAGGGAGATCTTCGGATAAAACCCGCACGAAATTTTCACAGTTTTAACTCAGTTATGAAAAAAATATGAAAATTTATCTTCCGCAATTGACTTTCGCCGAAAAAAGGCTATAATGAATATAGTATTTTCCGAAAGGAGCGGTTTCATGAGCCCATATTCAAAGAAAAGAAGCGGCGGCGCCGCCGGCGCGATAATAGTTGCGGCGGTTGTTGTGATAATTCTTGCCGTTGCGTTTATCTTCGCATTCGGAGGAGAAGGCGGCAAGGGAATTGTCGGAAAGATAAAGGAGGATATCTTAGGCGGGGGAGACGGCACCACAAACGGCACCGCCCTCACCCTTATCGACGAATCCTCCCTGCCAGATTCCACAAAAACCGTCCAGACCACCGACGAGACCGGCGACACGATAATCACCCTCAGCGACAGCGGCATCACTGTAGACGGCCAGGGAGCGGTCGCCGAGGGAAGCTATCTTAAAATTATCCGCGGGGGAGTTTACTCGCTCTCCGGCACCCTTTCCGACGGCAGAATAGCCGTCCGCGCCCAGGGCGAAGACGTCGTCTTGATACTCAACGGCGTAAACGTCACCTGCCTTAATTCCGCGCCGCTCTATGTCAACAAGGCGGCCTCGGTCACGCTTTTGTTGAACGGAACGACGGAAAACGTCTTCACCGACGGCACTAATTACGACTATTCCCTTGAATACGGCGACGCCGTCGCCGAGGAGCCGGACGCCTGCGTTTTCTCGAAGGCCGATCTTATAATCCGGGGCACCGGCTCGCTTACCGTCAACGCCAACTACAACAGCGGCATCATCAGCAAGGACACTCTTCAAATCATCAACACCACCGTCAGCGTCACCGCCAAAAACAACGGCATAAACGGCAAGGACAGCCTCACCGTTCAGAATTCCACCGTCAGCGTGAACGCCGGCGGCGACGCGCTGCGCTCCACCCAGGAAAAGGATCCCTCGCTCGGCTGGGCTAAGTTTACCGATTCCAACGTCCGGCTCGTCGCGGGGGAAGACGGCATGCAGGTAGAGACGGCGATAACCGTAGACAACTGCTCAATTAGCGTTACCGCGGGAGTAAACGGCGCCGAGGGCACCCCCTCGGATACGAGCCAGAAGGGTCTTAAAAGCAATCAGGGCGGCATAACCGTGAACAGCGGCACTCTTTTGATAAACACCACCGACGACGCATTCCATTCGGCGGGGGATATTTCGGTAAACGGCGGCGCCCTTTCTATTGCCACCGGCGACGACGCCCTGCATTCCGACGCTAATATCTATATCGGCGGCGGCAAGGTCGAGATCCCCGTTTCCCACGAAGGGCTTGAGGGCGTTCTCGTAGAAATATCCGGCGGCGAGGTTTACATCAACGCCGACGACGACGGCATAAACGCCGCGGGCGGCAACGACAGCAGCTCGGCCGGCGATTTCATGGGCGGCATGCCCGCGAGCGACGGCTCCTATCTCGGCATAACCGGCGGATTTGTATACATCAATTCTCAGGGCGACGGAATAGATTCCAACGGCGATATATACATGTCGGGCGGAACGCTTGTGATCAGCGGGTCGGAGCGCGACGCCGACGGCGCTATTGACTACGCCGGAGATTTCCACACCGACGGCGGACTTCTGTTTGCTGCGGGAGCGGCGGGAATGGCCCAGGCTCCCGACAACATGACCGTCAACACCATAAGCATCACTTTCGACCAGGTTCTGGACGCCGGAACATATATCTGCATCTCCGGCAACGGTAAGGATATAGTCCTTCAAGCCGAAAAGAGGGTGGGCAACATCGTGTTCAGCTCGCCCGAGCTTGAAACCGGCGTCGAATACACCGTCTCCTACGGCGGCAAATTCACCGGCGACATTTCATACGGCATAGGCGACGGCGGCAGCTATTCTGGCGGCACACAGCTTGCCACCGTCACGCTCACCGAGGGTCTCAATTCCTACGGCCGCGTAGGCATAGGCGGCTCAATGGGCGGCCGAGGCTTCGGCGAGGGCGGAAAGTTCGGCGGCATGGGCGGCGAAGGCCACCAGAATCCGTTCGGAGGCCGAGGCCAAGGGCCTCAGGGCGAAATGCCCCAGCCCCCCGAGGGCGGCTTCGGCGACGTCCCGCCGGACAATGTAATGAACGCACCTCCGCAATAAAATATCCCCCGACAGCAGCCCGCTGCCGGGGGCTTTGTTATAATGATAAAAGTTTTCGCCGGCCTTTTTCAAAAGGCCGCGAGAATCCAGAGGCGAGGAGCCTCTGGTCGCAGCCCGCAGACTGCGAAATCCTATACGTCAGGCGCACCGCAAGGGGTGAATTGCAAAAACAGTCCGGTGGACTGTTTTTGCAAGAGGGGACGCCCTGCAAGAGAGGGCGTCCCCTTATTGCGGCGCCGCAGGGCGCCTCGCATTCGGAAAAGGGCGCAGGGAAAACGGTTATAGAAAATACCCTTTAGTTTGGCCGAGCCCGTTGGGCTTGGTAGCAGCTACGCGTAGCCAGTACGACAAGCGCTAAAGTCCAAGCGCAGCGAGGCAAATAAAAAGGGCGCCCTATTAAAAAGGCGTCCCTTGAATATGTGCAGCTTTAATCCTGCAATTTGTCCGGCGCCTCCAAAAATTCCACTGCGCCGGTTTTTATGTCGTATATACCGCCGACCGTCACAAGGCCGTCGATTCCTTTCAGCTCGCTTCTTACCTTTTTCACCGAATTCTCCACGTTTTTGACCGAAGCCCTTGTCGGGTCGGTCTCGCCGCCGACAGCCCGGCGTATCTCCTCGGTTATTGAGGCAACGTGGCCGGTCTGGGGAGATTCAAGTGCGGCGGCAACCGCGCCGCAGCAGGTGTGCCCTAAAATCAGAACGAGCCGGCAGCCGAGATGCTCGGCCGCGTATTCAACAGAGCCGAGCTGGTTTTGCGAGATCACGTTACCCGCGACCCGAATTACAAACAGCTCGCCAATGCCCGCACTGAAAATCGCCTCGGGGATAACCCTTGAATCAGAACAGGCGACGACGACGGCATAGGGAGACTGCCCATGCTCGGCGGTGTCAAGCCTCATGTCGGCCGAGACGTCGCCGCGGTAGCTACCGCTTAAAACGTAAAGCCTGTTGCCCTCTTTCAGCTTTTCAAGCGCCTTTTCGGCGCTGAATCCCGGGTTCATTGTCAGATCTCGCACATATCGGCGGGAGGGCAGTCGCCGAGGATAGCCTTGGGGTCAACCCCCTGGCGGGTGTAGTAGTCGCTCAGGGCGGCGTGAATAGCCTGTTCGGCCAAAACCGAGCAGTGCAGCTTGACCGTCGGCAGGCCGTCAAGGGCCTCTACGACCGCCTTGTTGGTAAGCTTCATGGCCTCCTCGATGGGCTTGCCCTTTATAAGCTCGGTGGCCATCGAACTCGTCGCGACGGCGGCGCCGCAGCCGAAGGTCTTGAATTTCACGTCGGTGATGATGCCGTCGTTGACCTTGATGTACATTTTCATGATGTCGCCGCACTTTGCGTTGCCGACCTCTCCTACGCCGTCGGCGTCCTCAATCTCTCCGACGTTGCGGGGATTCGCGAAGTGATCCATAACCTTTTCAGAATATATCATCGTGCATTTTCCTTTCTGCAAAAAATTTTAGGTCTTTATTATTCCGCGTCGATGTCTTCGTCGCGAAGTATTCTCTCCCACAAGGGGCTCATCGCCCTGAGCTTCTCCACTGTTCGGGGAACTTTCGAGAGGATATAGTCTATGTCCTCCTCGGTGGTGTCATCGCTTAAAGAAAGCCTTAATGAGCCGTGCGCCGTAGAGTGGGGGAGGCCTATGGCCAGAAGAACGTGCGACGGATCGAGCGAGCCGGAGGTGCACGCCGAGCCGGACGAGGCGCATATCCCCTCAAGGTCGAGGGACAAAAGCAGACTTTCGCCCTCAATACCCCTGAATGAAATGTTCACGTTTCCGCAAAGGCGCTTCACCGGGTCGCCGTTCAGGCGGGATTCGGGTATTTTAGTCAGCTCGGCAATAAGGCGGTCTCTCATCTTTGAAAGCCGCGCCTGCTTTTCGGGGATATTCTTTGTCGCCTCGGTTATGGCCGTCGCAAGCCCGACTATCCCGGCGACGTTTTCGGTGCCGGCGCGCTTCGAGCGCTCCTGAGCGCCGCCGTGAATGAAGTTTGGCAGGTTAATGCCGGTGCGCATATACAAGGCCCCGACGCCCTTCGGCGCGTGAATCTTATGCCCCGAAAGCGAGAGAAGATCTATATTCATCTCGGCCACGTTTATCTCCACATTGCCCACGGCCTGTACGGCGTCTGTGTGAAACAGAATTTTTCTCTCGCGGCATATAGCGCCGATTTCCGCTATAGGCTGAATCGTGCCTATCTCGTTGTTTGCAAACATCACGGTCACAAGGCAGGTGTCGTCGCGCAGGGCGTTTTTGATGTCCTCGGCGTGAACAAGCCCCATTTCGTCAACGGGGACGTATGTCACCTCAAAGCCGTGTTTTTCAAGATATTCGCAGGTGTGCAGCACGGCGTGGTGCTCGAAAACCGTGGTGACGATATGCTTTTTGCCCTTTGCGGCGCCGACCTCTGCCGCGCATTTAATCGCCCAGTTGTCCGATTCCGAGCCGCCCGAGGTGAAGTATATCTCGCTCGTCTTTGCGCCGATGGCCTTTGCCACCGCCTCGCGGGAGCGAAGTATCGCCCTCGCCGAATCCATTCCGAGGGAATAGATGCTCGAGGCGTTTCCGTAATAATCCTTTAAATAAGGCATCATAGCTTCCAAAACGGCGTCCGAAATTTTCGTCGTCGCCGAATTGTCGGCATAAACAAAGCGTTTGTCCATATTTGCAGTCCTTTCTGAAAATGATTTATCCGATCAAAGGCCGCCCTGAAATTATCGGGCGTCGCCCTTTTGTCTGCTTGAATATTCCCCGACCGCGAGAGCGTCGCAGCGCTCGTTTTCGGGATTTCCGTCATGCCCCTTTATCCACACAAAGGTGATCTTGTGGATATCCGAAAGCTCCAAAAGCTCCTCCCATAAATCGGGGTTAAGCGCCGGCTTTCCGTCCGACTTTTTCCAGCCCCTGAATTTCCAGGAACGCGCCCAGCCCTTTGTCATTCCGTCGACAAGATATTTCGAATCGGTTGTAAGCGTCACGTCGCAGGGCTCCTTCAAAGCCTTAAGCGCCATTATCGCGGCGGTAAGCTCCATTCGGTTGTTGGTGGTGTCCGGCTCGTATCCCGACATCTCCCGCCGGTGGCCCATATATTTGAGAACCGCGCCCCAGCCGCCCGCTCCCGGGTTTCCCGAGCACGCGCCGTCTGTAAAAATCTGTACTTTTTTCATTATTACCCTTTTCAGGCCGGAATATTTCGGTTGTTCTCGGCTAACCGCTATTATACTACCGATTTTGCATTTTGTCAATATGCCCAAGGCGTGTGATGTGGCCGAAACGGCCACATCAAGAAGATAGAAGTTAGAAATTAGAAGTTAGAGTTTCAAGGTGTCGCCTGCGGCGACGCATCTAAATATTTCTGATAATGCGTGCGGAATGGACACACCCAAGGCGTGTGACTAAAAATAAGCGCAGCGGCATTAACGCGCTGCGCTTTGCAAAGTGTGCAAAATGCGTATTAGAGGATAGAGAGTTAGATGTTAGAAGATAGAGGCTTTGCAAAGTGTGCAAAATGTGCAAAATCCCGATTTATTTGCCGAGCTCCTCAATTACTGATCTGAACCAATCGGTCTCGCGGAAGCGGTCGAACATTTTGCTGTCGCCGCCGGTGAGCTCTCTAAGATATTGCTCGCATACGGTGCCCTCGGTGTTTGTGGTGGAACCCTTTGTGTTGCTCCTGACGCCATTCATAAACGTCGAGGTGTAGGTATATTCCCCGTCGAGGCTGTCATACTGCTTTGCAAAATGAAGGAGCCGCTCAAGGTGATACCTGACCTTTTCATCTTGATTCTCCCAACCTGCGTAAATCCTCGCAAGGCAGTAATGGCGATCGACGGCGCGGCAGGCATAGAAGCCGTAGAAGCCGTCGTCGAAGACGAGCTCCATTATTTTCAGGTAAAGCTCATGCCGCTTTTCCCAGGGTACGGAGACGATGCCGTTGACGGTGAACCCCATGAGATCGGAATACTCGGCCAGCATGCGCTTTTCGTGATCCTCTTTTTCCTCTCCTTTAAGAGCGCTTGAAAGAAGATTCTCTCGCGTGCAGTATATGCTTCCGCCCATTTCGGCATATTTCCTCGCCTTTTCATAGTCGCCGAGGTAGCTGTAGGAGTAGCAAAGCTCCTGAATAGCGCTGTCGCGAAGAGCCTGATCCGTCGATTCGCGAAGTATCCGCTCCTGAATCTCTATCACCTCATTATAGCGCTCCATGTCGTCGCTGTTCTGATAGAAGATCGCGTGAGCAAGCTGCGACATTACGGTGTGGTCGTTCGGAAATTCCTTTAAAGCCTCCCGCCAGAGTGCTTCCGCCTCGGGAATCTTCCCGACGTTTTGCAGCTTGTTGCTCTCGGCAAAGTACCAATCAATCCGCTCCTGCTTTCTTATCTCGCCCACGCCCAAAAGGTCGTCTACGGTGACGTTGAAATAGGAGGCGATAGCGGGCAGCAGCGCGATATCGGGCAGGCTATCGCCC
>CANQPB010000009.1 GCA_947625615.1 uncultured Clostridia bacterium | reverse complement strand
CCGTCACCCGGCCGTTCACCTTGCGGCGAACGGCGCGACCCCTCCCCTCAAGGGGAGGGGTGTGTTCCCAAAGGTATCCTGCAGAATCGAAGCCCGCAAGGCACTTTCGGTGCGGCGGTTGCCGGTATGCTGACAGCGCATGTATAAAACCGGCAGGAGCTAAATGATCCCCCTACAAAAATCCCCCGCCGAAGCGGGGGATTTTTAAAATCAGCGCCGGTTACTTTTTGAAGACATACTTGCAGAAGTTGTATATGCCGCTCTGGATAGCGGGGTTGCCGTGGTCGGAGCCGGGGATCTCGTACCAGATATGGGTGACGCCGTTTTTGTCGAACAGCTCGTGATAGCTCTTCGGGAAGGTGCCGACGGTGCCGTCCCTGTCGCCGGCGCAGACCATAAGAAGCCTCGGCATTACTTCGTCAAATTTGACGTCCTCCTCGGCGTACTGCCCGGGGTGCTCCATCGCCCAGTCCTTTCCGGGTACGAGCCCGGGGGCAGGGGCTATCGCGCCGACGTAGCCGAAGGTGTCGGGCAGCGCAAGGCCGATCGCCAAAGATTCGCGGCCGCCCATAGAAAAGCCTATTATCGCGGTGTTGTCGCGGCCGGTTGCCACGGAGTAGTTATCCTTGATAAAGGGCATGAGGTCGTCGGCAAGATCGTTCACAAAGTTGTCATAGGCCTTGGCGTTCTCGTCGTCTATCGCCGTGCAGACGTCCTGGGTCTTGCTCGCGTACATATAGGGGAAGACGAGAATGGTTTCGGGCATTGTGCCCTCGGCCATCATGTTCTGCATGGGCACTATGATGTTGGTGCCGGAATCGGTCATCGAGTTTTCGTCGCCGAAAATTCCGTGGAGTATGTACATGACGGGGTATTCCTTATCCTCGGAATAGCCGGCGGGCAGAACGACGTTGACGTTGCGATCCTTTTCGCAGGTGGTAGAATAGTAGCTCTTTTTTTCGACGGCGGGATATTCGGTGCCGTCGGTCTTTTTGCCGTATTCGTCGGGCATGGTGATGTCGATCTCAACATTGTCCATGAAATCCTTTGCCTCCTGCATGTAGTCAACCTCCTCAATTTTCTGTTCGGAATCGGCCGGGGCGTCGGTGCCTTCGGGATCTTTCGCCGCCTCGGCGTCGCCGCAGGCGCTGAGCATCATAATCGCCAGTATCCCGGCGGTAAGCTTTTTAAGTTTCATAACAGTTTCCTCCAAGTAAATATTTTTATATATTATATCCCCGAAAGCGGGGCGTGTCAAGTGGAAAGTGACAAAGTGATGTGGCCGAAGCGGCCACATCAAGAAGATAGAAGTTAGAAATTAGAAGTTAGAGTTTCAAGGTGTCGCCTGCGGCGACATATCTAAATATTTCTAATAATGCGTGCGGAATGGACACTCCCGTGACAAAGATACAGACGCAGACATATAAGATGCAAAAGCTTTCGGCGGCTTTTTGTTTGCCTCGCTTGCTCGGCAAATGGGGGAAACCCTTTATAAGGTTTCCCCCAAACCCCTTTCCGTGTGCGAGACGCCTGCGGCGCCTCGCCGGGGAGACCACGCTGCGCTCGGACTTTGGCGCTTGTCGCACCGGCTACGCGCAGCTGCTGCCGAGCCCGGTGGGCTCGGCCAAGCTATAACATCTCTCCACGTCCTGCGCTTCGCTTCGCATTACCCGGAGCGTGCCTGCTCGGCCCGCTCCTTAAGATTCCGCGACTGCGGTCGCGGCCAGAGGCTGCTCGCCTCTGGACTCTCGCAAACCTTTTGAAAAAGGTTTGATCGAAAACTTTTTTCATCTTCGGGGCTTGCAAAAAATTTATATAGTAGCGACTTTCACAAGTTTTCAACGTATTGCGGCGGGGAAAATCGTTATATTGCGGTTTGACTTTTTTTAATGCCGGCGTTATAATAGTCACTGAAAATATTGCACTTCATCTCAAAAAACGGAGCGTTTGACCGTTTTTGTAAAAAAGGGGATTGATATGAACTCATCTTCGGAAAATATAAACGTCCGCGAGGCCTCCGTCTTTTTAAAGATCTGGGCGAAGATAAAGGAAACTTTCTCGCCTAAGGATATGTCGGTCGGCAGCCCGGCAAAGAGGATCGCCGAGTTTGCGGTGCCTATGCTCATCGGCAACATCGCGCAGCAGCTTTATAACACCGTCGACACCATCGTCGTCGGTAAATACGTAGGCGACAACGCAATCTCCGCTGTCGGCGGGGCGGCGCCGGTTCTGAACCTCATGCTCGCCCTTATGATCGGCCTCTCCACCGGCGTCGGCATTTTGGTTTCTCAGTATTTCGGCGCCAAAGACCGCGAAATGCTCTCCACCTCTATCGGCAACTGCATCACCCTCACCGCTATAGGCTCGGCGATAATTATGGTCGTCGGCTCCTTTGCGGCGGCGCCGCTTTTGCGGGCGCTCGACACCCCCGAGGGGGAGATCTTCAACTGGTGCCGCGATTACCTCATGGTCTGCTTTATCGGCATCGTCGGGACTTTCTACTACAATATTCTCTCCGGCGTTCTGCGCGGAATGGGCGATTCCTTCTCGGCCCTCGGTTTTTTGGTGATCTCCGCTTCGCTAAACATCGTCCTTGACCTTTGGTTTGTCGCCGGCCTCGGGCTCGAGGTCTTCGGCGTTGCGCTCGCAACGGTCATCTCCCAGGCGATCTCCGCGTTTTGCTGCTTCCTGAAAATGATGCGCATGAAAGCCGTCTTCGATGTCAAACCGAAATATTTTAAGCTGACAAAGATCACCGTCGAGACCCTCCGCCTCGGCATACCCTCCGGCCTCACGCAGGCCATCTTCTCGGTCGCGATGCTTATAGTCCAGAGGCTCACCAACAGCTTCGGCGAAACCGTCATGGCGGCGAACGTCGTCGTAATGCGCGTCGACGGCTTTGCGATGATGCCTAACTTCTCGTTCGGGCAGGCCATGACTATGTATACCGGCCAGAACGTCGGCGCAAGAAAGTTTGACCGCATTAAAAAGGGCACCGTTCAGGGCACCGTGATGGCGGTGTCGGTATCCGCGGCGTTCCTCGGGCTTATCCTCCTCTTCGGCCATACGATAATGGGCCTTTTCACCAACACCGAGGAGCTCATCGAAATGAGCTACGGCATGATGTGCATTCTCGCCGTGGGATATGTCGGCATGGGCGTCACCCAAAGCCTTGCGGGCGTAATGCGCGGCGCCGGCGACACCATGACCCCTATGTGGATATCCCTCTTCACGACCGTCGTTCTGCGCGTGCCCGTCGCCTATGCTATTGCCTATTTCACCAGAAGCCCCGAGCTCCCCGTCGGCGACTACCACGCCATTCCGATATCGCTTTTGGTCTCCTGGCTCGTCGGCATGCTCGTTCACGTCATAGCGTTTTTGTCCGGCAAATGGAAAAAGCGCATTCCCGATTACCGCAAGGGCGACTTCTGATACCGAAAATCCTCCCGAAAGGCATTATAAGTCCAAAAAATTACCCCCGTTTTATGCAGACTTGCGTAAAACGGGGAATTTTTATTTTGAAGTCCGTATTTTTGTACTCAAAAAGCGTTATTATAACAATGTCAGAAGAAGACGGACATATCAAAGCTTTACAGGAGGCAGTTATGAAAGGTTACAGTGTTTCAAACGGATACATGGGCTACGTAGACGGCAGATATATGCTTTTTGTCAGCCAGGAGGAATACCGCGAATACTACGAAGACAACATAAGATGATTTTTGACCGCAAATAAAAGCCGGAGTTTAGCGCTCCGGCCTTTATTTTTTTGAAAGCAGGGTTACGACGCCGTGAAGACGTCTCCCGCATTGATTGTGTAAACCGTTCCGTCTACGTCTCTTTCAAGCTGCTCCTCAGCTTCGGTCACTTCAATTGTGTTTTCGCCCGAGACGCGAAAGCTTACGGTTCTGCCTCCGCCGAAGTAAACGGTGACGGTTTTTCCGTCGACGGTAAAGTCAAGGCTGCCTTCCCGCCCGTCTGCCGAGACATATCTGAGGCCCTCCACGGTGCAGCGGCCGGTCTTGTGGAACACTATCAGCGCCGCGCAGCTGCCCTCGGGGTCTAAGGGGTGGGAGTACACCCGGTCGTAGAGTATCCCGGCGTTTTCGCTGTCGGGGTAAAAGTGTGAAAATACCTCGGCTTGCAGGACCTCTTCGCCCAGTGTGATGTCGCCTACGGTGTCCTCAACGAATGCCGAGCTGTCAAGAGGCGAGGTCTCGCCCGAAAAGCCGTTTAAGCTGCTGCAATTAAGGATCTCATAGCCGTAGGCGTTCTCCGCCGGCGCGATTATCAGCGCGGCTACCTGCTCGCGGGCGTGTGGCTCGTTCTTTTCCGCCTCGATAAGCCTTTCGGCGGCAGCTTGGGCATATTCTGCCTGCTCCGGGTCGGAATACTCATTCACCGCGAGAAGAATTCCCGCGCAGTAGGGACGCTTTTCAAGCTCGCGAAGATCCTCGGCGTCGTATCTTGCCCAAATGAGCAGACGGTTGTCGCTGACCTCCCGCTTTTCAAGCCTTAAATTGCTCACCGAGTAGTCTCTCCGGCCGAAAATTATCGCCGAGAGGATCTCCTTTTGGATATATTCCTCGTTTTCGTCGTAGAGCTTTTCTATATCGGAGTTGTCGGGAATGGGCTCCGCGGAGAGGGGCTTGTAGTCGTCGAAGCGGTCGTTTGAGTAGTGGTATTCATAGCTCGCTATTTTCAGGTCGTTGAGGTCGGCTTCAAGCTTCATAAGGGTATACATATATTCGTCCTCGTCGCCCTGCGAAAGAAGCTGCCGCTTGAATTCCACGACGGTATAGCCGTCCTCCTGCGCGACTGCGTAGCCGCTGTATTTGTCGGAAGCGCTCCAGCCGTAGCCGCTGTTGTCGTAGGTATATGTCTTTCCGTCGACGTTTTTATACCGCATCGTCAAGATGTTCTTTTCGGCGAGGCTGTCGGTAAATAATCCGCGCAGGAAGCCGATGACGTCGTCGTATTCGGTGAAGCCCTTTTCGGTGACGGGGTAGAGATACTGCCCGTCGCGGTATACCGGCGTCACGCCCTCCGAAAGGTAGTTTAAAGACCCGTAGCCGAACGCCTTCTCGTAGAAGATGAGATCGTTTATCTTTGAAACTATCATCGATTCAAACGCCCCGGCCGAAACCCCCGATTCCGGCGCGTCCTCGTCGGCGAAGATGTTTATCTTTCGGCCGAATTCGTCGGTGGCGTCGCCGGTCTTGCGGTCGGCCATATAGGTGGCGTACCACGCCGCGCTGCCGCCGGTGGTGGATTTTACCGAGATAACCACCCGGCCGTCTTTAAGGCAGGCGTCCGCCGCGGCTATGGGGTTTATCCTTTCGGAAAACAGGTTGTCATGGCAGAAGAATCTGAGAGCCGCCTCGGCAAGCTCGAAGTCGTTTCTGCCCTCGGGGAAGTCAAAGCCGGTGTTTTCGGTGATCGGCACAAAGGGCATCGTCTTCAAATCTGAGGTAAAGTGGGTGGAGATATACGCCGCGCGGTAGTCGAGGGCGGGGGAGAGGGTGAGCTGCGTTACGCGGTACTGCCCGCGGTCGCTCAAATCCTCCTGCCAGATCTCCGCCATTGCCATTCTTTCGCCGCTCACGCAGGAGAGGGTGTACTGCTCGCTTAAAAGAAGCATGCTTTTTGCGGCGTAAGCTCTGCCGTTCACGTCGATTATCCCGGTTGTGTTGATGAGGCTTTCGGCTAAATCGTCGGTAAACGCTGAGTTGAGCAGGTCTTTGACCGTCTGATAGCTTTCATACCCCTCGACGGCCACCGGGTAGTAGGTCTCGCCGTTCTGCTCGTAAGCCTCCGAGGTCTCGGCGTTTCCGTACTGCCCCAGAATCTCCGAAAATTTCACGAACGCCGTGACGACCTCGTCTACCCTGCCAAGGCCGTCGGCCGACAGGCTTTCAACGTCGGTGTCGGCGGTCTCCTCGGGCTCGGCTTTTTCGGGCAGCTGGCCTATCAGCTCCGCCGTGAACTGCGGCCCCTTGTACTCGTCCGCAAGAATGTTTTCGGTGTTGAATCTGTATATGACGCCGTGGGAATTCAGAGCGCTGAACAAAAGAGTGTTCGGCTCGCCGCCCTCGGCAAGCAGGGTGCGGGTGAAGCATACGCCGATGTCCTGCCCGTTCGCGTCGCCGCCGATCTCTGACATGTCGCCCATAAGAAGCCGGGGCTCGCCGTCTATTATAGCATAGAACGCGCCGAGCGACGATTCCTCGCCGTGGCAGCAAAGCTCGACTATGGGAATATCGAGGTCATAGGCAAAAAGATACCCCGCGCCGTAGTTTTCAATCCGATAGTGCACCTGAGATACCCCTGCAAACTCAGCCGGGGCGTCGTATGCCGCGCCGACGGTCTTTCCGTCGGTGCTTATGCCCAGCTTAAGCTTAACGGCGAAAATGTCGTTGGGGTCGTTTTTATCGCGGTATACCCCTTCGCCCAAAAGATAGGCCGTGCAGCTTTCAAGCTCCGCCTTCTGGAAAAGGATCTTTTCGGCGGTCTGCGAGCGAAACTCCGCCTGATTTACAGCCCCGTCGAAGCTGAGGTAGGGTATATCCGCTTCCATGGCGTTTATATAGCCGTCAAATTCTTTGGGAAGCTTTTCGTCCGTTTTATTGCCAGTGGCGTTTGTCAGAAGGCAGAGCGCCGCCACCGCTATCACCGCGACGGCCGCGGCGGATACCGCCACCGTCGGCTTTTTTATATTCAACACTTCTTTTATTCTCGTGCGGATATTCGCCTCGCCGAAGCCGAGCATTCCGCTGAACGCGAGGCCGTTTTGCATCATTGAAATGTTCAGCAGGGCCCGGGCGTATTCCTTTCTGTGCTCGTGGGATATCTCGTTGAGAGCCATCTCGTCGCAGGAAAGCTCCATATCGGAGGTCATAAGCTTAACGCCGAGCCATACGAGCGGGTTGAACCAGTGAACCGATAGCACCGCCACGCACAAAAGCTTGACTATGTGGTCTTTTCGGCGGATATGCGCGCGCTCGTGAGCCAAAATGCAGCTCACGTCGCTTTCCGAAAGCCCCTCGGGGAGATAGATCCTTGGGCGGAACACCCCGAAGACAAAAGGCGTCGAAATGTTCTTGCAGACATAGTAACCGCCCATGTTTTCGGATCGGCGCACCCTGACAGCAACCTCGGCATATCTTATCGCGTTGAATATCAGTATCCCGAGGGCGCCTATGACCCAAACCCATGTGAGTATCAGCGCTATATTTACCTCCGGCGCCGGAACCTCTGCCTGCGGGGGAAGCATGCCCTGAATGTTTATCCCGGGCTGCAGCTGCGTCTGCGGGGCGGAAAAGACCGTCGCCGTTTCTGGCGGAATGTAGTCCATTCTGTGGGAATCCACCTCGGGGCGGAACAGATTGAAAACGCTCATCGCCGAGGAGAGGGAAAACGGGCACAAAAGCCTTATCCCCGGAATTGCCCAGAGAATGTAGGAATATTTTTTCGGAGCCTTTTTCATCGGCAGCCTTAAAAGCATGAGCGCGGCGATGATGAGCGAGCCGGTTATGCTCATGTTCAGGACGGAATTTAAAATGCCGTTCATCATTTTTCCTCCCTGTCCGTGTAGTCGTCGATCAGCTTTTTAAGCTCCTCGGCTTCGGCGCGGCTTAGGCGGCCGCCGTTTAAAAACGAAGCCAAAAACATCGGCAGCGAGCCGCTGTAGCCGGTGGATATAAGCTCGCCCGAACGGGTCTTCATAACCTCCGATCTCGTCACCAGCGGGGTTATCAGGGCGTCCTCGCTTTTTATAACGCCCTTTTGGGTGAGCTTTTTTACCACGGTGTATACCGTGGATTTTTTCCACCCGAGCCCCGAAAACGCCCTCGCGACAAGCTCGCCCGACTTTATCGGCGCGTGCTCCCAGATGATTTCCATAAGCCTCAGTTCGCCGTTTGAAATATTCATGCAATCACTCCTTTCATGCAGGTCTATAAAAATAGACCTACCGACAGCTTTAGTCTATCACAATAGACCAAAAATGTCAATAGGTTTGTAAAAATTTTTCAGATATTTTTTTGGCCGTAGGCAAGGGGAGCAGGCGACACCTTGAATCTCTGATATCTGACTTCTAACATCTGTCTTCTTGATGTGGCCCGAAGGCCACATATGCGGCGAGGCCCTCGCAGCCCTCAAGGATATCCCGGAACGCGGTTTCAAAGTCGCCGGAATACCAGGGGTCGGATATCTCCGAGCCGGGCGAGCGGGTGAAATCGGAAAGCAGGCGGATCTTTCCCTCGGGATCGCCGCCGAAGATGCGGGTCAAATTTTTCACGTTATAGCGATCCATGCAGACAAAGAGGCTGTAGCGGGAATAGTCGCCGGGGGCGGCCTGCCTTGCATAGCGCCTTTCAAAGGGGATTCCCTTTTCGCGGAGCTTTGCCTTTGCCGGCGGGTAGACGTCGTTGCCGATCTCCTCGCGGGAGGTGGCCGCGGATTCCGCAAAGGCGTCGGTTATGCCGCGCTTTTTGCAGATGTCGTTGAAGATGAATTCCGCCATCGGCGAGCGGCAGATGTTTCCGTGGCAGATAAAGAGAATTTTTGTCATGTTTCCTCCAAAAAAATTTCGGACGGGTAAGCTTCCGAAAAACCGGGCAAACCTTAAGGCGCGCTGCGGCATATACTAATTCGGAGGTGCTCAACCCAAAATGAATTCACTTGTTTTTGCGGCGCTTGCCGCAACTTTAATGACCTGGTTTATAACGGCCCTCGGCGCGGCGACGGTCGTGTTCTTCAAATCCCCCGATCAGACGGCGATGAACCTTATGCTGGGGTTCGCCTCGGGGGTGATGATAGCGGCAAGCTTCTGGTCGCTTTTGCAGCCCGCGATAGAGAGAGCGGAGGAGGTCTCGGCGCTGCCGGCATACTTAGTCGCGACGCTCGGATTTTTAATGGGCGCGGCGTTCATGTGGGCGTCGGACAAAATAGTCACCCTTTCAAGGCGGAGGGCGGCCAAGGAGGCCGAAAGGTCGAACGAGCGTCTTAACCGAATAATAATGCTTGTGCTTTCGGTGACGCTTCACAACATTCCCGAGGGGCTCGCGGTGGGGGTGGCGTTCGGGGCCCTGAAAAACGGCGGCACGCCGGAGGGCCTGATGGGCGCGATAACCATAGCGGTGGGAATAGGCCTGCAGAACTTTCCCGAGGGCGCGGCGGTGTCGCTGCCGCTTCGGCGCGAGGGCTGCTCCCGCAAAAAGAGCTTTCTTATAGGTCAGGCCTCGGGAATGGTGGAGCCGTTGGCGGGGCTTTTGGGCGCGGTTTTGGTGGTGTATGTCGAGGCGCTGCTGCCCTATGCGCTATCCTTTGCCGCCGGCGCGATGATCCTCGTTGCGGTGCACGAGCTTATCCCGGAATGCCAGGCCAACCGCGAGGCGAAGCCATATTTTGCGACGATGGGGATAGTCAGCGGCTTTGCGGTGATGATGCTTCTTGATGTGATGCTGGGGTAATTTTATATTATTTCGGGGGAGATGTCAAGCGGGAAAAGGCTTTTTACCTGTCTCACCCCCTGCCCCCTCTCCCTCGCGGAGCGTGGGGGTCTCCACCCCGTCACCCGGCCGTTCACCTTGCGGCGAACGGCGCGTTTTCCTCCCTTAATAAATTTTTAACACCCCCTTAAGGAAAACTTAATGAAAAAGGCGGCGGGGTTCCTTGACAACGCCGGGCGGAATCCGTATAATACCCTTATAACATGTCGGAAGCGGTGATGGGATTGGAAAAATTTTTGAACAAATTTGGCGGCGCGCTTAAGCGGTTCGGCCTGCCCGAGGGGCTTTTTGCGCGTCTCGCTTCCGCCTATTTTATCGTCTCGTCGGTATCGGTTATGCTTTCAAGGCTGGCAGGGGTAAACCCCGTCTCGGCGTGGAAGGACTACGTCGCCAAAACGTCTTTGCCGGAGCTTGCCGCCTGGGCCGCCGTTCTGTTTTTGTGGATAACCCTCGCCGTCCGATTTCTGGGAAAACGGGTCGAGAAGCTCGATTTTACCGTTTTGGGGATCTCTGCGGTTATATTCTCGCTGACCGCCGTGTGGTGCTCGGGCAGCTTTTATTTCGGAGCAGCCGCGGCTTTGGTATGCGCGGTGTTTCTTTGCTACTCTTTGGGCAAGCTTCCGCCGGGGGCGGCCGAGCGTCTTGACGGGCGAATAGCGGCGGCAACCGTCGCGGCGATATCGCTGCTCGCGTTTTTGTTTACCGCCGTCACGACGGTGGTGAATCACCGCAATTTCGGCACGTCATGCTTTGATATGGGAATTTTCGTGCAGACTTTTCATTCGCTGCGGGAAAATCTCAGCGCCGTTATCACCTGCGAGCGTGATATGGCGATGTCCCATTTTCGGGTGCACACGTCGTTTATATTCTATCTCTTCCTGCCGGTTTACGCGATCTTTCCCTACCCCGAGACGCTTCTGATCGGTCAGGCGTTTTTTGCGATGGCCGGGGTGCTGCCCCTTTATCTTATAGCGAAAAGGCACGGCTTCAAGGGCTGGGCGCTCGTCTCGGCATGCGCGCTCTACGCCTTTTGCAGCGGGCTGATCATGCCCTGCTACTACTCGTTCCATGAAAACGCCTTTCTGCCAACGCTTCTGATGTGGCTTCTCTGGGCAGCGGATTGCGGCAACATACCGGTGTTCTATATAATGTCGGCGCTCGTGTGCATAGTCAAGGAGGACGCCCCGCTTTACGTTTTCTGCGCGGCGCTGTGGTTTGTCACCGAGCAAAAGGGCCGCAGGCGGATCCACGGGGCGGTCGCGGCGGCGCTCTCGGCGGCATATTTTGCCGTAGTCATGCACTGGCTGAATTCCGCGGGAGACGGCGGCTATATGACCGCTTCCCGCTTCGGCCCGCTTTTAAGCTCCCCGGGCGGCGGCATAGCCGAGATAGTTAAAAATTCCCTCGCCGACCCTGCCTACCTCGTCAGTCTGCTGCTCACAAAAGACACTCTGCTGTTTTTCTGCGAGACGCTTCTGCCGCTTTTAATGCTTCCGCTGATAACGAAAAAGATAAACAGATTTCTTTTGGCGCTGCCCTACGCGATAATGAACCTGATAGTCGGCGCGGGTTACGCCTATGCCGGGCAGATAGGCTTTCAGTATATCTTCGGCCCGGTCTGCCTGCTGATCTACCTTGCGGTGGTAAACGCCGCGGACATGCCCGCGAAAATAAAAAATGCGGCGATAATCTGCGCGGCGGCGGTCACAGCGGTGACGACGGTCTCGCTGGCCTCGCAGAAGCTTTCGGTGCTGAAAAACCGCAGCGAGAGGGGAGAATTTTTCGACAGCGCCGAGGAATGCCTGCGGGATATCCCCAAGGAGGGCTCGGTGCTTGCAAACACATTCATTTTGCCCCATATAGCCGACCGCGCCGAAATCTACGAGCTTGACGACGGCGTGCTGATAAAAGACGGCCTCGGCAACGTCACCGGCATTAAGGAGCAGGAGCTCTACGACTACATCGTTCTCAGCCGGCTCGATCCCCTCACCGACGAGCTTGCGCCCTACCTTGAAAGCGAGGGTCGAACCGTCTTTGACGAATCCGACGGATTCATCGTCGTCTACTCATAACTTATAGGCATGATAAAACCCCCGCGGCGCCGGTTGGCCTGCGGGGGTATTTTAAGTATGCCTATGATAAAAGTTTTCGCCGGCCTTTTTCAAAAGGCCGCGGGGGGAAAGTCCGGCAAAGCCGGTGTTTGCGTTAGCAAACCTGAGGCGTGAGCCGAAGCGGCTTTGCAGCGCAACGCAAAACTAAAGTGCGATTTTGCAGAATGCTTTCGCGTTGCGCTCCGCAAGTCGCGGAATCTCCCCGGAGCGGGCCGAGCAGGCTCGCTCCGGCATAATGCGAAGCGAAGCGCAGGACGGGGAGACCGGTTATAGAAATTTATATATGTTTGGCCGAGCCCAATGGGCTCGGCAGCAGCTGCGCGTAGCCAGTACGACAAGTACCAAAGTCCGAGCGCAGCGTGGTCTCCCCGGCGAGGCGCCAGAGGCGCCTCGCAGCTCGGAAAAGGGTGCGGGGAAAACCCCGCAGGGGATTGTCCCCGTTTTGCCGAGCGCAGCGAGGCAAATAAAAGAGACACCCTGCAAGTGAGGGCGTCCCATAAATGCATTTGATTTGCGTTTTTATTCACTATTCCACCGGGGTTTCCTTTCTCAGAACCTCCTCCTTCGTCTTTCCCTTGAGGCCGACGAGCTTTTCGGTGAGCACCCGGGAGAACCCTGCTATCAGCGCCTCCTGAGTAACAAAGCTTGAAACGAGGTTTTCGCCCTCCTTTTCGGGGTCGAGGACGTCCTTTGCACACTCGCGCACTATGCTTGTGAACAAGAGCGTGGCGGCGTGGTGCTTGGTGACATATTCGCAGTAAAGCTGCTTGAAATGCTCCTCGGGCAGCTCGTTCGAAAGCATCTCCTTCAAAAAATTGATGCTTACGGCGGGCTTGAGGGTGAAGATTATTATAAGATAGGCTATGTGGATCCTGTAGTATTTTTTCTTGATCGGCGCGGGCATTATCTTAAGTCTGACGTAGTTGTTTATGGCCGAGGCCGAAAAGATCTTCCCGTCGGACTGTTCGCCGTCGTCCGCTTCTTTTGCGTCGGCAGGGTAAAAAAGGCCGAGATACTGCGAAAGCAGAACTATGACCTGATCCATATATAGGCCGATGTCGGGGATCGACTCCCAGCTCGGTAAGCTGTAGTCTGACACCGCCTTTTCCCATCTTAAAAGCTTGTGAGCTATCAGCGATTTGTCGTAGGACATTGTTTACTCCGTGGATTGCCGCCGGGCGGCGCCGGCGTGATTTGTAAAATTTATCTTCTGCCGAGATCGTGGTCGTTCCAGCCGGCGTCGTCGTTTTCCTTGATGTAATCGACAAGGGTGTCGACGGTGGTGAACGCAAGGCCGACATAGCTGTCCGCGCAGCCGTAGTAAAGGGCGATCCTTCCGGTGGCGTCGTCCTGAATAGTCGAGCAGGGGAAGGTGACGTTTGGAACGAAGCCCCTCTCCTCGTACCACTTTTCGGGGGTGAGAAGATATCTCTTCGAGCGGTAGAGCACCTTCGACGGCTCGTCGATGTCCAAAATGGCGCCGCCTATGGTGTAGACATATCCGTTGCAGGTGTTGCAAACACCGTGGTAGATCAAAAGCCAGCCTTCCGAGGTTTCAATCGGGTTGGCGCCTCCGCCTATCTTCATGCCTTCCCACCAGTTGCCCGAGGGGCTCATCACATGGCGGTGTCTGCCCCAGTAGATCATGTCGGGGCTCTCCGAGATGAATATGTCGCCGAAGGGTGTGTGTCCCGAATCGGAGGGGCGGCTGAGAAGCTTATACATGCCGTTTATCTTTCTCGGGAAGAATACGCCGTTTCTGTTGAAGGGGATAAAGGGATTTTCGAGGCGCTCGAAATGCTTGAAATCGTGGGTCTTCGCGACGCCGAGAGCCGCGCCGTAGAAATCCTGGCACCAGACGATATAGTAGTCGTCCTCGATCTTTATAAGCCTCGGATCGTACTGATAGAACGGAATGGCGCTTTCGCCCTTTTCGTTCACCATGGGAATGACGTTGTTTTCATATTCCCAGTGAATGCCGTCGTCGGAATGGCCGAGATATAAAAACGGTCTGCCGTCAGTGGCCTCGGCGCGGAATACTCCCACAAAAGCGCCCTCATAGGGCACTACCGAGGAATTGAATATTCTTGCGATGCCGGGGAGCGGATTGCGGTCTATAATGGGATTTTCGGTGTAACGCCAGATTGGAAGGTAATGTCCCTCCGGCCTGTCCTGCCAGGGCATGTTCGGAAGCGTGGTTCCGTTGATGATTTTTACTTTGGACATCAGTCATCGTCCTTTCCTGATAAATTTCGGAATATTTTGGGTCTATACTGTTTGGCGGAAAATAATTCCGCCGGCAAGATGAGTATATCATAATCATTGTCTTTTTGCAAGACTTTTTTGTCAAAAATTATTTTTGCAGGGGTATTGACAAGCACTATCTAATATGCTATATTAGATGTAGTAATATTGAAGATTGCAAAATCTCGATTTTACACAAATTGGAATCACCGGCACACCGAAATATATATTTAAAAAGGAGACGCATATGTCATACCGAATATTTGTTGAATCTTCGGCCGATTTCACGCCGAAAATGCTTAAGGCCTACGGGCTGGATCTCGTCCCCCTAAAGCTTATCAGGGGAGAGCAGATCATGACCAACGAGGAGATGGATCCCGCTTATTTTTACAGTCTCGAGCGCAGGGGCGAGCGAATGACCACCGCCGCCGCGAACGTAAACGACTATATCGAGGCGTTTGAGCCGCATCTTAAAAACGGCGAGGATATCCTACTTTTGGGCTTCACATCGGGGCTCAGCTCGTCGGTGAACAACGCCGAGACCGCCGCCGAGGATTTGAGGGAGAGATATCCCGAGAGAAAAATTTATATCATAGACACCAAGTGTGCGAACTACGGGCAGGGGCTTTTGGCGGATCTCGTCACCCGAAAGCGCGCCGCCGGCGCCACTATAGACGAAGCCAAGGAATACGCCGAGAGCATAATGCTAAAGGTTTACCACGTCTTCACGGTCGCCGATCTTATGTATTTAAAGCGCGGGGGGAGGATATCCGCCGCGACCGCCGTTGCGGGGTCGGTGCTCGGGATCAGGCCGATACTCTATGTCCGCGACGACGGAAAGATCTATGTCGCCGGTAAGGTTCGCGGAAAGTCCGCCTCGACAAAGGCGCTTTTCGACATGTTTGAAAAGCACGCGGTCAACCCGAAGGCGCAGACCGTTTATATCTCCCACGCCGACTGCCCCGAGGAGGCCCAGCGCCTCGCCGGAATGTTAAAGGGCAAGGTCAAGGACGTGGTGATAGGCTATATCGGGCCGGTGTTCGGCTGCCACTGCGGCCCAGATTCGCTTTCTATGTACTTTTTGTGCGACGAGCGCGAACCCTAACGGGCGGCTCACCCTGTTTTGCCGAAGTCCAAAAGATCCGACACCTCGGCGCCCAAAAGCTTTGCAATAGTTGGCATCTTCGACATGTTCGGGAACGCCTTGCCGCGCTCCCACTTTGAAACCGCCTGCGAGCTGACGTTGAGGGCCTCGGCCAAATCCTGCTGGGTAAGGCCCATGAGCCGGCGCATGTCACGCAGCTTTTTCCCGAATTCCCTTCTGTAAAGCTCCTCTTTGTCCATATAAACCTCTCCTTTCGGAATGAATTATACTGTAATTATATTTTTCCCTTTTGCCGCTGTCAAGAACCTTTTGGTTTAGCTTTTCTCAATTGACGCTTTACAGTTCAGACATTTCGGGCGGGAAAAAGGTTGGGAGAGGCCGAAAATTTTGCAAAAATCCCCCGGGAGATTTCCGGGGGATAATTTTGTGGTGGCGGCTATCGCAAAGCCTTTTAAGACAGGTAGCGCGATTAAAACTCTTTGAGCACGAGCGGGCGGGCGTTTATGCCCGCGAAGTGCGAAAAGCAAGTTTTAACGCGTCGCAACACGGGGTCCCCGCAAAGCGAAGCTTTGTGGGGAAAAGCCGGAGCGACGGAGTGAATGAGCGATGGCATGAAAATGCCGTCGCGAACGATACGTAGTCCGCGACGGCGTGGCACAAATGAAAAATCCGAAAGCAGAGCTTTCGGATTTTTGGCGGAGCAGGAGAGATTCGAACTCTCGGACGGCTTATCACCGTCACACGATTTCCAGTCGTGCTCGTTATGACCGCTTCGATACTGCTCCGTGGTCATAGCTATTGACAACTCGGTTATTATATCACATCTTCCCGAAAAAAGCAACCCTTTTTATAAAATTTTTTTCTCGGCCGAATTTTGCAGTTTTCTTAATAATTTTTTAATAAACTGCCCCTTGTTTCTTAATAATCTGCGTGTTATTATAATATCGTCAACTAAATCCCGGGGGAGAGGGCTTATGTATAACATTCTGATCTGCGACGACGAGCGTGACATTGTTTCGGCGCTGAAAATATATCTTTCCGGCGAGGGCTACAACCTCTTCGAGGCCTATAACGGCGCCGAGGCGCTTGAGATACTTCGCTCGAATAAAATCCACCTTGTCCTTTTGGACATTATGATGCCGGGGGTGGACGGCCTTGCCGCGCTTTCCGAAATGCGCTCGTTCACAAACGTCCCGGTGATTTTTCTGACCGCGAAGTCGGAGGACGTCGACAAGATTGTCGGCCTGAATCTCGGCGCGGACGACTACGTAACAAAGCCCTTTAACCCTATAGAGCTTATGGCGCGGGTGAAGTCTCACATACGCCGCTACGTCATGCTCGGCAGTCTGCCGGAATCTCCCGACGTTATACGCATAGGCGGGGTGGAGCTAAACGATTCCGACCGCACCGTGACCGTCGACGGCGAGCCGGTGAAGCTTACCGCAAAGGAATACGACATTTTAAACTTTCTGATGTCAAACGCCGGGGTGATCTATTCCCCCGCTGAGATATACTGCAGGGTGTGGGGGAACGTCCCCGTCGGGGTGGACAACGCCATAGCGGTGCATATAAGGCATATACGCGAAAAAATTGAGATAAATCCCGCAGAGCCGCGCTATTTGAAAGTGGTGTGGGGCCGCGGATATAAATTCGACAAGTCCGACAAGGACGACTGACTCGGAGGAAGCCATGGAAAACCGTAAAAAAACCCTCAGGGAGAGTGCCGCGCTGAAATTTTTGGCGGCGACGATCTGCATAATATCTCTGACAGTGAGCTTTTTCAGCGCGATATTCAGCGTGATATGCTGGCAGAACAACGTGTTCTTTGAAGACGACCACGAGACGTTTTTGAATAACGTCATCGCTATGTTTGTAGACGACAGGACGACCGATTTTTGCGTCGAGATCACAAACGGAATAATGGCCGGCACGATAGACGTGACGGAAAGTGACGGAAAATATACCATAGACCGCGGCGATGTCGAAAAAGTTTTCGGACGCTACGGCAATGCCGACAACGTAGGATTCATAATCGCCGACGCGGAGGGCAACACCGTTTTCTCCACCGTCGAGGGCTGCGATCTCTCCACCGGCCTGCCCGGGTTCGAGAGGACGGAAATCTACCGCGACCTATGGGTATCCATTCCCACCGACGACACCTATCTGCATAAATCCTATTATTCCGGCTACAGCGACGCCTTGAACAACGCGGTTTCCGAATACTACAATCTCGTGTGGGCGGGGCACTCCGCCGTGTCGCTCAGCGGCACGGCCGAATATTTCGACGGCCACAGCGATTACGTCCTTCTTATGAGCTACGACGGCGTCAATGAGAATGTCATGCCGGAATATGAATACTACCTCGAGTACTGGAACGGCTGCATTGATGACGGCGAGGTTCCCATTCCCTTTGACTTTTACACCCGGGGCGACCCCGATATCTCCCTGTCTCAAGTTACCCCCGCCGCAACGGCGGCTCCGCCGGTCACCGAAAAGCTGTCTCCCGAGGATAAGCCCCAATTTGCGGTCACAAGCGTAACCGAAACCTACGCCGAGACCGAAGAGGAGAGGGCTGCCGATCACGGGGAAAATCCCCCCGATGTAAGCGAATACACAAGCGGCATTCAGTCCTACGGCATGGACACCCCGACGCTGATGGTAACCTACGAGGAGCAAAAGTCGGAGAACTGCGAGCTTCAGGTAGTCGCGTATATAGCCGAGGATCCCGATAGCATCGACGAGATATTCTACGCCCGGAACTCTACCGCGTTAATTGCGAAATACTCCCGCTTCTTCCCGGTAGCCGCGGTTTTGGGAGTGCTTACGTTTTTGATTTCGGCGTTCTGTCTCGCCTGCGCCTGCGGCTACAGATATCCCGCCGAGGGGCCGAAGCCCTCCTGGTTCGACATGATACCCTTTGAGATTTTTGCACTGTTCGGCGTACTCCTCGCCGGGCTTACAGCAGATGTCTACTACGAAGGCGCCTACAGTCTCGAAACTTTCGCGAACAGCAACGTCAGGCTGTTTACTCTGGCGACGGAGATAGCCATACCGTTTTTGGCGTCGGCGTTTGTCACCCTCACACTGATGACCCTTTCTGTCAGGCTTAAAACCCACACGTTCTGGCGCTCCTGCCTATGCGGCTGGGCCGCGATGATTCTCCGGTGGCTTATAAAGAAGCTCTTCGGCGTATGCAAGAAGCTGATAAAGCTTTTGTCGCAGCTGAAGCTTGTCTGGAAAACCGTCCTCGCCATGCTGGGCTTTACGTTCTTCGAGACGGTCGCGCTCGTCTTCGCCCGAGACGCCGCAAGCTATCTTTTGGTGATGATATGCCTGAATATTCTTTTGTCGATAGCCATGGCGGCGTGGGCGCTGGGGTTCACGAAGATACGCGACTACACCAAAAAGATAGCCGGCGGGGATATAAACGCAAGACCCGACAGGGAATTTCTGTTCGGCGAACTGCGGGGAATGGCGGACGACCTTGACGGCGTGGGCGAAGGCGTGAGAAGGGCGGTGGACGAAAGCCTGCGCTCGGAGCGCCTAAAGACCGAGCTTATAACTAACGTCTCGCACGACCTTAAAACCCCGCTCACCTCGATAGTCAACTATATCGACATTCTCTCGAAGGACGAGATAGAATCCGAGGAGGCCAAAGAGCATATCGCCGTGATACAAAGGCAGTCGGCGAGAATGAAAAAGCTGATTGAGGACTTGACCGAGGTTTCAAAGGCGAGCAGCGGAAACATCACCCCCAATTTTGAGAGGACGGACGTAAATCTTCTTTTGAGCCAGTCGATAGCCGAATACGCCGAAAAATTCGCGCTTGCAAATCTTGAAAGCGTGGTGACCATACCCGAAAGAGCCATCACCGCCAGCCTCGACGGCAGGCTGATGTGGAGGGTTCTCGACAACCTTTTGAATAACATCTGCAAATATTCCCAGCCGGGCACGAGGGTATATATCTCCGCCGAGACCTCGGAGGGCTCAGACGCTGCGGCGATAACCTTCAAAAACGTGTCCCGCACCGCGCTTAACATTTCCCCCGACGAGCTGACCGAAAGATTTGTGCGGGGCGACAGCTCGCGAAACACCGAGGGCAGCGGCCTCGGGCTGTCGATAGCAAAATCGCTATGCGACATTCAGAACGTAGGCTTTAAGCTGTCGATTGACGGCGACCTCTTTAAGGCCGAGTTGAAAATCCCGCTTTGCGGCGACGCGGAAATTCTTTTCGATCCCGAGCCGCCCGAGGAAAATCCGTCTGACGGGGAGGAAGCAAAATAAATGAACAGTGAATTTAACAGCGGCGCGCGCCGGGAGGCTCTTAAAACGCGCCGGACGTCAAGGCGGCGGGTGCTTCTGTTTGCCTTAGGGTGTCTGTGCGTCGTTTTACTCGCCGAGGGTATCTTCTTTTACATTCATCAGGAATACCGCTTCATCATCGGCGAGGTAATTGCCGGACTTGACGGCCCCGACGTGACCCTTTCGGAGACGTCATTTGAGACCGCTAATGTAGACATATCCGAATTTTTGGCGGATACGCGCGTCGAACAAAACGATTCGATGATGCTGATAAATACCGAGCATATGCTTTCCGAGGACTACTCGCCCGAGATAGGCGAATATAAGGACAGCGGGGTGTTCATGAACACCTGCGTCACCAAAGCGTATGCGGAACTCTCTCAAGAAGTGTTATCAATATATAACGAAAAGCTCTATGTTTCAAGCGCTTACCGCACCGCCGCCGAGCAGCTTGAAACCGCCGCCGAGGAGGGTGACGTCGCCCAGAAGGTGGGCGCGAGCGAACATCAGGCCGGCCTCGGAGTTGACGTTTACACGATGTATCACGCAGGAATGGCCTTTTTGGACGGCGAGCCGGGCAGGTGGGTGAACCGAAACTGCCAAAACTTCGGTTTTATAATCCGCTACCCCTATAACGGCAAGCGCGACACCGGAATAACCTACGAGCCCTGGCATTTAAGATATGTCGGCCACCCGCACGCCGAGGTGATAATGTCAACGAACGCCACCCTCGAAAGCTACATATCGTCGCTCGAGCCGCAAAAATTTTATTCCTGTAACGGTTACACCGTCACAAGGCAGGCGGGGCCGCAGCTTTCGGTGCCGAAAAGCTTTTCCTCGGCGGTGATATCCCCCGACAACTGCGGATATTACATCATAACATTCTCCGGCTGAATATTTAATTTATCAATGCAATCCGTCGCCGAAGGCGGCGCCTTGAAGCTCTGACATCTAATATCTACTCTCTATTCTCTTGATGCGGCCGTCAGGCGCATCACAAAACCGCCGTTCCGAAAATTTAGGAGCGGCGGCGTTCTGTTTTATTTTAGGCTTATCATCAGTCGGATTCCTTTTGAATTTCGGCGAGACGTTTTTCATCAAGCTGTTTTACGCAGCCCGCGACGTCGTTTTTTTTGCGAAGAAGCTCCACAAGCGCGGCGTTGGCGTCGTCGGCGCTGTAGCCGATTATTCTTGAAGCCGCCGTCGAAACCCTTTCGCATTCGGCGATGGATTCTCGGGCGTCGGTGACCATTTTGGACTGAATGTTAGTCGTCTGGCGGTTGAAGCAGCTCACCGTCGATATGCCGTCGAACGCAAGATTGTAGTTTTCGGGATCGGCGCAGAATTCAAGGAAGCCGAGGGCCTCCTCAAGGCGCTCGCTGTTTTTGTTCACGGTCATCATGTTGAGATTTCCGCCCTCATAGGTGCCGTTCTCTACGGTGTTCAAAAACACCGGCATCAGCGCGAAGTCGTCTATAGTGTATTTGCCCGGCTTGAAATCGGTATAGAACCAGGTGTCCCAGATAAAGGTCATCACCGCGCTGCCGGAGGACATGGCGGGGCTGATGTCGTCCCAGCCGGTCTCAAGATATCCGTTTCCGAGCCAGCCCTTTTCGGCCGCCCCCGCTATCCAGCCGAACATGTCGGCCACCTCGGGGATATCGGAATAGGAGATTTCGTTCGAGTTTATCTTTTCGAGCATCTCGGGGTCGTCGGCGAAGATGGGATCGAGCCCGAACTGCAAAATCCAGGTGCAGCCGTCGGCCGGCCAGCAAATAGGGGTGTAGCCGGTGTCGGCAAGGACTTGGCACAGGGTGTCGAATTCCCTTTGGGTAGTTGCGGGCTTAAGGCCGAGGCCGTCGAGGATAGTTTTGTTGTAGTAGCAGCCCGAAACCGAGCTCTCCCAAAAAGGCAGCCCCAAAAGGTTTCCGTCGCCGTCCTGGCAATAGGCCTTTGCGCTGTCGGTGAGATCATTCACCCAGCTCTCGTTGTTTAAGTAGTAAAAATTCTTTTCGGGGTGAAACCGCTGTATCTCTGCGTTGTGAAAATGCATGAAGACATCGGGGGCGTTGCCGCTTTCGAAATCTGCGGCCGCTCGGGTCTCATATTCCGAATCTTCATAGGAGATTATCTTTATTTTATTGCCGGTGGTTTTTTCGTAAAGCCCGAATATGGCGGTCATATAGCTTTTTACAAGATCGCTCTTCTTTCCCATTAAAGTAAAGGCATATCCGCCGCCGTTTTCGGCGCTGCAGGAGGATATCCCGAGCGCTATTGCGAGCGCAAGGGCTAAGGCTAAAAATTTCCGCATGTTCAGTCTCCTTCGGTTGGCTTATTGTTTTTTGAAAGAAGTTTTCCGACAAGCTCTCTCACGGCATTCATGTCGATAGGCTTTGCAAGGTGGCCGTCCATTCCCGCCTCCATGGAATTCTTGACGTCTTCGGCAAAGGTGTTTGCGGTCATCGCCGCTATGGGAATCGTCTTTGCGTCGGGGCGGCCGCAGGTGCGTATCTTTCTTGTGGCGTCGTAGCCGTTCATCACCGGCATCTGCACGTCCATGAGTATCATGTCGTATTTTCCCGGCTCGGACTTTGTGAACGCCTCGACGGCTTCAAGCCCGTTCTGTACGATCTCGCACTTTGCTCCCTCCATGTCGAGCATTTCGGCGAGGATCTCGGCGTTCAGCTCGTTGTCCTCGGCGACGAGGAACAGCCTGCCGTTCATGACGTTTTCGCCGGCCGGCTTATTTTCCGTCTCCGGCTCGGCGTGGCCGGCAAACAGCGGCTTTATCGTCTGCCAGAACGTCGAAACAAAGAAGGGCTTTGACATAAACGCGTTTATCCCCGCGCTGCGGGCCTCGTCCTCAATGTCGCTCCAGTCGTATGAGGTTAAAACGAGGATAGGCACGTCGTGGCCCACCTTTGTGCGGATAAGCCTTGCGGTCTCAACGCCGTCGGCGCCCGGCATCTTCCAGTCAAGAAGTATCACGTTGAAGTCCTCGCCGTGAAGGTGCGCCGTCGCCGCGGCGTCCACGGCGGCAAGGCCGTCGGTGACATAAGAAACCTCAACGCCGGTGCCGCTCATCAGGGATTTGATATTTATGCAGATGTCCTCCTCGTCGTCGGCCACGAGCATTCTTGAAACCTTCTGGCGGTACCATTCGTCGCCGGTCTCCTGCTCGGGCAGCGAGAAGGAGAGTTCGACGGTAAATTTGCTTCCCTTGCCGGGGGCGCTTTCAAGCTCGATAATGCCGCCCATCAGGTCTACGAGATTTTTGGTTATCGCCATTCCGAGGCCGGTGCCCTGAATCCTGTTGGTAACCGAGTTTATCTCGCGGCTGAACGGCGCGAAGATGTTCTTCTGGAACTCCTCGCTCATGCCTATGCCGTTGTCGCTGACGGTAAACCTGAGCTTTGTGAACTGCGGCGCCGCTCCCGAAATTTCGCAGACGGCAAAGCTTATCTTTCCGCCCTCGGGGGTATATTTAACCGCGTTTGAAAGAATGTTTATCAGTATCTGGTTCAGCCTCAGCTTGTCGCCTATAAGCTGCTCGGGCGGGGCGCCGTTCACCCTCGTCGAGAATTCCTGATTTTTGGCCTTAGCCTGCGGCATTATGATTATGCCTATTTCCTCCAAAAGCTCGGGCAGGCTGAACCTGTCGACGTTGAGCGAAGTCTTTCCGCTCTCAATCTTCGACATATCCAAAACGTCGTTTATAAGGCTTAAGAGATGGTGGCTCGAGGCGGTTATCTTGCGGGTATATTCCCGCACCTTTTCCGGTTTGTCGGCGTCCTTTTCAAGCAGCACCGAGAATCCGACTATCGCGTTCATCGGGGTGCGTATGTCGTGCGACATGTTCGAAAGGAAATTCGACTTTGCCTCGTTGGCGCTTCTGGCGGCGTCGAGGGCCTCCTGAAGCTTTTGGTTCATCTGCTGCTCCAAGGTGCGGTCTGACATCACGACGATGTATTTTCCCACGTCGCGTATCATCATGCGGTATATCGTCATTCTGTACCAGCGGCGCTCGCCGGTAGTCTGGTGCATATATTCGCATTCCCAGTAACGGTTTTCGTTTAAGGGGATAGCCTCAAGCTCCGGCCTCGGAATGACGACGTTGAAGTTTACGGCGCATTTTTCCAGCGCGCGGATATCCTGCCTCGCCTCCTCGACGGGAACGCCTAAAAGCCTTTCAAGGTTGGGGCTGATATAGTCTACGGAGTCATTGTTGGAATCGAGCATTATGAATATGTCGTCGACGCTGTTTGAGAGAACGTCGAACATGAGCTCGCGGTATTGCAGCTCGGTTCTCGTCATTTTGGAGCGCTTGTTGCTCTGAATTACTATGATCACCAAAACCGTCGCCCCGGCGAGCAGGAAGATGACGATCAAAACGGTCATCGTTATCTTCTGCACCGAGAGGAACCCCGCGCTGACCGCGCTTTCGGGCACGGCGCTGAGAAGTATGAGATCCTGATATCCCACCGGCTGGTAGAGAATGCAGTGCTCCACCTCGCCGATTTTGCACCGGGTGACCGCCGAAAGGCCGCTCTCCCAATCGGATTTAAGCTTTGAAAGCCCGCTCTCGTCGAGATCAGAGGCGGCGCGAAGATATGTCAGATAGTTTTCAAAGACGTTTCCGCCCGTCTGTGTGGACAGAAGCACGGTGCCGTCGCTTTTTATTACGAAGCATTTTGCCTTTCCCGAAAACGCGTCGACGTTTAAAGAGGCCGCAAGGTCGTCGTTAGTATAGCTTACGGCGATTGCCTGAAATTCAAAGCCGCCGTACAGATTGTTGTTCACCGGCACTGCAAAGACGGTTACCTCGCGGCCGGAGGGCAGGGTCTCGCCCGAGATAATCGACTCGCCGGACATGAGCTTTTCAAGCTCCTCGCTGAGGTCGAAACCGTATTCGGTGCCGTCTGGGGTCATGCATTTTCCGTCCGCGGAGATGAAGTAGAAGTCGGAAAATCCCCAGTTTTTCTTTTCAAGGGCGATAAATTCGGCCTCGCTTTCAACGTCCGCGTCGGCGTTCTCGGAAAGCGCGAAGCAGCTGTCCCAGCTCTTAAGAAAGCCCCAGTTTCTCTCGACAAACGCCCCGAACGAGCGGTTCACCTGGCCGTAAATCTCGCTTAAGTGGCCGGTGCTGTCCTCGAATATCCTGTCCGATATGAGGCGGAAATAAAAGGCTCCTATCAGAACGATCGCCGCCGCAACCAAAACTATGAGCAGAGAAAGCAGTATTCTTTCAGACCATTTTTTCATCAGTGCGACAGCGCTCCTTACCGATCAGATTCTTTCTGCGACTTTAAATCGCATTATTTCAGTATAATACTATCATAAACCGAAAGAAAAATCAATATAGCGGGTGAATTATTTTTGCAAAAATCAATTTTTTTGCATTTCGGGTGAAAATCTCTCCGCTTTATCCGGTTTTTGCCGGAATAAAGCCCGCCGCCCGGAATCTTTGGGATATTCCGGGCGGCGGGGGATTTTTAATTTAAATTCGGGGCGGTCAAACGGCGCCCTCGGCCATGTTGGCAAGCAGCTGGATAAGAATGTTTGTGAACAGGTTTGTCAGAAGCTTGCTGTTTTTGATCTCATAGAGATCCTTAAGAAGCGCGGCGGCGTCTATCTTGCCGTCCTCCTTTTTCATCTCGTTGATGCGGTTCATTATTGTCGAGAGGGCCTCGGCCTCGTTGAGCCATTCCTCCTCGGTCAGATCCGAGGCGTCGAATTCTATGACGTAGTCGTCGTTCATCTCCATGCCCATGGCATCGACCGCGCTGCCCACGCCGAATTTCATCAGCTTAGGAATAATTTCTATGAAATCGCCGTTTACGCAGAGTTCGTGGAACAGGGATTTGACGAATTCGGGATCCGCAAGGGTGGCGGCGAGGGTCTCGCCGTCGCTGAGCTTGTTAATGCCGTTCGATTTCAGAAGCTTATAGATGTTCACGGTCGTCTCGATGTCGCTGACGAGATTTTCTCGCTCCCACCCGCTGACGATATCCAAAACGTCTAAGACAAGCTCGCCGTTTCGGCCGGCGGGGATCTTTAAGGACTTATTCATGAATTTCAGGCCGCTTTTCCAGCTTGAGGCCGCGTTTGCCGCAAGCTCGCTCGTGAAATCGGTCATTATGTAAGACGTGCGGAGCGATTCGGCCATCTTCTCGACGGCGGTGTCGTCGGCGTCGAGGCCCTTGGTTATCTTCACCGCCGAAAAGTAAATTTCGACACCGCGCTGCGCCTCGTCGCTGTTGACGAATTCGTCGGTGTATTCCGTGCGGGTGAGGCTGTCAAAGAAGCTTCGCCCCGCGGGGCCGTAAAGCCGGCATATGGGATTTGTTAGTATAGATGACGGCGGGTAATAGCCGGTCGCCTTCGAGGCCGATGTTGTTATATTCGCCCCGGCGCCCAGCGGATAGACGATCGCAAAGGAGACGATCATAAAGGAAATTAGAGCTATTGCAGCGCTGAGGACGGGGAACTTTTTTTCGGGCGAATAGGCGGAATATTTCTTTTTTGCAAAGAGCCGGAACAAAAGCCTCTTGATCAAAGAATTGACCGCCAGCAACAGCGCGAAGAATATTATAAAGGATATCACGCCGAGAATGACGGTGACAGCGAACGCCGACACCCGAAGCATAGCCGATTCGCGGACGGTGGCCTCGTTTCGCATGCCCAAAAGCTCCAAAAAGCCCTCTTTAAGGGCGTTCGAGAGGATCCCGCCGAAGGAGGAGAGGAACAGGTGGGTTAAAATGTCAGCCTCGGCGAAGGAGACCGACGCGGCTATAAGCGAAAGCAAAGATTTAAGCCAGGGGCGTTTTACGGCGAGATATATGCAAAGCGCGAGCGCCGCAATATAGGCGAGCAGAAAAAGAACAGAGAGCAACATAATTCCTCCTACAGCTTTTTTAAATATATTACCACATTTTTCGCGCATTCGCAATAGCGGGGAGAAAATTTTTATAAGCAAAGCAGACGGCCGAGAAAAACAGAAAAGTTTTCGCCGGCCTTTTTCAAAAGGCCGCGGGGGTCTCGGGGGCAGAGCCCACGAGCCGCGATCGCTATCGCGGAATCTCCCCGGAGCGGGCCGAGCAGGCACGCTCCGGATAATGCGAAGCGAAGCGCAGGACAGGGAGAAAAAACTGTCCGGTGGACAGTTTTTTCGCGGGGAGACCCTCGCCGGGGGTCTCCCCGACGAGGTGCCGCAGGCGCCTCGTATACGGAAAGGGGTTATGGGGAAAACCTTACAAAGGGTTTTCCCCTATTTGCCGAGCTTTGCTCGGCAAATAAAAAAGCCATTTTACTTGCCATGATTTTCACGATATTATCATTTGACTTTTTTGACGAACCGTGCTAAAATAAAAATAACTATCGCATTTTGGCGAATCAGAAGGAATGTGGTGTAATGAATCTGCCGCTCGCGCTTGCGTTTCTGTTCTTTATAGGCTCGGTGTTCGGCTGGCTGCTCGAGCTTTTTTACCGGCGCTTCTTCTCGGGTGCTAATCCCGAGCGAAAATGGATAAACCCCGGGTTCTGCGTGGGGCCATATCTTCCGCTTTACGGCTCGGGACTGTGCATACTCTTTCTCCTCGCCCGGGTGGAGCCCTTTATAAAGCTGACAAATCCGCTTTTGGTGAAAGCGGTGCTTTTTGCGGTGATGGCGGTGTGCATGACCGCCATAGAATATATCGCCGGAATAACGAGCCTGAAATTCTTTAACCTCAGGCTATGGGACTACCGCTCGCAGTGGGGAAACATTCAGGGGATAATCTGCCCGAAGTTTTCGCTCGCGTGGGCGATGATGGGCGCGGCCTACTACTTTTTGATAGACCCTCACATTCTCGGCGCGCTCGAATGGCTCTCGAAAAATCTCGCGTTCAGCTTCTTTATCGGACTTTTCTACGGATTCTTTATTATAGACGTCTGCTATTCGTCTCAGATAGTTGTCAAGATCAAGCGCTACGCCGACGAAAACGGCGTTATCGTAAGGTATGAACAGCTCAAGGAGCATATCCGAAGCTTCCACGAGAAAAACTCCATGAAGATCCGCTTCTTCCTTGCGTTTCATTCCGAGGTCAGCCTTGCCGAGCACTTAAAAAGCCTGCGCGGCAAGCTGGAGACAAAATCAAAAAAATAGCTATTTTACATACGGGAAGGAATTTTAAATGGTTTACAAAGCTGGAATCGATATAGGTTCGACGACCGTCAAGCTTGTTTTGTGGAACGAGCGGGACGGGATCGTATTCGGCATGTATATGCGCCACTGCGCCCATATTCAGGAGACCCTTGCCGGGCTTCTAAAAGAGGCCAAAAAAGCGGTCGGCGACTGCGAAATAGTCGCCGGGATCACCGGCTCGGGCTCGATAAATCTCGGCAAGGCGCTCGGAATACAGTTTGTGCAGGAGGTCGCGGCGGTGGCCTCGGCCCTTGAGCGCACCGCCCCCCAGACCGACGTCGCGATTGAACTCGGCGGCGAGGACGCAAAGATAATCTATTTCCGCGGCGGACTTGACGAGCGCATGAACGGAGTCTGCGCCGGCGGCACCGGCTCGTTTATCGACCAGATGGCGGCGCTTTTGCAGACCGACGCCGGCGGCCTCAACGAAGAGGCGAAGAACTATAAGGAGATATACCCCATAGCCGCAAGGTGCGGGGTCTTCGCAAAGACGGATATCCAGCCCCTTATTAACGAGGGCGCCACAAAGGCAGATCTCGCCGCCTCGATTTTCCAGGCGGTGGTGAATCAGACCATATCCGGCCTTGCTTGCGGCAAGCCGATACGCGGCTGCGTGGCGTTTCTGGGAGGGCCGCTCCATTTTCTCACCGAGCTGAAAAAGGCCTTTATACGCACCCTTAATCTCACCCCGGAAAATGTCGTAGACCCCGAGAACAGCCATCTCTTTGCAGCCATGGGCGCGGCGATAGAGGCCGAGGGCGAAGAAATCCCCCTTGACGGGCTCATCGAAAAGCTTGAGCACGGCGTGAAGATGAATTTTGAAATAAAGCGCCTCGATCCGCTTTTTAAAGACGCCGAAGACTATAAGGCATTCTGCGCGCGCCACGACTGCGCCGTTGTGGAAAAGGCGGACATTTCGACATACAGCGGAAAATGCTTCATGGGCATAGACGCCGGCTCGACCACCACAAAGCTCGCGCTCATAGATTCCGAAGGCAGGCTTTTATTCTCCCACTATCAGAACAACAACGGCAATCCCGTAGAGGCCGCAAAGGCCGCCGTCGCCGAGCTTAAAAAGGTGCTCCCCGAGAGCGCCGAGATAGCTCGCTCCTGCTCGACGGGCTACGGCGAGGCGCTTTTGAAATCGGCATTCTGCCTCGACGATTCTGAGGTTGAAACCGTCGCGCACACGACAGCGGCGTCCTTCTTCGACCCCGAGGTTGACTGCGTTTTGGACATCGGCGGGCAGGACATGAAATGCATAAAGCTTAAAAACGGCTCGGTCGACAACGTGCTGCTCAACGAGGCGTGTTCTTCGGGCTGCGGAAGCTTTATCGAAAGCTTTGCAAATTCTCTGGGCTATTCCGCCGAGAAATTCGCCAAGGAGGCTCTTTTTGCAAAGAATCCAGTCGACCTCGGCACCCGCTGCACCGTCTTCATGAATTCAAACGTAAAGCAGGCCCAGAAGGAGGGCGCGCCGGTCTCGGACATTTCTGCGGGGCTTGCCTATTCGGTCATCAAAAACGCTCTTTATAAGGTGATAAAGCTTGCCGACGCCCGCGAGCTCGGGCGGCATATCGTCGTTCAGGGCGGGACGTTTTATAATAAGGCGGTGCTTAGGGCTTTTGAACGGATAGCTCAGGTGAACGCCACCTGCCCCGACATCTCGGGGATAATGGGCGCTTTCGGCGCCGCGCTTATCGCCAAGGAGAGATATGACGGCAAGCCGAGCGGCATGTTAAGCCTTGACGGCATAACGGAGCTCACGTTCACCACCTCGACGGCACGCTGCGGCAGATGCACCAACAACTGCATGCTGACGGTGTCAACCTTCCCGGGGGGTCGAAAGCATATCACGGGAAACCGCTGCGAGCGCGGCCTCGGCTCGAACGCCGCGGGGCCGAAGGGCGCAAACCTCATTGAATTCAAGCGCCGCAGGATATTCGGCTACGAGCCTCTTGCGGAGGAAAACGCCCCACGAGGCGTAATCGGTATCCCCCGCGTTCTCAATATGTATGAAAACTACCCGTTCTGGGCGGTGTTCTTCCGCGAGCTCGGCTTCAGGGCTGTGCTCTCGCCGCTTTCTGACAGAAAGCTCTACGAGCTCGGCATGGAATCAATTCCCTCCGAATCGGAATGCTACCCCGCAAAGCTTTCGCACGGGCACGTCCAGTGGCTTATCAACCACGGGATAAAGACGATCTTCCACCCCTGCGTTTTCTATGAGCACCAGGAGACCCGCAGCGCGCAGAATCACTACAACTGCCCGATAGTCGCGGCATACCCTGAAAACTTAAAGAACAATATCGAGAGCATAGCGAGCGGCGAGGTGAAATATATCCGCCCGTTCATAGCCTTTACCGACGAAAAAACCGCCGCCGACCGCCTTGTAAGGCTGTTTGTCAAGCATTTCGGAATTTCCGAGCACGAGGTGCGCGCGGCCGTTTCGGCGGCATGGGCCGAGCAGGCAAAGGCCAAGGCGGATATCCGCGCCGAGGGAAAGCGTGTGCTTGACGAAATGACGAAGCGGGGCGGCAGGGGAATAGTCCTTGCCGGGAGGCCCTATCACATCGACCCCGAAATCAACCACGGCATTCCCGAGCTTATAGCCTCCTACGGGCTCGACGTCTTCTCGGAGGACAGCCTGCCCATAGACTTCGACCCCGAGCGCCCGGTGCGCGTCGTCGACCAGTGGGTATATCACTCGCGGCTCTATTCCGCCGCCGAGTTTGTCCGCCTGCGGGACGATCTTGAGCTTGTGCAGCTGAATTCCTTCGGCTGCGGGCTCGACGCCGTCACCACCGACCAGGTCTCCGAGATCTTGGAGGGCTCTAACAAGCTTTACACCGTTCTGAAAATAGACGAGGTGAACAATCTCGGCGCCGTCAGAATACGGATACGCAGCCTTATCGCCGCGATGAACCAGCGCCGCGACCGCCACATCACTCCGCAGCCGAAGCCGATAACATATCACAGCGCCGCCTACACCAAAAAGATGTTCGAGGACGGCTGGACTATTCTCGCCCCGCAGATGAGCCCCATTCACTTTGAGGTGCTGGAGCCGGTTTTCAGGCACCACGGCTTTAACATCGAGGTTCTCGCCAACGACAACCGCACCGCCATAGACACCGGCCTGAAATTCGTCAACAACGACGCCTGCTTCCCCTCTATAACCGTAGTCGGGCAGGTGATGGACGCCGTTCTGTCGGGAAAATACGACACAAACCGCCTCGCCGTTATAATGACCCAAACCGGCGGCTGCTGCCGCGCCTCGAACTATGTCGGCTTCATAAGGCGTGCTCTCGACAAGGCGGGAATGAGCCATATCCCGGTAATTTCTCTCAACGCCAACGGCATGGAGAAATCGGAAGGCTTTAGGATCACCCCGTCGCTGCTTTTGGCGGCGTTTCAGGGGATAGTCTACGGCGACCTGTTCATGAGATGCCTTTACCGCGTCCGCCCGTATGAGGCGGTGGAGGGCTCGGCCGAGGCGCTCCACAAAAAGTGGCTGAAAATCTGCACCGACCAGCTCACCGGCGTCAAAAACGGATATAACTACAAAAAAATCTGCCGGGGGATTGTCGAGGACTTCGACAGCCTGACAATAGACGAGGCGCTGAAAAAGCCCCGCGTCGGCGTTGTCGGGGAGATATTGGTGAAATACATGCCCCTTGCAAACAACCACCTTGTCGAGCTTCTTGAAAGCGAGGGCGCCGAGGCGGTGGTGCCGGATCTCATGGATTTCATGAACTATTCGGTATACAACGCCGAGTATAAGCACGAATTTTTGGGCGCCACGCTCAAGTCGGCGATAATCTCGCGGGTGGGGATTTCGGCTATAGCCCTGCTTCGCAGCCCCGCCGTGAACGCTCTCAAAAAGAGCCGCAGGTTTGAGGCACCGATGCCTATAAAGGACGTCGCAAAGCTTGCAAAGCAGTTTCTTTCGCTCGGAAATCAGTACGGCGAGGGGTGGTTCCTGACCGGCGAAATGGCCGAGCTTTTAACCACCGGCGTGCCGAATATAATATGCATTCAGCCCTTTGCATGCCTGCCGAATCACGTCGTCGGAAAGGGCATGATAAAGCATTTAAAGCAGGTATACCCCTGGGCGAACATCGCCGCCGTAGATTACGACCCAGGCGCCAGCGAGGTAAACCAGCTGAACAGGATAAAGCTTATGCTCAGCTCGGCAAGAAAGGCCATGGATTCCGAAGCCCGAAAGGACAGCCGGGAAAAGCTGACGGTTTAATGAATTATTCGCTCCTCCTGAACGGGGGAGCGAAACTTTTAATAAACTTTCATCATGCTGTCACATTCGCAGGTTGAATTTGCGCGGCCGCCGTGATATAATGCCATTGACTGTGATTATTTTAACGGAAGGAATTCGGATATGCTTAAGCTTGATAATATCGTTAAGGATTACGACGCCGGCGGCGAAAAGGTTCGCGCGCTGAAGGGCGTTTCAATCGAATTCAGAAAGAGCGAGTTTGTCGCCGTTCTGGGGCAGTCGGGCTGCGGAAAGACCACGCTTTTGAACATCATAGGCGGCCTCGACCAGTATACCTCCGGCGATCTGTCGATCAACGGAAAATCCACTAAAAAATTCAGGGACGCCGACTGGGACACCTACAGAAACCATTCGATTGGCTTCGTTTTTCAGAGCTATAACCTGATACCCCACCAGACGGTTCTGGCAAACGTCGAGCTGGCGCTCACCCTTTCGGGCGTGGGCAAGGCCGAGAGGCGCCGCCGCGCCGTCGAGGCGCTTGAAAAGGTCGGCCTCGGGGATCAGCTGAAAAAGAAGCCCAATCAGATGTCCGGCGGGCAGATGCAGCGCGTGGCAATCGCCCGCGCCCTTGTGAACGATCCCGAGATACTTTTGGCCGACGAGCCCACCGGCGCCCTCGATTCCCAGACGAGCGTCCAGATAATGGAGATCCTGAAAGAGATCTCAAAAGATAAGCTCATCATAATGGTGACGCATAACCCCGATCTTGCGGAAAAATACGCCTCCCGCACGGTCAGGCTTTTGGACGGCGAGATAATCAGCGACACCGATCCATTTGACGGCGAGACCGCCGACCGCTCGGCCGAGGTGAGAAGCGTAAACAAGGGCAAAAAGACCTCGATGTCCTTCTTTACGGCGCTTTCACTGTCGCTCAATAACTTAATGACAAAAAAGACCCGCACCATTTTGACAAGCTTTGCGGGCTCTATAGGAATTATCGGAATTGCGCTGATTCTCTCCGTTTCCACCGGCGTGCAGAACTATATCGACCGCGTTCAGGAGGACACCCTTTCAAGCTACCCGATAACCATAAACGCTCAGGAGGTTGACATGTCCCAGCTGATGACCTCGCTTCGGGACACTGCCAACGGCAGCGCGGAGACGGATCACGACCTCGACGCCGTATACGAATCGAAGATAATGTACGAGATGATGAACTCGGTAAACTCGATGGAGACCCAGAAGAACAATCTCGTCAGCTTTAAAGATTTCATCGAATCGGGCGACGAGATAAAGCAGTATTCCTCGGCGATAAGCTACAGCTACGCCGCGCCGATGAACGTCTATTCCACCGATCCTGACGGTAAGATATTCAAGTCGGACATACTCGACCTGATGAGCGGCATATATTCGGCGATGGGCTTTCAGACGACAAGCTCTACCCTGTCGAATTTCATGCAGATAAACGCCTGGCAGGAGTTGCTGGCCGGAATGGACGGCGAGCCCGTCAACGAGCTTATGAAGGAGCAGTATGACGTTGTTTCCGGCCGCTGGCCGGAAAGCTACGACGAGGTAGTCGTTGTTGTAAGCAGCCGAAACGAGATAAGCGACATGATGCTTTACGCGCTCGGGCTGAAATCTTTGGAGGATATTCAGGACGCCATGACCGCCGCCGCAAATCAGGAGCAGGTGGATACCTCGGAATTCGGCAGCTGGACATATGACGACATACTGAATCTCGATTTCAGGGTGATCCCCGACTGCTTCAAATATCAGAAATCGGGCGACGGATATGTCGATCTCAGCGAGACTGATACCGGTCTCAAGATACTCTACGGCTCTGAGGACGCCATTCGCTTAAAGGTCGTCGGAATTGTCCGGCCGAGCGCAAACGCTGTCTCGACATTTTTAAACGGCGCCGTGGGATACACCTCGGCCCTCACCGACGAGATCATAAAGAGAACCAACGACAGCGACATAGTCAGGGCGCAGGAGGATAACCCCGAGGTAGACGTAATTTCGGGGCTTAAATTCCAAAAAGAGGGCGAAGAGCCCACCGACGAGGAGATGCATTCGGCCGTCGACGAATGGCTTAAAAACCGCAGCGCTGCCGAAAAGGCCGAGCTTTACATCGAGCTCGCTTCCATTCCGACGGAGGAATATCTTTCGGCGACGGCGGCGCAGTACCGTGCGACTATGGACGACGCCGCGGTCGACAACGCGCTGATGCAGGCGTTCGTCTCGCAGACCCAGATGGACGAGGCGACCGTAATGGAGTATATAAAGAACATGGACGCCGAGACGAAGGAGGACTACCTCAACCAGGTGCTCGCCGCGATGATCACCCAACAGTACGCCGAGGGGATTCAGGCGCAGATGGCCGCCATGACCGCCGAGCAGGCCGCCGCGATGTTCGACGCCTCGGCGATCACCGACAGCCAGTATGAATACATCTTTGAGAACAAGCTCCCGCCGATGCGCTCCGATTCGACCTACGACGACAACATGAAGCTGCTCGGGCAGGTAGACCCCGATTCGCCGAGCTCGATATTCATCTACGCGAGCACGTTTGAAAACAAAGACTTCATCTCGGACGCCATTGAGGACTACAACAACTCGGTCACGGAGGAGACGGACAAGATAGTCTATACCGACTATGTAAAGCTGCTAATGTCCTCGGTCACGACTATAATTAGCGCGATAAGCTATGTTCTGATAGCCTTCGTCGCGATATCCTTGGTGGTAAGCTCGATAATGATAGGTATAATCACCTACATCTCGGTGCTTGAGAGAACGAAGGAGATAGGCATACTCCGCTCGGTGGGCGCCTCTAAAAAGGACGTCTCGCGGGTGTTCAACGCCGAAACGCTCATCGTCGGATTTGTGGCCGGCGCGCTCGGAATCGGCATAACGCTTTTGCTGATTCTCCCGATAAACATAGTGCTGCACACCTTGACGGGCATAGACAATCTTTCGGCCGCCCTGCCTGTGGGGGGAGCCGCGGCGCTCGTCATAATAAGTATGGCGCTGACGCTGATAGCGGGTCTAATACCCTCCGGCATAGCCGCAAAGAAGGATCCCGTCGTTGCGCTGAGAACGGAGTAAAACGAAATTTAAGGGCGCCCCTTTAATGGGGCGTTTCTTTTTACTCGCCCTTCGGACGCAAATGCCGGCTTTGCCGGACTTTTTGCTTTGTTCCTGAAAAGCATTATATATGTGCAGGCTGTCAGAAAACGACAAGCACCGCACCGAAAGTGCCGAACCCGGCGCCGATTTTGCGGCAAACCTTTGGGAACACACCCCTCCCCTCGAGGGGAGGGGTCGCGCCGTTCGCCGCAAGGTGAACGGCCGGGTGACAGGGTGGAACCCCCTCTCCCTTCGCGAGGGAGAGGGGGCAGGGGGGTGAGACAGGTTAAAATGCCTTTTGAAAAAGGCCGGCGAAAACTTTTCTAATTATGCAGCCTCGTAAACGCTCAAGCGTGTCACCCGATTTTCGCAACGTCGTAGGGGGTGTTCTGATAGACTATGTAGTTCAGCCAGTTGGCAAACAGCAGGTTTGCGTGGCCACGCCAGCGGACTATCGGCGGCCTGTGCGGATCGTCGTCCTCAAAATAATTCTCCGGGACGGCGGTGCCGAGGCCCTTTGCTTCGTCGCGGAAATATTCCTTTGCAAGGGTGTCGGGGTCGTATTCGCAGTGGCCGGTTATGAATATCTGCCGCCCGTGCTCGGTCATGCAGCAGTAGAGCCCGGCGCGGTCGCTCACGGAAAGTATCTTAAGCTCCGGCACCTTTTTTACGTCCTCAAGGTCGACGGTGGAATAGCGGGAGTGGGGGACATAAAAGATGTCGTCGAAGCCGCGGAAGAGTATGGGATTCTTATAGGCAACTCTGTGAGGGAAGACGCCGAAGAGTTTTTCGGACAGGAGCTTTTTTTCTATGCCGAAGTGGTAGTAAAGCCCGGCCTGGGCTCCCCAGCAGATGTGAAGCGTTGAGTGAACGTGGGTTTTAGACCACTCCATAATCTCGGCGAGCTCCTCCCAGTATTCGACGTCTTCAAAATCCATAAGCTCGACCGGCGCGCCGGTGATTATCATTCCGTCGAAGCGGCGCTCGCGTACGTCGTCGAAGCATTTATAGAAGGAAAGCAGGTGATCCTCCGAGGTGTTCTTCGAGCGGTGGCTGACGGTGTGGATAAGCTCTATCTCCACCTGCAAAGGGGTGTTGCCGATTAGCCGCGCGAGCTGGGTCTCGGTGTCGATCTTTGTGGGCATGAGGTTTAAAATCAGGATCTGCAAAGGGCGGATATCCTGCGAGGTCGCCCGTGTTTCGGTCATCACGAAGATGTTTTCCTCGCTCAGGGTTTTTGCCGCCGGCAGTGAATTCGGTATCTTGATAGGCATGGCGATGCTCCTTGAAGTGATATCAGATTGTATAACCGCGATTATATCACAGTTTTTCCGAGAAATCAAGAATTATTTTGGAATTGAACATAAGGAGAGCCATTTTCACGTTATACGGCCGGCACCGCACCAAAAGTGCCGAGCCCTGCGGCGATTTTCAGCGAGCCTTTGGGAACACACCCCTCCCCTTGAGGGGAGGGGTCGCGCCGATCGCCGCAAGGTGAACGGCCGGGTGATGGGGTGGAACCCCCTCTCCCTTTGCGAGAGAGAGGGGGCAGGGGGTGAGACAGGCAAAGTGACCGGGTATTTTTGCTCGGAGTTTGATATGGAAACAACTTTTTATTTGCCTTGCCTTGCTCGGCAAAGCGGGGCAACCCCCTGCGGGTTTTTCCACGCACCCTTTTCCGTGTGCGAGGCGCCTCGGGCGCCTCGCCGGGGGAACCCCCGACGAGGGTTCCCCCGGCCCGAAACAGTCCACCGGACTGATTTCGGGCTCCCCCTCCTGCGTTTTTTTCGCATTAAACCGGAGCGTGCCGAGCAGGCCCGCTCCGGGGGTGTTTCGCGATTGCGATCGCGACGAGGGGCTGCGCGCCCCTCGACCTGCGCGGCCTTTTGAAAAAGGCCGGCGAAAACTTTCATTAAAAACGTCTGCACCCCGTTCACGCACAATCGTTTTTCACAAAAACACATCTTTACCGCCGGAATATTTCGTCACAAAAAAGGGTTGACGGAACGCGGAACGGATAATATAATGTACTAAGACCCGAAAAAGGAGATTTGAATCAATGACCAAGGTAGTGAAGTTCGGCGGGAGTTCCCTGGCCGACGCCAATCAGTTTATTAAGGTCGCGAACATCATTCGCTCCGATCCGGCGCGCAGGTTTGTCGTGCCGTCGGCCCCCGGAAAGCGTTTTCCCAAGGATACAAAGGTTACGGATATGCTTTACGCGTGCTACGACGTTGCGGCGCGGGGCGGCGATTTTTCCGCGATGTTCGAAGCGATCGTCGCAAGATATATGGAGATAGTCAGGGGGCTCGGCCTTAAGATTGAAGACCGCCTTACCCGCGAATTCTCGACCATAAGAATGAGCTTTATGGCGAGAGCCGGCCGCGACTACGCGGCCTCGCGCGGGGAATATCTCAACGGAATAGTTTTGGCCGAATATCTCGGCTTTGAATTTATCGACGCCGCCGAGGTTATCTTCTTCGGCGAAGACGGCAGGCTGAAGCTGAAACAGACCTGCCTTGCGGTCAAGGAAAGGCTCTCGAAGGTGAATAACGCGGTCATACCCGGCTTTTACGGCTCGATGCCCAACGACACCGTCAAGACCTTTTCCCGCGGGGGATCGGACATCACCGGCTCGATAGTCGCCGCCGCGGTCGAGGCGGATCTTTACGAAAACTGGACTGACGTTTCCGGCTTCTTCGTCACCGACCCGCGCATCGTGCCCAACCCCGAGCCGATAAAATCGATTACCTACCGTGAGCTTCGGGAGCTTGCCTACATGGGCGCCGGCGTCTTCCACGAGGACGCCATATTCCCGGCGAGGCAGGCGGGAATACCCATAAACATAAAGAACACCAACCGCCCCGAGGACGACGGTACTATGATCACCGAATCGGCGCCGGCCGAGCAGAATCCCTATGTAATCACCGGGATAGCCGGCAAAAAGGGGTTTGTCACGGTGACGATAGAAAAGGACATGATGAACTCGGAGCTCGGCTTCGGCCGCAGGGTGCTTGAGGCATTTGAGGACAACGGCGTTTCCTTCGAGCACATGCCCTCGGGAATCGACACAATGAGCATTATCGTTCACAAGGACGAATTCGAGGCCCGCGAACAGGCGATAATTAAGGAGCTTGAAACCACCTGCTCGCCGGATAAAGTCGAGATAGACCGCGACGTGGCGCTTTTGGCGGTCGTCGGCCGGGGAATGAGGGCCCAGCGGGGCACCGCGGCGAGGATCTTTGCGGCGCTCGCGCATGCCAAGGTAAACGTCAAGATGATCGACCAGGGCTCGAGCGAGCTGAATGTCATCGTCGGCGTCACCTGCGAGGACTTCGAGGCCTCCGTCAAGGCGGTATACGACATTTTCGTCACCCAGAAGCTTTGATAAACAGAGTAAAAGAAAACCGTGCCCGAATGGACACGGCTTTTTTGATGGCAGGGATTCCTTATTACATACGACATGCACCGCACCGAAAGTGCCTCGTGGACTTAGATTTTGTGGGAAGCCTTTGGGAACACACCCCTCCCCTCGAGGGGAGGGGTCGCGCCGTTCGCCGCAAGGTGAACGGCCGGGTGACGGGGTGGAACCCCCTCTCCCTTCGCGAGGGAGAGGGGGCAGGGGGTGAGACAGGTAAAGAACCCGGGTATTTTTGCTCGGCGTTTGATATGGAAGTGACCTTTCTATTTGCATCGCCTTGCTCAGCAAATCGGGGAGACCCCCGTGGCCTTTTGAAAAAGGCCGGCGAAAACTTTTGTTATTTGCGCGACTGTATATCTACGCCTGCTCGGCGGCCTTGACGGCGTCGTGCATGGCTTTGATTTCGTTTAAAGATCTCGTCAAAGACTTTTCCGCTTCCGAAAGGGTGGAATTGAGCTTTTGGGTCATGGCGTTGCGGATCGACTGATCCATAGCCTTCGCCTGCGCGGTGATTTCGTCGGCGGCCTCCCGGGCGCGCTTGACTATCTCGTCCTCCGAGACGAGGACTTTTGCGCGCTCCTCCGCCTCTTTGATGATCTGCTCGGCTTTGGCGTTGGCGTCTTCGATTATCTCGGAGCGGTCGGCGACCATCTCCTTGGCGCGCTTTATCTCGGTGGGGAGATTATAGCGTATGTTGTCGATATACTCCCGCATTTTTTCGGAATCGACCATGCACTTTTTGTTGGAAAAGGGAACCGTGACCGATTTGTCAAGAAGGTCGTCCATCATCTCAAGAATTTCGTCAATAGTCATTTTAGTTACCTCGCTTTAATATTCAGCGGCGCAGAAGCCGCTCTGTGATCCTGTCTGCTATTTCCGGCGGAACGAAGCCCGAAATGTCGCCGCCGAAAGACGCTATCTGCTTTACCACGCTCGAGCTGAGATACATGTTCTCGGATTTTGTCACCAAAAAGACGGTCTCGGCGTCGGGGTAGAGCTTTTTGTTTATCAGCGCCATCTGAAATTCGTATTCAAAGTCGGTCATCGCCCGCAGACCCTTTACTATCGCGCAGGCGCCGCAGTCGCGGACGTAATCGGCCAGAAGCCCGTCGTGGGTGTCGACCTCGATGTTCGGGATATTCTTTGTCACCTCGCGTATGAGATCCATTCTCTCCTCGGCCGAAAAGCTGGGCTTTTTGTCGTAGTTTGCCGATACCAGGACTATCACCCTGTCGAAAAGCTCCGAAGCGCGGGTCATTATGTCAAGATGCCCGAGCGTTACGGGGTCGAAGCTGCCGGGGCAAACCGCGAGCCTTTCTGATGTGCTGCTCATGTCAAGTCTCCTCTGCAATATATGTTGTAAGGGCAACGGTTTTGCCGTAGCCGTATTCCCGGTGTTTTGTAAGCCTGCCGATTTTTTCGGGGAGCTCAAGCCCCGCCTCGTGCTCGCAGACGGCAATACCGCCCGCGTTGAGTTTTTCGGACAGAAGTTTAAGCGCCGGCTCGATAAGCCCCTTTGAATAGGGCGGGTCAAGAAGGGCGATGTCTGCCTTGCGGCACATAGACGAGCTCAAAAAGCTCTCCGCCGACATAACATACACCTGCGCGCGGTCGGAAAAATTGCACGCCGAAAGGTTTTCCTTGACGACGGCGGCCGCGCTTTTGTTGGTGTCGGTAAAAACGCAGCTCTCGGCGCCGCGGCTTAACGCCTCGATCCCGAGCTGGCCGCTTCCGGCAAAAAGATCCAGAACCTTGGCGCCGGGAAGATCGAACTGTATAATCGAAAATACGGCTTCCTTGACCTTGTCCGACGTGGGGCGCACGTCGAGGCCCTCAAGGGTTTTCAGGCGCTTTCCCCGCGCCGTTCCTGTAATTACTCTCATGGCTCCTCCGCAAAAATTCTCAGTATATAGTATAACCTATTTTTTCAGAAATGTCTATAGCGCCGGGGAAATTTCGTCGAAAAATTCCGCAAATTTTATTTTATCCCCGAAATGAACCGCTCGATGACCTCGTTTGCCTTTTCCTCGCTTATGTGCATCGCCTTTGCGATTTCGGACGGGGTGGCGTCCTTTAAGGCCTGCTTTGTCCGGAACGCGGCAAGAAGCGCCTGCGCCTTTTTCGGGCCGATTCCGGGTATCTCGGTCAGGCTGCTTTCAAACGCCTTGGCGGCGTGTTTTTTTGTCTGGAACGCTACCGTATAGCGGTGCACCTCGTCCTGAAGCCGGGTGAGCATGTTGAACACCGCCCGGTTCTTTGAGATGATTATTTCTCCGCCGTCGGGGGAGACCACCGCGCGGGTGCGGTGGCGGTCGTCCTTTACAAGGCCGTATACAGGGCAGGGGACGCCCATGTCTTTCAGCATAGGCGACACCGCCGCAACGTGGCCGCGGCCGCCGTCCAAAAGAATGAGATCGGGCATGGTGCCGAAGCCGGTGTCGCGGCATTCGGGGTCGAAGTAATTTTCAAAGCGGCGGTGCAGAACCTCCTGCATGCAGGCGTAGTCGTTCTGCTCGTAGACGGTTTTTATCGCGAACTTTTTGTAATATCGCTTTGCGGGGCGGCCGTTGTCCAAAACGACCATTCCCCCCACCATGCTGTCCGAGCCGAGATTTGAGATATCGTAGCACTCGATGTAAAGGGGCGTCTTTTTGAGGCCCAAAAGCTTTGCGAGCTCCTCGAGGGTGGCGATCTCGCGGCCGCTCCTTCCGACCGAGATGGAGAGCTTTTCGGCGGCGTTGGATTTCGCCATCTTTACCAGTGAGAGCATTTCGCCCCGCTTCGGGACGTTTATGTGAACGGCGTGGCCCGCCTTTTCGCGGAAAAATCTTTCCAAAAGCTCGGCGCTTTCGATTTCGTCGTCGAGGCAGATCTCCTTCGGGATCTTTCCGCCCGAATCGTAATACTGCAGCAGAAAGTCCTCGCGGGCGTCGGCGTCCTCCTCGGTCTCGCCGAGCATGTAGTCCGACTTGTCGGTAAGCTTGCCGCCGCGGTAGTTTATTACGGATATGCAGCCGAGGCTTCCGTTTCTGGCGAGGGCGACGATGTCGCAGTCGGGAAAATCCTTTTCTATGACATGCTGGTTTTCGGCCGCGCGGGAGATTGCGGCGATTCTGTCGCGCAGAACGGCCGCCTTTTCAAAATCGAGATTTTCGGCGGCCTCCTCCATCTGGGCGGTCATCGCCTCGACGGAGGCCGCGCTGCCAGATTTTATATACTCGCGCGCCTCGTTGATTATGGCGGCGTAGTCCTCCTTGGAAAAGCAGCCGCGGCAGAGGCCGATGCAGCGCTTTATCTGGTAATTGAGGCAGGGGCGCTGCTTGCCGAAGTCGCGGGGGAAGACTCTGCGGCAGGTGGGCAGCATGAACACGCGGTTCACCTCGTCGGCGGTCTGCTTTGAGGTGAACGACGACGTGTAGGGGCCGATGAATTCGCCGTCGCCTTTTTTTTGCATTTCTCGGGTGATCCGGGGGAACTCCTCGGCGGAAATTTTTATATAGGTATAGCCCTTGTCGTCCTTTAAAAGAATGTTGTATTTCGGCTTGTGCTGCTTTATCAGGGAATTTTCGAGTATGAGCGCCTCGTATTCCGAATCGGTGACGATAAAGTCGTAGTCCCACACGTTCGAGACCATCTTCGCGACCTTTGTGAGGTGATCGGAATCCCTGAAATAGGAGGAGACGCGGTTGTGAAGATTTTTCGCCTTGCCTATATAGATGATATCCCCCGAGCGGTTGCGCATGATGTAGCAGCCCGGAAGATGAGTGAGCTTCTGGGTTTTGTCGCGAAGATATGGCAGGCGAGGGTTGTCCTCAAGCGTTACGCGCATAGCCGCCTCCTTTCGGCAAAAAAGCAGTCTGCTTAAAATCAAAGCAGACTGCCGACTTGGCATTCCGGCGGGTGTGCCCGGCCCCGCATCTCTTTATAACCCAAAGGGTGTATAGCAGCACAGTCTCTACTTCGGAATGCTTCTTTATTGTACTTTGATTATAGCATATTTGTTTTCGGTTGTAAAGGGCCCGGGCGGGGCGCGCAGCGAAGCTGCGCGCAAAGATTTTGTCCGCCCCCGCCCACCGGGCGGGGGCGGCCCCTGCGGGCCGCAGGCGCGGCCCGCAGGGGACCCGAGCGGCTTCGCCGCTCGGAGGGCAAAATCTTTGCTGCGGGCGAACCCCGCAGCCCCGCCCGTTACCCTGTCACTCCGCCGTTACCCTTTTCATTCTCTGAACCTTTACCGGCCTGTCCCTGAAATCGGTTTCGCAGCAGGCTATCTCGTCGACAACCTCCATTCCTTCGACAACCCTGCCGAAGGCCGCGTACTGCCCGTCAAGGTGAGGGGCGTCTTTGTGCATAATGAAAAACTGCGACGAGGCGGAATCGGGATTTTGCGAGCGCGCCATTGAGATGACGCCGCGGGTGTGCTTAAGATCGTTTTTAACGCCGTTGGCCGCAAATTCGCCCTTTATCCTCTCCTTTGCGCCGCCCATGCCGGTGCCCTCGGGGTCGCCGCCCTGAATCATGAAGCCCTCTATCACCCTGTGAAAGATAAGGCCGTCGTAAAAGCCCTCTTTGACGAGTTTTTCAAAATTCGCCGCGGTGATAGGCGCAACATCGGGGTAAAGCTCCAATTTTATCTTTTTGCCGTTTTCCATTTCTATGGTTATCATGGCTGTCCTCCTGAATGTGGTTTTTGTGATAGTATACTATGGATTTTCAAATGTGTCAAGTACGGACAATCGGACTTCGGGGGCAAAAACGGGAGAAATTTCACTTTCGGTTGCACGTTTCCGTGCAACTTTTTGCGTTTTCGGCGTATAGGTTGAAAGGCGTTTTAAAAATCAGCCTTTCGGAAAGGACGGCGAAGACAACGTCAGAAAAATACAAGGGGGCAAAGCTAAAAAACAGCTTTGCCGATTACTGCCTTATGCTCGGAAACCCCGAGGAGGCCGCCATAAGGGCGGGCATAGACCCCGGCGACGCCTTTTCTGAGGCCGCGCGGCTTATCGGCATGCCGGCCGTCAAAAAGAGAATGGCCGAGCGCGAGAGCATCTGCGGAGCGGGAGCTCTTTCTGGCCTCAGGCGGCTTGCGTTCGGGCGGATAAACGACGCGCTCATGCTTTTGAGGGAGGACGCACCCGGCCCCGAGGCAAAAAATCTCGACCTGTTCAGCGTGGCCGAAATTAAGCGGCCTAAGGGCGGCGGGATAGAGATAAAATTCTTCGACAGGTTAGAGGCCCTCACCCGGCTTGCCGAGCTTGAGGCGGGCGCCGGCGGCGAAAGCTCGGCGGACAGCTTCTTTGCGGCGCTGAGGGGGTCGGCCGACAGAGATGTGGAGGTTTAAAGCCTTTTCTCCGAAGCAGCGAAAGGTGATGACCTGGTGGCTCGATTCTTCGACAAAAAACCGCTGCGCGATAATCTGCGACGGCTCGGTGAGAAGCGGCAAGACCGTCTCGATGGGCATATCCTTCGTCCTATGGGCGATGTCCGTCTTCGACGGCGCAGATTTTGCGATCTGCGGCAAAACTATAACCTCGGTAAAAAGAAACCTTGCCGACAGCCTCACCGCGTTTTTGAAATCGAGCGGCTTTGAGGTGGACTTTAAGGCCTCGCGCAACTGCTTCACCGTAAAACACCGCCGCACCGCCAACCGATTTTTCCTCTTCGGCGGCAAGGACGAGGGCTCGGCGGCGCTCATTCAGGGAATGACCCTCGGGGGAATCCTTCTGGACGAGGTCGTCCTCATGCCCCGCTCGTTTGTCGAGCAGGCCATAGCCCGCTGCTCGCTTCCCCGCTCGCGGCTGTGGTTCAACTGCAACCCTGACAACCCCTCCCACTGGTTCTACACCGAATGGATAAAGAAGACCGACGAGAAAAACGCTTTTTATATCAATTTCACGATGGAGGACAACCCCTCTCTCGACAGGGCGGTGAGGGCAAGATATGAGCGCCTTTACAGCGGAGCCTTTTACCGGCGCTTTGTGCTCGGCAGGTGGTGCGCGCTGACCGGCGCGGTCTACCCCATGTTCGACCGCGACATTCACGTTGCGGCCGAGATACCCGAATGCGGCCGCTTTGCGATAAGTTGCGACTACGGAACGGTAAACCCCTCTTCGTTCGGGCTGTGGGGGAAATCCGGCGAGACGTGGTACCGCATTTCGGAATACTACTACAGTTCGAAGCGGGAGGGCGCGCAGCGCACCGACGAGGAGCACTACGCCGCCCTTGAGCAGCTTGCCGGCGGCAGAAAAATCGAGGCCGTTATATGCGATCCCTCGGCGGCAAGCTTTATAGAGTGCATACGCCGCCACAAAAAATTCCCGGTCATTCCCGCCGACAACGACGTTTTAAGCGGGATCCGCAGGGTGGGCGACGCCCTGCGAAGCGGCAGGATCAAAATATCCCCCGAATGCCGCGACTGCATAAGAGAATTCGGCCTTTACCGCTGGGACGAAAAGGGAGGCCGCGACGGGGTCATCAAGGAAAACGACCACGCTATGGACGACCTCAGGTATTTCGTCAGCAGCTATCTCTGCGAGGAGCGGGAGGACTGGTTCTTTGCGAGCGTTGAAAGATAGCGGGGAATGAGCGGGCAGGGTGGGAGGGTGGGGTGAGCATAGGTTTAAGCTATGGCGGCAGCAGCTCATTCCCCGCGGGCGGCGGCGCAGGCATTGGCGGCAGCCGCAAAGCCGCCGGGTGGGAAGGTGGGTTTACATAGATATTATTTTTAAAAGGAAGTGAAAATTTGGCATTATTTTCAAACAAAAAGGCGGCGCCAAGACCCGAGCTCGGCGCGGGCTCGGCCCTGCGTGAGACGGGCACATTCAGGATAAGCCCCGCCTCCGAGATCGGCGAAAGGGAGCTTTACCGTGCGCTTCGCATGAACGTGCCGGTGGTGGACGCCTGTATATCAAAAATTATCCGTCTTGTCGGCGGATTCAGGGCAGTTGCCGGCGACGAAAGGTTCCAGCCCTCTTTAGACGCGTTTACGCGTGAGGTAAAGGTGGGCGCCTCCGGCGCGGGGCTTCAGACGTTCTGCGACTGCTACCTCGATTCTCTGCTGACATACGGCTGCGCCCTCGCCGAAACGGTGAGAAGCCCCGACGGCGGAATCTCCGGGCTTTATATAGCCCCCGTCTCGAAAATGGAGATAAAAGAGGGCCCGACGCCCATGTCCCGCCGGTATTATCCGGAGCACAGCCCGAAGCCGATAAAGCTAAACCACCCCGAGAACATCATCTTCACGGCGCTTTCCCCGACCGCCGATTCCCCCTGCGGAGTGTCGGTGTTAAGAGGGCTGCCCTCGCTTTCGGCGATACTTCTCAGGATCTACGAGTGCATCGGCCAGAATTTCGACAGAGTGGGAAACGTCCGCTACGCGGTCACCTATAAGCCCTCCTCCGAAAGCGGCGACGCCGCCTTTGCCCGCGAGCGCGCCATGCAGATAGCCAAGGAATGGTCGAGCGGAATGAGCGCTTTAAAAAACGGCGAGGTGCGCGACTTTGTCGCCGTCGGAGACGTCGGGATAAAGGTCATCGGCGCCGACAGCCAGATAATCGACACCGAGGTGCCGGTGCGCCAGATACTTGAGCAGTTAATCGCAAAGCTCGGGATACCGCCCTTTCTTCTGGGGCTCTCCTGGAGCACCTCCGAAAGAATGTCCGCCCAGCAGACCGATATCTTGACGAGCGAGCTTGAATATTACCGCCGCCTTCTGACGCCGGTGATTTCAAAGATCTGCACGGATTACCTGAGGCTTCAGGGCAGCGCCGACGGCGTTGCGGTCGAATGGGACAACATCGACCTTCAGGACGAGGCCGAGCTTTCATTGGCAAGGCTCAGAAACGCCCAGGCAAGGGCGCTTGAGATTTCAAACGAACAGAAAGGAATGAACAGTTAGTGTCAGAAAGCATAATGTCTAAGATCAACAGGTTTACGAGGCGGGAGCTCGGCGAAGACGAGGTCTACTGCTTTTCGGTTATCCTGTGCGACAACGACATCGACCGCGACGGCGAAAAATTCACCGTGGCGGCGCTAAAAAAGCTTGCCGGGCTTTACATCGGCAAAACGGGGATCTTCAATCACGACCCCAAGGGCGAAAACCAGACCGCGCGCATCTACGACGCCGAGGTTATAGCCGATCCCGCCCGAAAGACCGCGGACGGCGAAACCTATACCTACTTAAAGGCGAGCGCCTATATGGTGCGCACATCGTCTAACGCAGATCTCATTCGCGAGATAGACGGCGGCATCAAAAAAGAGGTTTCTGTGGGCTGCGCGGTTTCCAAAAGAAGCTGCTCGGTCTGCGGGCGGGATCTCACCGCCGGCGGCTGCTCCCACAAAAAGGGGAGAACCTACAACGGCCGCAAATGCTTCCACATTTTGGACGACCCCACCGACGCCTATGAATGGAGCTTTGTCGCGGTGCCCGCCCAGAAGGGCGCCGGCGTCACCAAAAAATACACCGGCGAAAACCCCTGCGAAAAAACCGGCGAAGGCCCCGACATCTGCCGCGAGCTCTGCGAGGATCTCAGGCGGGACATCATAAGGCTTTCGTTTTTGGAGGGGGACAGTGTACCCGTCGAGGTTACAAAGGCCGCTATCGCAAGAATGACCCCCGAGGAGCTTTTGAGGCTTAAGCATTCGCTCGCCGAAAAAATCTCCGACAGTTGCGGCGCGCCCGAGCTTGAAAAGGCTCTTAAGGAACGCGCCGAAACAAAATCAAACGAAAAATTCAGAATATAAAAATTTTTACCAAAGAAAGGAAATTTAACAATGTACGACAACATCACACTTGAAAAAGGACTTTACAACATAAGCGGCAAGAGCTTTACCGAGGCGCTTCGGGAGCTTGACGCCGACGAAAACTACATAGGCACGGAGCTTGAGGGCCTTGACGCCTACGAGCGCCAGCTCAAGCGCTTCGACATCAAGGTATCCGGCCCCGATTCCGACAGGGTGGAGAAATTCTTCAAAACCACCCAGTCTGCGATACTCTTCCCGGAATTTGTCCGCCGCTGCATCAAGGCGGGCATGGACGGCGCCTCCATTCTCCCCGAGATCGTGGCCGCCACCACCTATACCGACGGCGTGGATTACCGCGGTCTCGCCATAACCGACAACGGCTCCGACGAGGCTATCGCCGCCGGCGCAGACCTTCCGATAACCTCGGTTAAGAACGCGGCCTCCACCGTCGCCGTTTCAAAGTACGGCAGACAGATCCAGACCGTCTACGAGGTGCTTAAAAAGCAGCGCCTCGACCTCTTCGGCGTCGTCCTCAAGGCCACCGGCGCAAAGATCTCCGGCGTAATCAACAAGGCCGCGGCCGAAGTTCTCGCAAACGGCGTCGACAAGACCCCTCTTGCCGGCGACACCCTAACCTATGCCGACCTCGCCGCATTCTGGGCCTCTATGGAAGGGCACAGCATGAGCGCCATGCTCGTTTCGCCCAAGGTAATGGCGACTATTCTCGCCATGGACGAGATGAGATATGCAAGCGGCAGGATCTCGGGCGGAACCGTCGAGACCCCCTACGGCGTAAAGCTTGTGAAATGCAGCGGCCTCTCCGACGAATACGCCATCGGCGTCGACGCCTCGAGCGCGCTTGAAATGGTGCTCGGCAGCGACGTCGTAGTCGACAGCGACAGGCTGATATCCTCCCAGACCGACAGCATCGCTTTCAGCGTCAGCGTCGGCTTCACAAAGATATACAGCTCGGCCGTGTCGGTGCTCTCCACCGTCAAAAACGGCTGATAAATAATAAGGGCGGCGGGTCATAATCGGCCCGCCGCGCCGGGAAAGGAGCAAAAAAATGGAAAGACTTGAGCTTCAGGCGATAACGCAGGAATTTGCAAAGCTTGCGCAGCTTACCGAGGAGGAGCTTTCCCGCTACGCCTCGACGGTGGCTTCGGCAAAGGCTTATTTCGAGAGGATCCTTCTTCGCGACCCCGTCGGGGAGGAGATATCTCTTTCGGTATACGCCTGCGCGTGCAGGGCGTTTTTAAACTACGCGATACTTAAGGCCGCCACGCAGAGAACATTTTCCTCGCCGACCGGGGGAGTTTACACGAAGATCTCGGGCGACGAGACCGTCTCGGCCGCGCAGAGGCTTTATCACGAGGCCGTTGCGGCGCTGCCCGCGGGGCTTGTCAGGGACAGCGAATTTGTCTTTGAGAGGACGGAGGGTTAGCCGTGCCGAATATAAAAAGTTTGCCCTTTTCGGACGAGGGGCTTGATTCTTTGAAGACAGCGCTCGCGGGGGTGTTCGGCCGGGTTGAAGACCTTTTCGGCGGCCCCGATATGTCGGAGCACCGAAACGAGACGGTCTGCTTTGTCGGGATATCCGGCTATAAAATATCGGAGGCGGTATACGGCGGGCATTCTCCCGCCGAGGTGACCGTGGCGGTTAAGGCGCTCGGCAGCCGCGCCATGTCCGCCTCAGAGCTATGCGATCTTTTTGACGCCGAAGCCCTTGCGGCTATAAGCGGCTGCGGGCTTTCGGTGTCGTCGATAAAGCGGCGCGAGTGCGAATATTTAAAAGAGCATCAGCGCTACTGCGTCTGCGCGGACATAATTCTTGACGCCGAGACCGAAGCTGGCGGCAGCGCGCCGTCTGTGGAACTCACCCTCAACGGCGAGGCGATAGGCTGCATGACCGGCTTCGAGGTCGTCAGGAGCGTAAAGGTCGGCGAGACCCCCACCCTTGACGGCGGCATTATAAGCAGGGTGATCGGCGAGCGCCCGGTTAAGATAACCGTCGGGGGCGCAGCCTCGCCGGCGGCAGCCTCGGGGGTTTATTCAAAGTTAGGTGAATACCTCGGCGCCGGTGGAGTTGACATTACCCTCAGCGGGCTCAGCTTTGCGGGGGTTACGCTCACCGGGCTTGAAATATCCTCGCAGCAGGCGGGGATATCCAAAATCACCGCGGAATTCTGCGGGGTGAGCGGCCCGTGAACCACACCGTTTCGCTGATGGTCGTTTTCGGCTCGGCGGTAAAGAATCTCACGACGGGCTGCGTAAGCTTTCGCCTCGAAAAGGAGCGCTACACGCCCTACACCTCGCTTAGGGCAAGGTGGTACTGCCCGCCCGACGTCCCCTTTGACCGCGTCTCGGCGATAGGGCTTTACATCGACGGGAAGATGAGGCATTACGGATATCCCACCTCGGTCTCGGTCGAGCGCGAAGGCTCGCGGACGCTCCTTGAGATCGCGAGCGCGGGGTTCACGGCGGCGCTCATAAATAACCAGTGCGCCGACGGCATGTTAAACGACATAAACCTTGAAAGCCTTGCCGCCGCGGGCGAGACCTTCCCGGCAGTGGCCTATCAGCCCGACACCCCGACCGTCAACTATGTCAACTACTACGACGGCACAAGCTCGTGGGAGGCGATAGTCTGCTATTCTTTGAGGGCGACGGGCTATTACCCCTATATCGCCGGCTACAACACCGTTAGGATAGAGCCGCCGGAGGACTACGCCGAATTTATCACCGACACCTCGCGCCTCATCTTTCGCGGCAGGGCTTCGGACAACTCGAAGATTATCTCAAAGATAACCGAAAAGGACATCGACGGCACGCCGGGAAAATTCGTCGCGACTAATTCCTACGCCGCAAGAAACATGATAGTCAGGTGCCGCGAGATACCCTTCGACCGCGAGTGGATAATGGATTCAAAGGCGGGGCTGCAATACCGCCTCGACTACTCAATGCGCGGCATGGACGCCGACGTCTTCTGCTGGCCGGGCTGCGACGAGCTTGACCTCACCGATTTTGTCACCGTCACCGACATAGATTTTGTCGGCGAGGCGAGCCGTATAATCATCGAGGGCTCCGCCGCAAAGGGGATAACCACCACCGTGTGGTGCTATCACGACGCCTACTGCATTTAGCCGAAAAAAACAAAGCCTCCGGGAAAATTTCTCGGGGGCTTTTATATTCTGAAAATTTTGCAGCCGAGGGCGTCGGCCTCTTCTTCCGAATGCGTGACGAGAATAAGCGTTTTTCTGTCGGAAGCTTTGTTTACAAATCTCTCGACCGAGGGCAGAGTGCCGGAATCTATCCCCTTAAAGGGCTCGTCCAAAACCATAACGTCGGGCGAGCTTAAAGCCGCCCTCGCGACGGCCACCCGCCTGCGCTCGCCGCCCGAAAGCTCAAAAACCGGCTTTTCGGCAAGGTCTTCTGTGATGCCGAGGGCGCTCAGCGCCCCGTTTACGTCGGCGGATTTATCCTTTACGACAAGCCTGCAATTGGCGGCGGCGCTCAAGCCCTCGATGAGCCGATCCTCCTGAAACACCGCGCCGAACGCCGTCCCTTTAGGAACGCTCACTTCGCCGCCGTCCGGCTTTACAAGCCCCATGATTATGTTTATAAGCGTGGTTTTTCCCGCGCCCGAGCGGCCCATCACGGCCACACGCCCGCCGTCGGGGATTTCAAGGCTGAGGTCTTCAAGCACCCTCTGCCCGTCGAACGACTTGTATATGTTTTTTAAGACTATCATTTTCCCACCGCCTCCAGCCTGCGGCAAACCGCCTTTAAAACAAGCATGAACAGCTTTTCGAATATAACGCTCACCGCGATGATCACCGCCGTCCAGGCTAAAAGATCGCCCGTTTCAAGATAGAGCTTTGCGCGGTAGAGCTTTTCGCCGACCGACCCGGAGGGTATTCCTATCACCTCGGCGGCAATGCCGCTTTTCCAGCATAGCCCCAGCGCCGCCGAGCAGCCGGATCTCAAAAACGGCAGCACCTGCGGGAAATAGACGTAAAGAAGCGTTTTTTTCGGCCCGAAGCGAAAGATCTTCGCCATTTCGTTCAGCTTCGGATCGGTGCTGTCGATTCCGGCGAGGACGTTTAGATAGATCACCGGAAAGACCATCAAAAAGGAGATGAACGCGCTCAAATTCCGGCTTCCGAACCATATCAGCGCTAAAATAATAAAGGACGCCACCGGCGTGGCCTTTATCACCGAGGTTATCGGCTGCAAGAGAATTCTCACCGCCGAAAATCTCCCCGAAACCGCCGCAAGAGCTATACCCGCAAAAAGCGCCGAGAAAAATCCCAGAAGAATCCTCGCCGAAGAAAACGCCGCCGCCGAGCGGAAATCCGGCTCGGTGACAAGCTCGCAGAGCCTTTTTAGGGCGGCCAAAGGCGAGCAGATTATAATGTCGTTGCCCGCCCACAGCGCTATGGCCTCCCAGACCGAAATCCAGAAGGCCGCCGCGCACAGCTTATATATAATCTTCTTTGTTTTACTCCTCGGTTCGGTAGAATTGCTCATCGGGTAATTCTCCTCCGACGGACGTCGGGTCGCTGTCATAAAGAACCTTTAAATATGCCGAGACGTTTGTTTTCATATCGTCGCCGGTCATGAAGACTATGTTGCAGTAGGGGAGAGCCTTTTTGGCGACCGGCTCGGCTACGATGTCAAATTCGCCAACAAGAGCCGCGGCGTCGTCGGTGTTGGCGGTAACATATTCCACCGAAGCGGAGTAATCGCTCAAAAACTGCTCAACCGCCTCGGGGTGCTGCTCCAAGACCTCATTTCTGACTACCGTCACGCCGGTGACGAGCTGGCTGCCGTCAATCTTTTCCCATTCCTCGGTGAGATCGAAGACTATCTTCAGGTTTTCGTTCTGATTCATCGCAACGGTGACGTAGGGCTGAGGGAGCACAGCTATCGCGTCGGCCGATTCCGACATCTTCGCGGCAACCTCCGTCGCCTCGGAAAGGTATTCGATGTTGACGTCCGCCTCGGGGTCGACGCCGTTGGAGCGCAGGATATAGTTAAATACGTATTCCGGCGTGGTGCCCTTGCCGGTAGAATATACCGTCTTTCCCTTGAGATCGGCGACAGTTGCGAGATCGCCGCTGTCGGAAGACGCAAGCACATAGAGCACGCCGAGGGTGTTTATATCGAGGACGGTGAGGCCCTTTTGGGTCTTTTGGTAGAGCACCGCCGCAAGATTGCAGGGGATATTGGCTATGTCTGTCTCGCCCTTTGTGATAAGGCCGACTATCTCGTCGGCGGCGCCGAACATGCTGAAATTATACTTTTGGGTGTCGGCGTTGTCCTTCATCATCTTTACCATTCCCATGGTGGTCGGGCCTTTTAGCGAGGCTATGTTGAGAACGTATCCGTCCTCGGCAGCTTCGGGGGCTGAGGCGTCGTCCTGAACGCTGTCGTCGGGGGCGTTATTTTCCGGCACAGTGTTGTCGCCGGAGCCGGGGTTTTCCGTCTCGCTGCCGCATGCCGCAAGCGACAGGGTCATGGCGAGGGCAAGTAAAATTGCAAGAAATTTTTTCATTGGGTTCAATCCTTCCGTTGGTGATCAAATTTTTTCGGATCGCCCTTTTGCGGGGCGGCCTGTTGCGCTTTCGGCAGAACGGTCACGGTGTTCGCGCTGACGGATATCCTTCCGTCCTCCTCGAGCGATTTAAGCGCCCGAAACAGGCTCGAGCGGGAGATCCTCAGCTGGCGGGCGAGCTCGTCCTTGGGTATTCCTATCTCGGCTACGCCGTTTTCCGCCCTTGTCAGAATATATCTGTAAAGGCGCTCGGTGTGATCCGAGACGGATATCAGCCTTAAGCGGTCGGCAAGATATATCATCTTTTCGTTGCAGAGCTTCACATAGCGGTACATAAGCGCCGGATCGGCGCCCAAAAGGCGGGCGAATTCGTCTTTCGGAATGAACAGCACCCTCGACTGCGTTCTCGCCCAAAGGCGGGTGGGCATCTTTTCGCGGACGAAGATGTTGCATATCCCGAATTCGCCGCCCCGCCTCGTCACCGAAACGGAGCCTCCCTCCGAGGCCTCGACCCCGAGACACCCCGATATCACCACGCCGAGACATTCAATTCCCCGCTGTGTTTCGGATATCTCCTGCCCGCGGCGAAAACTTAAAACAAAGCCTCCGCGCACCGACGAGGGATCGGTTCCCCTGAAAAGATCGGACGCCGCAAAGGCGTTCGATATATCGGCCTGCGTCTCCATAGTATACCTCCTTTTCATTTCCTAATTATATCGCCTTTGAAAACAATTTGTTAATAACCGTCTCATATGATACTATATTTTGCGATGTTTGTCAAGATATTCACCTCGAAAGGTATTGAAAACCGTCGAAGACTGTGATATAATACTTTTTCGGTGCGGCCTAATGCTCTGTTAAACCGTCACTGAATATGAGACAACGGAGGCAAATCAATGAAAAGAAGTACCATAAAAAAGTATGCAAAGCTTATTGTAAGAATAGGCGCAAACGTACAGAAGGGGCAGTCTGTAGTGGTCAGCTGCTCGGTTGATCAGGCTGATTTCTGCGCGCTTGTCGTGGACGAATGCTATAAGGCGGGCGCCAAATACGTCACCGTAAACTGGTCTTATGACAAGGTCACGCGGCTTCACTACCGCAACGAGAGCATAAGGACGCTTTCAAACGTGCTGAAGTGGCAGGAGGAGAAGATGAAATGGATGGCCGACGAGCTTCCCTGCCGCATACATATAGTGTCTGAGGATCCCGACGGCCTCAAGGGCGTGGATCCCACCAAGATGCAGAAGGTTCAGGTCAGCCGCTATAAGGTCACAAAGCCTTATTCAGACGCTATGGAATCCCGCCATCAGTGGACGATAGCCGCCGTCCCCAGCGAGGCGTGGGCCAAAAAGGTCTTTCCCAACTTGAGAAAGAGCCAGGCGGTCGAAAAGCTTTGGCAGGCGATACTCGAGTCGGTATACGTCACCGACGACAACGATCCCATAGAGGTCTGGAACAAGGTGAACGCCGATTTTATCTCGCGCTGCGAGCAGCTCAACAAGGACAGATTCGAGTATCTGCAATATAAATCCTCGAACGGCACCGATTTCAAGGTTTGGCTGATGCCGCAGTCGAAGTGGTGCGGCGGCGGAGAGTACGATCTCAACGGACACTACTTCAACCCCAACATGCCGACTATAGAGGTGTTCACCACGCCGATGAAGGGCAAGGCCGAGGGCAGGCTTGTTTCCACAAAGCCGCTTTCCTTCCGCGGACAGCTCATCGAAAACTTCTCGTTCGATTTCAAGGACGGCAAGGTTGTGAACTGCGAGGCCGAAAAGGGCAAGGAGATCCTTGAAAAGATGATCACCGCCGACGAGGGCGCCTCGATGATAGGCGAGGTCGCGCTGGTGCCCCAGGACAGCCCGATATCCAACCAGAACATTCTCTACTACGAGACGCTGTTCGACGAGAATGCGAGCTGCCATATCGCGCTGGGCAGGGGATATAACGAGTGCGTCGAGGGATATGACAAGATGAGCGCGGAGGAGCTTAAGGAGCTCGGCGTGAACGAATCGATGATACATGTCGACTTCATGGTCGGCGCGCCCGATCTTTCGATAATCGGCCACACCTTCGACGGCCGGGATATCGAGGTATTCAAGAACGGCAACTTTGCAATTTAATTTATCGAGCAGGGCGGCTCCCGCAAAAGGGGGCCGCCTTTATCTGTCCCGCCCTTTTTGATGTGGCCGAAACGGCCACATCAAGAAGATAGAAGTTAGAAATTAGAAGTTAGAGTTTCAAGGTGTCGCCTGCGGCGACATATCTAAATATTTCTAATAATGCGTGCGGAATGGACACTCCCCGCCCTTTTATTTCGCTTGACATTTTCCCTTTATTGCCGTATACTATACTTTGTTTAAAGCAAAATATTTCAGTCCGCTGTCACGGTATGATCATAAACGCGGGCTAAAATGAAGTGAAAATTTAACTGTTTGGGAGAATCGCAAATGAATCTGAAAAAACTTATTGCAATCTTATCGGCGGCGGCAATGCTTCTTTGCTGCCTTTGCGGCTGCGGCGACAGCGGCAGTGTGCCGCTCGTTTCGGGAGACGACGGCGCGTCCGACATTCCCTCCGACGCTTCCTCCGGCGAATCCGTCATAAAGTTTATTATCGACGGCGAAGAGGTGGAAACCGACGGCCTCGTCATGATGACCATCGACGGGATAGAGGTTCCCTTTGACGAATACAGGTATACCTACAACTTCTTAGACGGCTCCTATTTCTCGGGCGGAGACGAAACCTACTGGGCCGAGAACGCCGACGCCTTCCCGACGCTTTTGCAGTATACCGAGATATATATCAAGGAAAACAACTGGGGCATGTTGCTTGCAAAGCAGTACGGCCTCGAATTCACCCAGGAGGATCTCGACGAGATAGAAAACTATGTCGCCGAGCAGTCGTCCTATTTCGAATCGCAGGAGGACTATGAGGAGGCTCTCGCCGAGACGGGCATCACCGAGGACCTTCTGAGAAGGCTTATCGGCCAGAATGTAATGACCAACCGCGCATTTGAAGATCTCTTCAACGGCGAGGACAAGCCCCTTTATCCCGACGCCGAGGCTCGCGCCGCGCTCGACGAAGAATACGTCAGGGCCTACCACGTTCTGATTTCGAACGACCACTTTGCCGATGAGGAGGGCTATGAGGACGCCACCGAGGAGGAGCTTAAAGCGGCCGCCTATGAATACGCGCAGGAGATAGCAAAGCAGATTGCCGACGGCGCGGACATCTACGAGCTTGCCCAGACGGTCGGCGACGACCCCGGTATGATGGACAACGAGGAGGGCTATACCTTCACATTCGGCGAAATGGTGGAGCCCTTTGAAAAGGCCGCGTTCGCGCTTGAAAAGGGCGCAGTCAGCGACATCGTCGAGACCGACTACGGCTATCATATCATAAAAAGGCTGGAGCCCGATTACGCCTCGATGGCGCTGAACGAATACGTCGACGACATGCTCGCCAACGCCGAGGTGGAATACTGCGAATATTACGACAAGATCACCTACGACAGCATTCAGTAAGACAGAAGCCGCAGGCAAAGGGGGGAGGACATAAATGTCCCGCTTGAGAATTCTTGCCGCGGTTTCGGCGGCGGCAATGCTTTTAACTTCCTGCCAGGTGTCAAGGGCCGAGGAGACCGTTAAGGATCTCCCCGGAATCACCCTTAAAACGGCGGAGGCGGATATATTCTCCGCTTCCGAAAGCCCCTTTGTGCCGGACAGCACCCTTCCCGCCGAGACCCTGCCAGAGCCAGTTTCCGAGCCCGTGACCGAGGCGGATCTGTCCGAGACGGAGCCCGCGCAGACCGAGCCGCCGGAGGAATTTTCCCTGCCGGAGGAATTCTATTCGGGCATGGCGGAGATCGTCGAAAAATACCGTCTCAATCCCGGCTGCGACAATTCCGACGAATGCGGCTGCGAGCCGGAGAAAGAGAAGCTTGACGCTGACGGAAACGTCGTCACCCCGCGGGACAGGGTGATGTCGGTATACTACCGCGACATTCTCAGCGGCTTTGAATATGAGCTCAACCCCGGCGCGCATTACCCGGTGGCGAGCGCCGTGAAGATCCCCTTTTGCACGCTTATCTACCGCCGCATGAGCGAGGGCGAGCTCGACCCCGAGATGATACTCACCTACGAGGAGCGCCACTATTTTCACGGCTCGGGGGTGATCGCGCAGGGCAATTTCGGCGACGAATACACCCTTCAGCAGGTGCTTACGTTGGCGATAACCCGAAGCGACAACACTGCGCTTGAAATGCTTAAGGATCTCGTCAGCTGGGACGATTTTTCCGCCTTTTTGGAGGAATACGGCTGCACCCACCCCGAGGACACAAGAAGGTCTAAAGAAAAGCTCTGCTGCGAATCGGCGGGCGCCTACGGCAGGATCCTCGCCGACTTTCTCACGTCGGACAGCGAATACGTTTCGGTTTTCAAAGAGGATCTTGCGAACACGCGGATAAAGATGCTCGTCTCGGACTGGCCGATCTACCGCAAATACGGCTGGGCGGGGTATTCCTTCCACGATATCGCCTACGTCGACGCGCCGAGGCCCTATATCCTCGCCGTGCTGACCAATCTTGAGGGCGAGGATTCGGAGGACTACAGCCTGTTTAAGGATATATCGAGGCTTGTTGAGAAATGCTCCGGCAACGCGGTTGAATAAAAAATTTTATGCCTGTCTCACCCCCTGCCCCCTCTCCCTCGCAAAGGGAGAGGGGGTTCCACCCCGTCACCCGGCCGTTCACCTTGCGGCGAACGGCGCGACCCCTCCCCTCAAGGGGAGGGGTGTGTTCCCAAAGGCTTCTACAAAATCGAAGCCCGCGAGGCACTTTCGGTGCGGCGGTTGCCGGTATGCTGACAGCCTGCGGTTATATAGCGCTTACCGGGAGCAAGGCATTATTGTCTATTATAGCATGAAAGTCAAAAAATCCGAGGCGGCTTTTGCAGAGCAACGCGCTCCAAAAGTGCGATTTTAAAATTACTTGTTCATTGCGTTTGAATAAAGTGTTGACAAGAAGCAAAAAATATAATATAATACGGTTTGCGAGTAAGCCATGCGGCAGCGGGCGCCGTCAAGGCGAATGAGGAAAGTCCGAGCATCAAAGAGCAAGGGTAGCTGCTAACGGCAGCCGAGGGCGACCTTAGGGAAAGTGCAACAGAAAACAACCGCCGGCTCCGGCCGGTAAGGGTGAAAAGGCGAGGCAAGAGCTCACCGCAGCGCGGGAGACCGCGCGGGCGTGTAAACCCTACCCGATGCAACATCGATTGGATCGGCATGTCAACGTCTGCTCGGCGGGCATGCTGTTTAAGATGGCTTGAGCCATGCGGCGACGCATGGCGTAGATAGATTGCCGCACACGACAAAACTCGGCTTATCGGCTTAGTCGCAGAAAATAATCCCAAGCAAGAGGGTAGATATACTGATGTTCAGAAAAATTATTTCGCTTATTCTGGCGGCATGTTTAACATGCGCGCTCGCCGGCTGCGGCGAAAGAAAGGCACCCGACGCACCTGTCGCGGGGACGGCCGCCGGAGAATTCGAGGGCTATTACAGCCAGCTTTCCTATGAGGTGTATAACGACGACGGCACCGTCGCCGAGCAGATGTACAATCTCTGCACCGACGAGGATTTCCTGTATATAGCCGGCATGAAAGACGTTTATTTCGACGCCGACGGCAACGTCTCGAGATACGTCGTCACCATGGGTATGCTCAACATTGAATATGTCATAAATTACTATACCGACGGCAGCGGCGGCACCTATTACGAAAAGCTCTACTACAACGAGAGCGGCACCGTTATTAAGGGCGAGTGGGACAACAATTTTTCCGATCCCGACGGCGCGCAGATCCGCGACTGCGGCTCGCAGGAATTTTACGACGACGGCAGAACCCCGAAGTCTCTGACGGTTGAAAGATATACCGACGGCGAGCTCACCTCGAAGACCGTCACCGAATACGACGAGGACGGCAACGTGACCTCTGAATCCGCGGAATAATACTTAATAAAACGGCAAAAGCAGACGTAAAACCGTCTGCTTTTTTGTGTATGGATTCCGGGGCTTTAAGTGGAGTGCTCATTTTGCACGCATTATTAAAAATATTTAGATATGTCGCCGCAGGTAACACCTTGAAACTCTGACTTCTGATTTCTGACTTCTGTCTTCTTGATGTGGCTCAAAGGCCACATCTGGTCTTACGCCTTTCCCTTCGCGCCCTTAAGGCCTTTAAGCTTTATCCCCGAGAGGACGTTCGTGTCAAACGCGTAGGTTATCTTCGAGGCCTCGCGGTCGCGCTCGAGAGCAAGGCTTATAAGCTCGTCGAGCAGCTCGGGATATTTCACCCCGGCGGGCTCCCAGAGATAAAAGCTCAGCGAGCCGGGTATGGAATTTATCTCGTTTAAATATATGCTACCGTCCGAGCCGTCTATCATAAAGTCTATCCTCGCAACCCCCGAGCAGCCGAGCGCCCGAAACGCCCTTACCGAGTATTCCTTTATCTTCTCGGCGGTCTCGTCGGGAATGTCGGCGGGTATTATCCTTTTTGTCGAGGCCATGCCTTTAGATTTGCCGCCGCCGATGTATTTGTCCTCATAGCTTAGAATTTCGTCGCTGCCTACCGGCCTTTCGCAGACCGATGCCTTTGCCTCGTGAGGGTTTCCGAGAACGGAGCAGTTTATCTCTTTAAGATCCGTTATGGCGTGCTCGATAAGCGCGCGGCCGGCGTATAAAAACGCCTCGTCGAGGGCCTTTGTCAGCCCTTCGCGTTCGTGCGCCACCGTTATGCCGACGCTCGAGCCGAGATTCACCGGCTTTACTATCATCGGGTAGCCGATCTTTTCCTCGGCGTCTTTTATTACATCGCTTTCGGCGCGGGCATAGTCTGCGCTGTCGGCTACGGTGCAGGGCAGAACGGGTATGCCGTTGTCTTTAAAGATCACCTTCATGGCGTATTTGTCCATGGAAAGCGCCGCCGAGAGAACGTCGCAGCCGACATAGGGCACCCCGAGCATGTTGAGATACCCCGCCGCGGTTCCGTCCTCGGCGTTGGTGCCGTGCACCACCGGAAAGGCCACGTCGATATAGTCTACAAGCGGTTTTTCAAAAAGCTTCGTCTTCGTCTTAATGATCGCCACGCGGTCTCCCATTCGGGCAAATGTGACGGGAAAGCTCTGCGATATAAGCGAGTTTATGTCCTTATACGCCTCGATGTCGCCGACCTTTTCGCCGCAGAACATCTCGCCGGTCTTAGATATGTAAACGGGTATGACGGAGTATTTCTCGGGGTCGAGATTCTGCGCGGCCTGCAAAGCGGATATCACCGAAATTTCGTGCTCCACCGACTTTCCGCCGAACATGAGCGCAACTTTAATCTTCATAATCAACCATCTCCAAAAATCAGTAATTGTCGGGCAAATCGTTTTCAAGAAGTATTATCTTACTTTTTCCGTTCCCTGTCAAGGTGTAAATTTTTTTCATCGCGTCGTTCAGGCTCTCGGCCGCATAGAAGTTTTCCTCCGAAAAGCCCGCCGCCGCAAGCCCCTCGCGTATGGCCTCGGAATTCGTCTTTCCCACGGCGACGGCGTAGTCGCAGCAGCCCGCGGCGTATTCGCCCATTTCGCGGTTCAGCTTATGCTGCATGTCGCCGAGCTCTATCATTCCGGGCGTGCAGAGAATCCTGTAGCCGTCCATCATCTTAAGGGTATCAAGGGCGGCTCTTGCGCCGGAGGGATTCGAATTGTAGGCGTCGTCTATCACTGTGAGGCTGCCCTGCTTTTTGAGCTCGAGCCGGTGGGGCACGCTTTCAAGCCGCCTTACCGCCTGCCTGAGGTCGGAAAGCGGAATCCCCATGCTGTTAGCGCAGGCAATAGCCCCGCAGATGTTTATCACGTTGTGCCGCCCGATGAGCTTTGTGCGGAAGCGGCAGCTCTCGCCCGAGGGCGAGGTAACGTCAAATTCCGAGCCGTCCTCCGAAACGGTTATATCCGAGGCGTAATATCCCTCGCGGGAATCTATCCCGTAGCCGATAAAGCTTCTTCCCGCCGACATCTCACGGACGTTTTCGTCATCAAGGTTTAGGTAGAGCTTTCCGCCGTCGGGCAGGGCGTCGGCGAGCTCGAATTTAGTCTTTTTGACATTTTCAAGGCTGCCGAAGCTTTCAAGGTGCATCGGCCCTACCGAGGTGATTATCCCGTCCTGCGGATGCACAATGTCGCAGATCTCCTTTATGTCCCCGACGTTTTTCGCGCCCATCTCGCATAAAAAGACGTCGTGGGTGGCCCGAAGCTCGCCGCGTACGGTTTTTACCACACCGAGCGGGGTATTGAAATTCCCGGGGGTTTTTAAGACGTTATATTTCACGCTCAAAAGCTCGTCTAAAAAATATTTCACCGATGTCTTTCCGAAGCTGCCGGTTATGCCGATTATTTTAAGGTGCGGGCATTCCTTTAAAATCCTTTTGGCGTCGCTTATATACCATTTGTTGATGTTCAGCTCTATTGGGCGGTTTATAAGGTTTGCAAGCAAGACTATAAACGGCGCGGCTATGAGCATGGTTACGTATATCACCCCCATGATCGCGGTGGCTATGGAGCCGAGGAAGGGAAAATTCAGCAGCGTCGGCAGAAGATATATTATCGCGGTGGTGGCCAAAAGCCGCTTTACCCTTGCCGTGTATTTCAGGGGGATCTTATAGCTCTTTTTCGGGAAATGAACGTAGACCGTGTAAAAGAACATCGCAAGCAGGGCGGTGTATACGCAGAGCGAGCGGTGAAGCCCCAAGTTTGCGGGATTGTTGAACGCGAGGCATAGCTCGAGTATCGCCACTAAAAAGATGATCCAGAAGTGATTGTTTTTTTTGAGCCACTTAAGCTGCACCTTCGGCTTATAGGAATTTAGCTGGAACATGTGTATATAGTGCCGGACGGGGAACCAGGCGGTGACAATATATAAAACGGTAAGAATTATTCTCAGTGCCATAAAATCGCCTCCTTATATGTTCAGAAAAGAAGCCGTTACCCGCGCGACGTATTCTGGAGCCTCCAAAAAGCTGTAATGCCCCGCGCCCTCGATTTTAACAAGCCCCGCGTCGGGTATGAGCTTTTCCATAAGCTCGCCGTCCGAAAGGGGAGTGGCGGTGTCGGCGGTGCCCCATATCAAAAGCGTAGGCGCCTTGACGGAGGGGAGCACATGCCTGAGGTCTTCGTTCACGACCTTGACGAGCGTCTGCCGCATTACCGGCGATGCGGCGTTGTAATCGGCCGAGCCCCGCTTTTTGCGCATCTTTTCCACGGCGTCGGGGAAGATCTTTTTCAGCGGCCATAGGCTCATCACTCTCCTGCCGGTTTTATACGCGGCGAGGCTGAGGCGCTGCCTTAAGCTCTTTTTCGGCTTTATCCCGGCGGAATCTATTAGTATTATTTTTTCTATCTCAAAGGGCAGCTCCCTTTCGCAGAGCTTTAAGATCACCCTGCCGCCGAAGGAATGGCCCACCAAAATCAGCTTTTTTAGGGAATAGGGTTTCAAAAGGTCAAGTATTAAATCGGCATAGCGGCCGACGTCCCAGGGGTCTGCGGGCTCGTCGGAATCCCCGAAGCCGGGCATATCCGGCGCGAGGACGAAATATTTTTTTGCCATAAGCTCAATAAGCCCCTCAAAGAGGCTCGCCCGGCTTCCCCAACCGTGCAGAAAAAGCACCGCGGCGCCGCCCGAGGCCTCGCCCCGCTCGACGACGTTTACCGTCAGTCCGTCAACTGTTTTTTTCATTACGCTCACACCCACATTTTTATTCATTATACATTATAGCACTACTCCCCGAAAATTTCCACTGTTTTTTTGATATCGCAAAAATAATTTTTCCCGCCCGCCGAAATCTCTTGCCGAATGATTACTAACAACTATTCTTGAGGGGCTGAGTGCGCTCATCTTAGTCATTTTGCCTATTGCTTTTTATGGCGATTTATGCTATCATAACTTTAATTTGGATTTATTGATCCGCTAAGTTAGGAGGATTTTTATGGAAGCACCCTCTATGGGTCTTGTGATCGCAATGGGTCTCGGCACGGTTTTCGTCGGGCTTATCTGCATCATAATCATCTGCACGGTAATGGGCAGGATAATAAGGCTTTTTGAAAAGCCCGCGCCGAAGACGGCTCCGGCGGTTTCGCCCGAACCCGAGCAGCCCAAGGAAAGCCCCGAGCCTATTGAAAACAAGGGCGAGCTTATCGCGGTCATCGCGGCCGTGATAGCGGAACAGATGGGCGAAAGCGTCGAGGCAGTGCGCATTTCGTCTATACGCAGAACATCTTGAATTTTTGGAGGTAAATAAACAATGAGAAACTATCGCGTAAACGTAAACGGCACCGAATACGAGGTCGCCGTAGAGGAAATTTCGGCGTCCGAGGTCAAGGCTGCTCCCAAGGCCGCTCCCGATGCTCCCGCCGCCCCCAAGACCGTCAGCGCAGGTGCCGGCGAAAAGATCACCGCCCCGATGCCGGGCAACATTCTTTCGGTAAACGTCTCGGCCGGCCAGACCGTAAAGTCGGGCGAAGTCCTCATGATCCTTGAGGCCATGAAGATGGAAAACGAGATAATGGCTCCCAAGGCCGGAAAAGTCACCTCGGTGACCGTTTCAAAGGGCGTTTCTGTCGCCACCGGCGACGTTCTTTGCACCATTGAGTAATCGCGAGGTGCAAAGATGAGTGAAGTAAACCCTATTATCGACTTTTTGAAATCGACGGGCTTTGCCCTTATAGGCAACGATCCGCGCGTGCTCATAATGCTGGCGATATCCTGCGTTTTAATGTACCTTGCCATCGTCAAAAAATTTGAGCCCTTGCTTCTTCTGCCGATAGCCTTCGGCATGATGCTTACGAATCTCCCCGGCGCCGAAATGTTCCACGAGCTTCTCTTCGCCGGCGGACATATCCACTGGGACATCTTCGGCGGCGCCGCTATCACCCCCGAGATGATCGACGAATTTGCGGCCTCGGGCGTGTCGCAGAACATTCTTGACGAGATGACCGCCCTTTTGGGCCAGACCGTCACCCCCGGCCTTCTGGACGTTCTGTACTTAGGCGTCAAGCTCGGCATTTACCCCTGCATTATTTTCATAGGCGTCGGCGCGATGACCGATTTCGGCCCGCTTATCGCCAATCCTAAGTCGATGCTTTTGGGCGCTGCCGCCCAGCTCGGCATATTCGTCACCTACATCGCCGCCAATCTCATGGGCTTCACCCCGCAGCAGGCGGGCTCGATAGGAATCATCGGCGGAGCCGACGGCCCGACCGCCATCTACACCACGATGATCCTTGCGGCTGAGCTTTTGGGCCCGATAGCCGTCGCGGCGTATTCTTACATGGCGCTCATCGGCGTAATCCAGCCGCCGATTATGAAGGCTTTGACCACCAAAAAAGAGCGCTCAATCGTGATGAAGCAGTTAAGACCCGTCTCGAGAACGGAAAAGATAATCTTCCCGATAGTCGTCACCGTGTTCGTCACCCTTTTGGTGCCTTCGGCCGGCCCGCTTATCGGCTCCCTTATGCTCGGCAACCTTCTTAAGGAGTGCGGCGTCTGCGAGCGCCTTTCGAAGACCGTTCAGAACGAGCTTATGAACATCGTCACCGTCTTCTTGGGAGTTTCGGTCGGCGCCACCGCCACCGCCTCCACCTTCATAAGATGGGAGACCATAAAGATAATCCTCATGGGCATCGTCGCCTTTGCCATGGGCACTGCCGGCGGACTTTTACTTGCAAAGTTCATGAATCTCTTCCTCAAGGAAAAGATCAACCCGCTCATCGGCTCGGCCGGCGTCTCCGCCGTTCCCATGGCCGCGCGTGTTTCGCAGAAGGTCGGCCAGGAGGCCAACCCCGGCAACTTCCTTCTCATGCATGCCATGGGCCCGAACGTCGCGGGAGTTATCGGCTCGGCGATAGCCGCGGGCGTGCTCATCTCGCTGCTGAGCTGATTCTGAAGCTTTTGCCGCCGGCGCGCTGCTGACTTAGGGGCGGGCGAAGCCCACGCTGCCCCCTGCGGGGGCAGCGTGCCCCGCGCCGCAGGCGCGGGGCGCCCGCACGGCCGTGCGGGCGGGGCTTCGCCCTTGCAGCATGCCCGAAGCTTTATTAAAGCCCCGGGCGGCGCACACAGCCCTGGGCGCGCCAAGGCGGTTTTTTGCGCAAAACCTGAATTTTACTATAGGAGGACAATATGGCTAAGAATCCTTTGAAAATTACCGATACTATCCTGAGAGACGCCCATCAGTCGCAGGCCGCGACGAGAATGAGGCTTTCCGATATGCTTCCCGCCTGCGAGCGCCTCGACAAAATAGGCTACTGGTCGCTCGAATGCTGGGGCGGCGCCACCTTCGATTCCTGCATGCGCTTTCTGAACGAAGACCCCTGGGAGCGCTTAAGAGCCCTCAAAAAGGCGATGCCCAACACAAAGCTCCAGATGCTTTTCCGCGGGCAGAACATTTTGGGCTATAAGCACTATGCCGACGACGTCGTCGACGCGTTCGTCAAAAAATCCATCGAAAACGGAATCGACGTCATCAGAATCTTCGACGCCTTAAACGACACCCGCAACCTCAAGGCCGCCATCACCGCCACCAAAAAGTACGGCGGAATCTGCGAGGCCGCCATAAGCTACACCACCAGCCCCGTCCATAACGAGGAATACTTCGTCAAACTCGCCAAGGAGCTTGAGGAGATGGGCGCCGACACCATCTGCATAAAGGACATGGCAAACCTGCTTCTGCCCTACGACGCCGCGTCGCTTGTCAAAAAGCTCAAGGCCGCCGTGAAGATACCTATCCACCTTCACACACATAACACCACCGGCACCGGCGACATGGTCTATCTCAAGGCCGCCGAGGCGGGGGTAGACATCGTCGACACCGCGCTTTCGCCGCTTGCCAACGGCACCAGCCAGCCCGCCACCGAATCTTTGGTGGCCACCGTCGCCGGCACCGACCGCGACACCGGTCTCGATCTCGCCGCGCTCGCCGACGTCGCCGCCCATTTCAGAGACGTCGCCAACAGGCTCAAGGCCGAGGGCATTCTCGACCCGAAGGTTCTGAACGTCGACACCAAGACGCTTATGTATCAGGTTCCGGGCGGAATGCTTTCCAACCTCATCAGCCAGCTCAAGCAGGCCAACGCCGAGGATAAATATTACGAAGTTCTGGCCGAGGTGCCGAATGTCCGCCGCGACTTCGGCTACCCGCCGCTCGTCACCCCCACCAGCCAGATAGTCGGCTCGCAGGCGGTTCTGAATGTTCTTTCCGGCGAGAGATATAAGGTGTTCACCAAGGAATCCAAGGCGCTTCTGAGAGGCGAATACGGCCGCCTGCCGGGAGAGGTGAACGAAGAGGTTCGCCGCAAGGCAATAGGCGACGAAGAGGTCATCACCTGCCGCCCCGCAGACCTTTTGGAGCCCGAGCTTGAAAAATACCGCGAGGAGTGCAAGTCGGTGCCCGGCTTCAACGGCTCCGAGGAGGACGTTTTAAGCTACGCGCTCTTCCCGCAGGTTGCGCAGAAATTCTTTGCCTCGCGCCTCGCGCCCGAGCCCGCTCCGGCCAAAAAGGACGGCCCCCGCACCCTTTACGTTGACGCAAGCGCCGTTATGTGAATCTTTAAAGGACGCGCTTTAGGCACGTCCTTTTTCTGAGGTGAAAATGTATACCGCAAATATAAACGGCGCCCTTCTCAGGCTTGAAACCTCGCCGGAAATTTTCTCCCCCTCCTCTTTAGACGGCGGCACCCTCGCGATGCTCGAAAACACCGAAATCCTCCCCGATGACAGGGTTTTGGATCTCGGCTGCGGCTGCGGGATCGTCGGCATATACGCCGCGAAGATAACCGGCCCGCAGAACGTTGTCATGTGCGACATAAGCCCCGAGGCCGTCAGGCTTTCGGAGGAAAACGCCCGCCTAAACGGCGTTTTAGGGGTGAGAATATATTTAAGCGACGGCTTCGGTTCCCTGCCTGATTTCACCCCGACGCTCATTCTTTCGAACCCGCCTTATCACGCCGATTTTTCGGTCGCGAAACGCTTTATCGAGGGCGGATATTCCCGCCTTGCGCCGGGCGGGCGAATGGTTATGGTTACAAAGCGGCTCGAGTGGTATAAAAACAAGCTGGCCGCTGTTTTCGGCGGCGTCAGGGTAACCGAGGCCGGAGGATATTACGTCTTCACGGCCGAAAAGAGGGCGCAAAGACCCGAAAAGCCGAAAAAGCCTCAAAAGAGGCTCTCAAAAAAGCTCGCCAGAAAATACGGCGAAAAAACGTAATAAATTATATCTTGATAGGGGATACTCCGATGTAAAAGCTTCCTTTTTCCGCAGATTCATAACAAGAATCCCAATAATAAAGGAGTAAAATTATGTCAGACATGATGAAAGAAATCCTCCGGCGGCGGACGTTCGCGATAATCTCCCACCCCGACGCCGGAAAGACCACCCTCACCGAAAAGCTTCTTTTATACGGCGGAGCCATAGCTCTGGCCGGCTCGGTAAAGGGTAAAAAGACCGACCGCCACGCCGTTTCGGACTGGATGGAGATAGAAAAGCAGCGCGGAATTTCGGTCACAAGCTCGGTTATGCAGTTTGAATACGGCGGCTGCTGCGTGAACATTCTCGACACCCCCGGCCACCAGGACTTTTCCGAAGACACCTACCGCACGCTCATGGCCGTCGATTCGGCGGTTATGGTTATCGACGCGGCCAAGGGTGTTGAAAACCAGACCCGCAAGCTCTTCAAGGTATGCGTGATGAGACATATCCCCATCTTCACGTTCATAAACAAGCTCGACCGCGACGCCAAAAACCCCTTCGATCTCCTCTCCGAAATCGAGGACGAGCTGGGCATATCCACCTATCCGATGAATTTCCCGATAGGCAGCGGCTCCGACTTCAAGGGGGTATACGACCGCGAGACAAAGCACATCTTATGCTACGAGCACGGCGACCGCCGCCACGAGGTCGAGGCAGTCGAGGCGGACATCACCGACCCCGCCCTCGATTCGCTGATAGGCGAGCGCCTCAGGCTTCAGCTGATGGAGGATATCGAGCTTTTGGACGGCGCCGGCGACGAGCTTAAGATGTCGCAGGTGCTTACCGGCGGGCTTTCGCCGGTGTTCTTCGGCTCGGCGCTGAACAATTTCGGGGTAGAGCCCTTCTTGAACAGCTTTTTGAAGATGAGCCCGCCTCCCGGCCTTCGGGAATGCGACGACGGCTATGTCGACCCGACCTCGCCCACATTTTCGGCGTTCGTCTTCAAGATCCAGGCTAACATGAACAAAGCCCACCGCGACCGCCTCACCTTCATGAGGATATGCTCGGGAAAATTCGAGCGTGACATGGAGGTCGAGCATGTTCAGACCGGCAAGAAGATGAGACTTTCGCAGCCCCAGCAGATGATGGCCGACAGCCGCGAGGTGATAAACGAGGCCTATGCCGGCGACATCATAGGCGTGTTCGACCCGGGAATATTCTCTATCGGCGATTCGGTCTGCGAGCCGGGGCAGGACATCAGATTCGAGGGGATACCCACCTTTGCGCCGGAGCACTTCGCGAGGATCCGCCACAAGGACACCATGAAGCGGAAGCAGTTCGTCAAGGGAGCCACCCAGATAGCCCAGGAGGGAGCCATACAGATATTCCGGGAGCCCGACACCGGCATGGAAGAGGTGATAGTCGGCGTCGTCGGAATGCTCCAGTTCGACGTCTTCGAGCACCGCATGAGAACGGAATACAACGTCGAGATAATCAACGAGGGCCTGCCCTATCAGTATATCCGCTGGATAGACGACCCCACCCTCGACCCCAAGACGCTGAATTTAAGCTCGGACACCAAAATCGTCCAGGACTTCAAGGGAAACTATCTTCTTTTATTTACAAGCGAGTGGAATATTCGCTGGGCGCTTGAAAAGAACAGCGGCCTCACGCTTTCCGAATTCAACAAAAACTGATTTAAAACCAAAAAGCAGGTATAACTATGCCGAAAAAATAAAAATCCGGGAGAATGCTCTTCCCGGATTTTTATATAGCATTTGTTTTTATTGTTTCGGTATTATCGGCTCGACGTATTTTTCAAGGTAGCCGTGCAGCTCGCGGCGGAATTCTTCCGAATCGGCGGCGTGGGCGGTATAGGCATGCTCCTCGGCGTTGATGTCGAAGCTGTGCAGAACGCTGAACGCTATGTTCGAGCAGTGATCCGCAACCCTTTCAATGTTTATCAGAATGTCGTTATAGACGAAGCCGGTGAGGATAGTCGTGTCGTTTGTCGAAAGCCTGTCGACGTGATTCTGTCTCAGCTGCTTTGTCATCTCGTCGATGGCCTCCTCAAGCGGCTCGACCTTAAGCGCGATGTCCCGGCGCCTCTCGATGAAAGCGGTCTTCGCAAGGCCGATGATCTCCTTTGCGGCGGCTATCAGAAGCCTTATCTCGGTGTCAGCCTCGCCGGTGAATTCAATCTTTTTCTCGTTCATCTCGTCGGCGCTCTCGGCTATGTTCTGCGCGTGATCGCTTAAGCGTTCAAAGTCGCCGACGGCGCTCAAAAGCTCCCGCGAGAGGGCCTGCTGCTTGTCCGTAAGGCCGTTTTTACCTATCTTTACGATGTAGTTTCCGAGCTTGTCCTCATATTTGTCGCACAGGGCTTCCTTGTCGATAACCTTCTGGAATTTCGTTTTGTCATATTCGGTTATAAGCCGCAGCGCGCGGTAGATGTTTTTTACCGCTATCTCGCACATTCTCAGCGTGGCGTTCTTTGAAAGCTCAAGGGCGGTGGGGGCGTAGTTCAGCAGGCTGTCGTCAAGGCTGTCTATTTCAAGCATATCCTCCCTCTCGGCGGGATCCGGCTTGATTATTTTGAAGCAAATCTTTTCTATAAGCTTTATGCTGGGCAGAATCACCGCGACGGTTATAAGCCTCAGGCAGGTGTTCATTACGGCTATTCCGAGGACATTCGCGCTTCTGTCCATGAAGGACATGTCGAATATCAGATTCGCGGGGATATACAGGATATATGTAACTATAAAGGCAGCTATATTCATGACGAGGTAGGATATCGCCGTTCTCTTGCCGTTGCGGTTTGCGCCGAGCATGGCTATCATGACCGGCGTCGAGGCGCCTATGTTGATTCCGAGGATTATCGGCAGGCAGACGCCGTAGGGTATGGCCCCGGTGAACGACAGCGACTGCAAAATACCGACAGACGCCGAGCTCGACTGCGTGACCGCGGTGATCAGCGCGCCGGCAAGGATACCGAACACGGGATTCCGCAGAAGACCCAGAAGATCGGCAAACCTCGGACTGTCCTTAAGGGGGGCCACCGCTTCGCTTATCAAAGACATCGCCAAAAGCAGGGTGGCAAGGCCGAGAGCTACGTTTCCTATGGAGCGCTGGGCGTTTTTGCGGCAAAAAAGAACCATCGCAGAACCCGCAATTGCAAGCAGCGAGATCAGCGCGGTGGTAAACGAACCGTTATCGGCATTGGAAATGGTGAGCACCCAACCCGTCATGGTGGTGCCGACGTTGGCGCCCAAAACTATGGCCACCGACTGCGAAAATGTCATCATGCCGGTGGAAACGAAGCTTATCACCATTACGGTGGTGGCGCTGGAGGACTGTATTACCGCCGCGACGAGCATGCCGAGCAGAAAGCCCTTCAAAGGCGTCGAGGAAAGCTTCCACAGGACTGCCTCCATTTTGTTTCCGGCAAGCTGTTTAAGCCCGCCGCCCATTGTGCTCATTCCGAAGAGGAAGAACGCCACGCCCCCGAGGAGCGCAAGATAGTTTGAAAATACCATTTTCTATTCTCCGTTCATTTTTCGGACGGCGTCCGGCCGCCCCCCCGCACCCTGCGGATCGGTATAACTGCATTTTTCTACACATCTAATAATAGCAGATGGCGCGGCGGTTTTCAAGCCCCGCGGCGAAAAAAGTCAATTTGCATAAATTCACGGAACGGCTGACAAAAAGTTATGGCATTATTGCGGAAAGCCTAATCCGATAAATTATTTTAGTTACCTGTTAGCGGATTCTTATAGGATTTAGGCATATTCTAAGCATTTGTCAATACCGTCTTGAAAAAAAGCCCTGTAAATGTTATAATCCGTATATAAGAATATCTACTGACACGGAGATGATTTTTATGAATCTTAAGAAAAGGATAATAGCAATGACAGTTTCACTTTCGATAGCAACGGCGCTCGCCGGCTGCGGCGCCAAGCCCACCGAGTTCAGCTTCGACGACAGCATGGTTCCCTCGCAGGATCTCGGCTATTCCGTCGGCGAAAAGCTCTCGGAGGCTTTCAAGGGAATGGAGGAGAACAACCCCGTTTCCTCCGATATCTATTTTGCCGATCCCACCTCGGTCGAATACGAGGGCCGTCTTTACATCTACGGCACCAACGACTCGCAGGAGTTTAATGCAAAATCGGGCTACGGCGACAACGGCTACGGTTCAATCAATACTTTAGCTTGTTATTCTACTGAGGATATGTCAAACTTCCGCTACGAAGGGACAATTCCCGTCTGCGAGATAGCCACATGGGCGGGCTGCTCGTGGGCGCCGTCGATAGTCTCCCGCAAGGAATCGGACGGAAAGACCCACTTCTATCTCTACTTCGCCAATTCCGGCGCGAACATCGGCGTTCTCACCTCTACCTCGCCGACCGGCCCCTGGGAGGATCCCATAGGCGGGCCTCTTGTCTACAACGAAATGCCCCAGCTTAAAGACGATCCCGTTGTCTGGTGCTTCGATCCCGGCGCCTGCATCGACGACGACGGCGTGGGCTGGATAGCCATTGGCGGCGGCAAGGGCGAATTCCAGGACGGAATGAGAACCGGCAACTGCCGCGTTGCAAAGCTCGGCAAGGACATGGTTTCGATAGACGGCGAATTCTGCAAGGTGCCGACATATTACCACTTCGAAGCCAACGAGCTCAACTACATCGGCGGCAAGTATGTTCTTACCTACTGCTCCAACTATGAAGACCGCAGCTTCTTCCCGGTCACCCTGGGCGCCGCTCCTCAGACCTGCTCGATGTGCTACATGGTTTCCGACGATCCTTTAAATCCCGACAGCTGGCAGTGGGGCGGCGAATATCTCACCAATCCCAATCAGCACGGCTACCCCTTCTCGAACAACCATTCGCATCTCCAGAAATACGGCGACAAATACTACATTCTCTACCAGAACGTCTCGCTGCTTGAGAATATGCGCAAGCTTGACAAGGCGAGCGGTTTCAGAAGCATAGGCATCGACTACTGCGAGGTCGACGAGAAAAACATAGTCTTAAAGTCCTCGAAGATGAGCGACAAGGGCGTAGACCAGATAAAGGATCTTGACGCGCTCGTCATCAACGAGGCCGAGACCATGCACACCGCGGCCGGCGTTCAGTACTACTACAACGAGGAAGAGGTCGGAAGCATCTGCGTCACCGACATCGACGATGGCGACTGGCTCGGCCTCACCGACGTAAGCTTCGGCTCCGGCGCGAACACCTTTGCCGCCCAGCTCAGGGGCAAAGGAATCATTGAGATCCGCCTCGACAGCATAGATTCTGCCCCCGTCGGCTCGATCCAGTTCGACACCAACCGCGAGATCCAGACCATCTCCGGCAGCCTCGACAAAACCGTCAGCGGCACCAACGATCTCTATTTCGTCTTCGGCGGCAGCTTCGTCTTCGACAAGTGGCAGTTCGCCTACCTTGAAAACGAGGGCTGAATACCCGAATAAAATAATTATCCCCCCGGCTGCTCCCGAAAAGGCGGCCGGGGAAATTTTTTAAGAAAATTTTCGGCGTCTTAATTTTTCATTAAAAATTTTTTGCGAACCTTAAGCTTTCATTAAGAATTTCTTAAGTTAGTTGACTTTTTCTCCTCGGCGGGATATGATTGCAGAAAAAGTCGAAAAGGGGCGCAGAAAATGAATAAAAGATACCGCCTGAAAACTCCCGCAAAGATAATTTTAGCCGCGCTGACGGTCGCGCTGATCACGGCGCTGTGGCTTTGCCTAAGATCCCGCGGGGAGATATACACAAACGCCGATTTCGGGATCCCCGATTACATAAGCGAAAGAGACCGCGACGGCGACGGGATCGACGACCAGAGCGACATACTCGCCGGGGCGAAGGCATATGTCGCGACGAAGCCGATTTATAAAAGCGCATATTACAGCGGCGGCTATCCCGACGACGGCTTCGGCGTATGCACCGACGTGGTGGCGCAGGCGATGAGATCGGCGGGATACGACCTTATGGAGCTTGTCAGCGCCGACATCGAAAGGCATAGGGGCGACTACGGCGACGACGTGGGGGATAAAAACATCGACTTCCGGCGGGTGAGAAACCTTTTGGTATATTTTCGCCGCACGGCCAAGGCGCTGACGCTCGACGTTCACGACATAGCCGAGTGGCAGGGCGGGGACATAGTGGTTTTTGAGGGGCATATAGGGATAGTCTCGGACAGAAGAAACCGCGACGGCGTGGCGTATGTCATTCACCACGGCGGCGAAACGCAGAAGGAATACGAGCAGGACATACTTGAAGGCCGTGACGACATTGTCGGGCATTTCAGAGTTGGGTAACGCCCAGACCCCGCCCAGACCCTGAAAAATCAAAAGTTTTCGCCGGCCTTTTTCAAAAGGCCGCGGGGGTCTCGGGGGCGGAGCCCTCGAGCCGCGATCGCAATCGCGGAATTCCCCCGGAGCGAGCCGAGTAGGCACGCTCCGGGATAATGCGAAGCGAAGCGCAGGACGGGGAGAAAAAACTGTCCGGTGGACAGTTTTTTCGCGGGGAGACCCTCGCCGGGGGTCTCCCCGGCGAGGCGCCAAAGGTGCCTCGCACGCGGAAAAGGGCGCGGGGAAAACCCCGCAGGGGTTGTCCTCGCAATGCCGAGCGGAGCGAGGCAAATAAAAGAGGCGCCTTGCCAGAGGGCGTCCCCTTAAGTGCGGCCGCCGAATGCCGTCAGTCTGCGTTTATATAACGCTTTCCTCCCCAAAAAATCCCGGGTGTGTACAAACCACCCACAATATGATATAATATGATTGAGGTGATAAAAATGTCGAGAATAGCAAAAATTG
>CANQPB010000008.1 GCA_947625615.1 uncultured Clostridia bacterium | reverse complement strand
TTCTGCGGATCTCCACCTTCGCCCTCGACCTTCTTGCTAACCGTCAGCGAGCCGGTGTTGTAGGTGTTGACATACGCAACGGTGACATTCGGCGTTTCGGCATCGATAGTGCCGGTGGCTTCGCCGTCTACCGTAGTCGTGTAGCCCTCGCCGCTGTAGTCGGCCTCGGTGACTTCGTAACGAGTGCCGTAAGGTATGCCGGAAATGGTCACAGATTCGTCATGCTTCAACTTGAAGCTGAGACGCTTATGATCCCCCGATTCAACAAATTTGCTTGTAAGGGTAGTGTTCCCTTCGGCGATGTGCTTGACGACGGTTACATTATCGGTATCTGTGCCGGCCGGAACGGAAACGGTAAAGTTGAAGTCTTTCTGCTGATTTCCGCCCTCGCCCTCGACCTTCTTGCTGACCGTCAGCGAGCCGCTCTTATAGGTGTTAGTGAATACTATGCCGAGGTCGATCTGATCTTTAGTAAGGTCGACCTTTTTGTCGCCATTTTTGTCGCTAACCGTGACGCTCTTGATTGCAAGCGTCGGGGTGCCGTCCGTGACCGTCTCTTCAACCACCACGGAAATGATGTACTCCTTGTCGGTGCAGTTAATGTTGGCATCTTTCGGCGTGAGAGCGGTCTCGGTGACCTTATAGGTATACGTTCCCGCCTCTTTAAAGGTTATTCTGCCAAAGTTGATGTCGCCGTTCGCGTCGTTTGTGGGTTTGGGGACAGTCGGAAGCGGGGCGTCAGTAGGCTTATCAGCGGTGATTTCGAAGCTGAACTGATACTTTTTCAGGTCGATTTCATTGCCGTTTCCGCCGTCATATTGGAGAACCTTATGGGCGATGATCGGCAGGGAAACCGTGCCGGGCGCGGGCTTATCGTTTGTGAACTTTGCTTCGGTGGATTCAGTGATCTCGCCGGAATCGCCGGTCTTAGTGGTATCGTAGCCCTCGCCGCTGTAGTCGTCCTCAGTGACGGTATAGGCGGTGCCTATGGGCAGGCCGGTGACCTCCAGCTCCTCGCCGTGCTTGAGGGTGAAGTTGAGAATCCGATGATCCCCTTCTACCTTAAATTTATCCGTGAGATCGATTTTCACCTCGGCGGTGTGCTTGACGGCGGTTACCTTTGACATATTGGTCGTGGCGGGGAAGGAGACTGTAAAGTTGAAGTTCTTGTCAGTACTGCCCTCGCCGGTGACGGTCTTGGTAACCGTCAGCGAGCCTGTGGCATAGGTGTTATACGCGGTGATCTTTATAGAATCCGCCAAAACCGTGCCGGTGAGCGATCCATCGGCGTGGTCGAAAACATATTTTTCGCCGGGGACGGTCTCTTCGAGAGCGTAAGTTGTATTCACGGGTATGCCGGTGACGGTTATGGTCTCGCCGGCATGGAGCGTAAAGGCATAGGCCTTGCCGGTGCCGGAATCGGTGGGTTGAATCGAAAGTGTCTCGCCGTCCTTTGTGAATACCACGCTGCCAAGCGTTACGTCCTTGGAAGGCGGCGTCAGAGTGAGAGTGAATTTAAAGGGTGCTTCTTCGTCGCTGATATCATCGGTAAATCTCTTGGAAATTTCAATTGAGCCGGTCTTGAAATCGTTGAGATAAGAGACAGTGACCTTATCGCTGCCGTCTTTGATAGTGCCGGTGGCGGTGTCGGTATCTACGCCGTTTACGGTAGTAGTATAGCCGGCCGTGTTGGCGTCGGTTTCAACTACTGTGTAGATCATTCCGCTGGGAATATCCGAAACGGTGATCTCCTCGCCGTCACTGAGTGTGAACGGGTAGACATACGTGCCGTCTGCCTTACGATCTAAGGATTTGGATTCTGTTTCAGTAACGCCCGTCTTCTCAACCTTAACGGTGAGCGGGTTGGCGGTAATGTTACCGCCAGAAAGGGTGAGTGTAAAGTTGAAAGCCTTGTCATGGCTGCCCTCGACGGTCACGGTCTTTTTAACCGTCAGCGAGCCGGTGGGATAATCGTTTGTAAATTTAACCGTTTCGGAAGGCTTGCTGACAGTGCCGGAGGTGAGACCCTCGGCAGTGGTGACATATCCCTCGCCTTTGTAGTCGTCCTCGACAACCGTGTAGGTCATTCCGTAGGGAATATCCGAAACGGTGATCTCCTCGCCGTGCTTGAGCGTGAACGGGTATGCATACGTGCCGTTATCAGGTCTTAATTCTGCGGATTCTGTTTCAGTAACGCCCGTCTTTAACTTCTTCTGTACATTAACGGTTATGCTTTCAGCGGTAATGTTACCGCCAGAAAGGGTGAGTGTAAAGTTGAAAGCCTTGTCATGGCTGCCCTCGACGGTCACGGTCTTGGTAACCGTCAGCGAGCCGGTCTTGCGGGTGTTGGTGAACTTAGCTTTGTCGCCTGTTTCCGTAGTGCCGTTCTTTGAATATGTGCCGGTGGCAGTAAGCGCGCCGTCTACTTCCTCAACGACTACCGTAAGCGTCCAGACGCTTTCGTCGCATTCGAAGTCGGGATACACGCCTGTTTCCGTGATGTTATACATGTAGGTGCCGGCCTGGGTATAGGTGATCGTGCCAAACGTAGCGGTGCCGCTGCCCTTTACGGTGGCGGTGTTTTTTTTCGGCATCTGGGCATTGTCTATCGCCGACAGTGTGAATGTAAATTCCTGATCGCTTGCGGGGCCGTCAACCACTTTTTCGACCTCGGGAGTATACTCCGTGCTGCCGGGATTGTGGTTTTTAACCTCAACGATGCTTTCGCCGGCGACGATGTTGCCGGTGAGGCCGCCCTTATACACCTTGCCGTTATAAGTTGTGATGTAGCCGCTGCAGTCGGCTTCGGTGACGGTGTAGGCGGTGTTTATAGGCAGGCCGGTGACGGTCAAACTCTCGCCGTCTTTCAGAGTAAAGCTGAGTTTGCCGGATTCAAATGCATACTCGCTGTCGTCACCCTCTGCGGAAGTAGCCTTGGTAACGGTTACCTTTGAAACATCGGTGTCAGCGGGGACAGTAACTGTAAAGTTAAAGTCCTTGTCGATCTCGCCGGAGGCGCCGGTGACGGTCTTGGAAACCTTGAGGCCGCCGGTTGTAACCTTTTCGTTCGTGAACACGAGGGTGGCTGCAAAATCTAAATCATTCAGGTCGACGGATACTCTTTCTGGCGTTTTACTGTTGGTGATGGTGACGCTTTTGATATGGAGAACATTTTTCCCGTCCTTAACTTCCTCGCCGATAACGACTACAATGGTGTAAACGGTGTCGTCGTATTCGATGTTGTATTCTGCGCCCTTTTCCTCACTAAGAGTAAAGGTATAGGTGCCGGCCTCTTTAAATTCAAGATCTTTGAATCTGACAATTCCGTCTTCATCGTTTCCGCAACTCTGCATATTTCCGGCGTATTCGCTCATGAGCATAAGCCCGCCGCTTGTGCCCGCGGCTTCATGAGTTTTATTAACGCTTGTGCATATCAAGTCGAAAATGAACTCGCCGCCGGTAAGCTTCTCGCTATAGAACTTGCGTGCGCGAAGCGGGAGGGTTATTTTTTCTTCGTCATAACTGTTATTGAAAGATATACTTTCTGCCTCTTTACCGTTGACCTTGACGGTGGCTTTAAGATTGCCGGTGTAGACGCCGTCTTCGCCGTAATCCTCCTCGACAACGATTTCGACGTTATAAATATTGGCGTCGTAGCTCATGCCGGGGATACTGCCTACCTTCTCGCGGACGGTGTAGTTATAGGTTCCGGCAGTTGTAAATTTGGTGTTATCATCAAAGATAACTGCCTTGCCGGTTTCGTTGTTGGTGACGGTAAGGGTTTTGTGCTTACCGTCCCAGCCGCTAATTCCCGTAATCGGGTCATTATCGGGGTTGCCAGTCACGGGGGTTACCACAAAGGAGAAGTCGCCCGCCTTGATCTTGTATTTATCGGCCGGTGTGACCGTTTTTGTGAGTTCAAGTTTGGCAGTCGCGGGGTTGGGCTCGGGCTTGGTGTTGGTGACCGTTACCTCGGCTTTGGTTTGTTCCTTCTTGATAGTGCCTTCCGAATCCTCGGGTGAATTGTAGCCGTCTTTCTGGTTGTCTTCTTCGGCGACCTTGTATTTTGTGCCGTAGGGTATTTCGGTGACGGTTATGGTCTCGTCGGCCTTGAGTTTGAACTTCCACACGTTCTCGGAGGCGGCCTTGATATCCTTTCCTTCGACGAAATCTACGCCGGAATAACCATTCGGCAGAAGTCTGCCCTCGTTAACGGTTGTTTCAGAGGGAGCTCCGCCTTCCTCGCCGGAGGCTTCGGCATGTTTGGTTATCGTATAGTTGTATGTATCGGTGGTAATGTCGTTGACTTCGAGAGCGGGAGTAAGGGTGAGGGTAAACTCAAACTCAACCTCTTTGTCCTTGTCGGTGACGGTGGTTCCGTCATCGGCGGTGAGAGCCTTTGTCACCGAAAGCGCGCCGGTGTCAAAGGTGTTGATAAAGTTTGCCTGCTCCTCGAAATAGCCGGTGTTGCCGAACACCGAGTATACGCCGGTGTAATCGGTGCTGGTCTTGATTTTCGAGGGTTCAAGGGTGGCGTCTTCTTGAGTTTCCTTGCCGTCGGTAAATTCTACGCCGAAGTGGACGGTTGGGCTGACGAGATAGCGCGCCATTTTTCTTAGGAAGCTTGAAGCCTCGCCCTCGTAGTGGAAGTCTACGGGCACGCCGTCTTTATACATATAGTGTTTTCCGTCCACATCTTTATCGCAGCTTGGGTTTGCCTTGACGTTTTGCTTTACCGAGGTGATGTTGTCTCCGTCATAGAAATCTGCAGTTTCTTCTTTTGAGATGTAGTCCGGGTGGTGATGGCTTCCGGGTATATCGACGCCGTATTGATCTTTCGAGACGGTGGCATAGTACTCCCACATTACCGCATTGGTGTGGGCAAACGGTTCGTTGCTTACCACAGCCTCAGCGTTTTCCGAGCCGTCAGCATTATATCTCCATGTGAGGTCGTTAGGAATGCTGTTTCCCTGATAAGGCTCGGGATAGCATGGCCCGTATGTAGAACCCTTCTTGGTATAAACGGGTATGCTCTGAATGCCGGGCTTATATGTGCTCTCTGAGCCTATCTGCTGCACATGGCTTATCTCCTGCAGGGTGTAGCCTTTATCAATCTGAGCGGGGGTCAGCTTTTCGGTGAAACGGTAGGCGATGCGGTTTTCAAGGCCGGTGAGCAGAAGACCCTCGCCGCTTTTCAGCTTGAACTCCGCAGTGCTGGCTTTGATTTCTGCTTCGTTGATGCTGCCAAAGAGATCGGGGCGGTCGGTGCTCGGGATTATGTCGTCATAAAGGCGGCCGTCGGTCAACTCGCCGAAGTTAAGATCCTTGGTCATATAGACGGTGCGGGTGCTGAACGGCGATGAGATGTCGTTGGCGCTGGTGTCGGCCTCGGGCTTGCTGATTACAAGCGGGAAATTGGAGAGCGGCACATTACCTTCTAAAGCAGAGAAACTCCAACCTTCGTCTTTCTCGGCATTATCAACAACAGATTTCGGGATAAGAACGGCGTCCGTTACCGAGAATTCATAGGTTCCGGCAACCTTAGTGTCGTCCGACATTTCATAAATTTTCAGGCGGGTTTTATCGTCAACGCTATTTATTCTGTCATCGCCGTTATAATCGGGAACCTGATAAATTCTGCGGGGATAACTGCTTTCCCCGGTATTCATCGGGAGGTAGAGGTAGTAATAGCCGTCGTCACTTTCCCCTGTTACCCCGGCGACTTGCTTGACGGTTTTGCTGCTTACGTCATAGGTAAATAGCGCGCGTTTGTTGTCGCTATCCCTGACAAGGCCGTTGTTGTCGGTAAGAACGTCGATATAGGCTATGCTGCGCTGCCATGTTTTGGAAAATTCGTTGTAGTGCACCAAGGTGGCGGATTTTTTGCCGGTAACGCCCTGGACGAAGATCTGATAAAGGAATTCCTCATCTTTCTGTTTTTCGTTGAGCGTAAATCCTTCGGGAGGGTTGAGGAGCTTTGTCACCAAAAGCGACTGATTGGCTACCTTTAAAATGCCGTTGTTGCCAAGGTAGCTGTCAAGGATTATTTCGTTGTCGGTGCCGGAGCTCGAAGCAACCGTCGGGACATAGTAGTTGTTCGCGGTTTGGGTTACGTTCTTTTCGTAGTAACCTGTTTCTGCGTTGTAATCCTCGGCCGTGCCCTTGCCCTGGACGTTGTTCGCCATGTTTCCCGAACGGATTCCGCCCGGGCGCGTGGCTACGGCAAATTTGAAGTAGGCGTTGAATTCGTCTTCGCTTAACGTGCCGTCATTGTCCGAACCCGGTGCATGCTTTGCAGCATCAAGAGCAGCTTTGACAAATTCGTTTTGCTGCAAATTGAGCCAGTAATTCAAAACGGTCATTTTCTCTTTAACGCCGCTCGCGTTCCTGACGGTGATTTCCACGTTGCTCAGCGGCTTTTCGGGGTCGCCAAGGCCGTTAAGATAATTGGTCAGTTGAGGCTCTTTATATGTAAGCTTCTCAAAGGTAGGCATGCCGCGGGTTTTGTCGCCGGTCTCGGAATAGGACAGGTAGACGATATCGTTTGCAAGCGTTAAGTGGTCGGCGGTGTCCGTCCAGCAGAGCATGTCGCCGTTTTCGATCTTATTGGAATCGAAGCCGGAGCCGAACTCGCTCCCCTTTCTGGCGACAGCCCATTTAACCGCCTTGCCGGCAGAGGTGCCGGGGACATCTTTTTCCTCGTTGTTTTTACCGACGCCTTCGGTAGGCTGATAGTATTCTATCAGAATGAAGTAATAGTCGTTCGAGGAGAAGGATTTGGCATTGGAGTTGCCCTCTGTGACGTCGGACAAAAGATCGCTCTGCAAGAATACTATGCCGTTCTCGACAACGGGGTAATTTATGCCGGTGTCGTCGGTGATTCTGCCTTCGGGAGTCTTATTATTGTAGGCTCTGGTGAACGAGGCCTGATCTGTAAAGATACCCATGAACTCGCCGCCGGCCCATGAGGCGCCGCCTACGTTTCCGTCTTCCCATGTGGTTTTGCCGTTGCCGTCCTTGGTCGTGCCGTCAACAAGTGCCAAGTCGCCGCCTGACTGCCTATACGCGTGGGCATAGAGGGGCAAGAGAGGCTTCTGGAAGACATAGTAGCGGTTGTCGGTGCTCGGGGAGAAGGTGACGGTCGGGTCGCCGCGGGTGGGGTTGGTGTTGCCGGCGATGACATAGCCGTTATATTTGGTTTTGGAGTAGTAGTTGGAGATGAACCAAATGCTGTTCGTATCCTCGTCGGTGTGGGAGGAAACATACTCCTCGGAAAGCGCGGCAACATTGACGCCGGTCTGGTTGTTGTGCTCGTCGCGGAGAATGAGATCCTCCTCGAGACCTACAGCGTAGAACAGGCGGAAGGGCGTGGACTGGGCGCAGTAGTTCTCATACTGCTTCTTAGTTACATCTATAGTGTCGCCCTTCGAATCGACTTCTTGTGAATCTATCGGGTGGTCTGAGCCGAGGTTGGTCTTATAGGAGAGAACGCCGTCTTTGCCGAGGGTTATCGTTGCAAGCTCGGTGGGAACGGCCGCCGCCGGAATGTTTACATAAAGCGCGCGGTCATAGCCGGTCTCGGGGGTGAAAGCGCCGTCCTGGTCGACGAAGTCGCCGGTCTCCTCAACCCAAACGCGAATGTCGCTGAGACGGTATACGCCGGCGGTATTTTTGTAAGCTTCATTAGTGTCGGGGTAATTGCTGCCATAGCTATCCCATGTGGCTTGAAGATCGCTCGGGATCTCCGTGCCGTAAATGGGGTTGCGGCGGAGCTCGTTGCGCTCAGACGATTCGCCGGAGAAGCGGTAGATTGTATATACCGTGTTTTTGGCCTGTTCGGTGAGCTGGCCGGGGTTGTTTACATCGTTGACGATAGGAACAAATTTAGTTAAGCTGCTATAGCTTAAGCGGTATACCCAGCCGGCCGCCCAAGCCTCCTCCGCAGAAGAACATTCAGGGGGCATGGTTTCTTCGTATTTAACATCTTTGTTTCCATATTCAGTATTTGTAGGTTCCGGCGTTCCTTTATACCAGCCCTCATTAAACGTAGCACCGCTTGAACCTTCGTGTTGATTCTTAACATAGGTATCATTCCAGTTATAATCATACACGCCGGCGCGGACAAGGCCGTGCATCTCGCCAAAGAGAAGCATGGACATGTCGTAGGTTCCCGCCGCGCCTTCGTCGTGGAGGGTGGCGGTTATGGACTGGTTCTTTATCTCCATGTACTCGCCGAGGGGATCCTGATAGGTGATGGAATCGCCGACGCCGGCGTCGTTGTCGCCGGAAACGGGCACGAACACCTTGCCGAGGATAAGGGTGAGGATTTCCTCGAAGATGTTGGAGAGCTCTTTTGATTCGACATCGTAGAACATGTCGTTGTAGGCGATGTTGTCTATGATGTCCTGCTGGGAGACATTTATTACCTGACTTACAACGGTGCCGTCTTTTTTGGCGAGCTGCGTTTTGTAATCGGCTTCATTACCTTTAAGAGAATTGAGCCGTATATCGGTACGACTGTTTTCTGATATAACTAATGATGTCACTGTGGCGACAGTATTGTCTCCATTTTTCCATGTTTCCCATGCTTGCTTAAGGCCGGCAAAGCCGGGGCGGCCATCAGAACTATACCCGTCAACATAAATCGCTTTACTCGTTACATGCGGGCTAAGCAGTTCTGCAAAACCGCCATAGTTGTCTGTAATAAACTTTGACAGTTCATCGGGTTTGCAAACTTTTTCGCACCAACTCTCAATATCGTTAATGTCATAAGTCGCGGGGTCGAGCGTAGGATACAAGCGCATACGTCCCCACAGCGGCACATGCACGGTGTCAACGTTCATGGTGTAGGTTGAAAGCTCAATGCGGCTGTCCTGCGTAGCATTATTCTCTGCCCAGCCGCCGCTGTAATGCTCCTGTACGACGTCACTCATATATGAAGCAGTCAGCAAGATTTCCATAACAATGCTTGACGTTCCCATTATGGTGTTGTCATTACTGTAAAGAACACCTGCATTATTCCATGCCGGCGGAGTTGTCAGTGTTCCGTCTTCAGACATATCGGCGCCCTGATTGTATATACCGTGCAGGCCGTTCCAATAGCCTTTATCATTAGCATCGGGAGTAACGTCATGATCAAGCGTATCGTTACCGGGCAAATAAACATTATACCACTCATCGCCTACATTACGGTTATCAGCATTATCGAGGCGATGAGAATAGTCTTTGTGGCGACCGTCAACTAATGTGCGACCGCTTGTTGTTTTGCCTTCATGTTCTATCCACTTAGAGGTGTGATTTTCAGTATATGCGTCGTCGCCTATATAATTCTCTGTTTTATTTTTATTATCATCATAAAATATCTGTCCGTAGCGAGCATTCCAATCATTTACAGTGTATTCTTCGGAGTCGCCGCCCATTTCATTAAACGCGAAGTTCGCGCCGCCGTCCGACATGATTATCGCGGCGGGAATGCGCGCAACGGTGGACACTACGCCGTTAGAGAGCTTTTCGGTATAGGTGGTGTCGGCGGAATCGGCAAGCTGCTTATAGGCAAGGTATATACCGCCCTGGGTGTTGGTGAAGTAGCCGACATAGTCGTCGGCCTTAAGGCCTTGGGTGCTTGCCATAGCCGTTTTAAGACCTTCTGATTTAGCTGCATATGTTGTATCCTCAGCATTTGCTTTAAAGGCTGCATATATATCGTGGCTCTTCTGTCTGTTCACTTCGTTGCCGGTTTCGTTGCTTTGATCTTCAACGCCCGGGAACGCCTTGACGGGCTGGCCCTCGCTGTCAAGGACGTTGTTGCTGACGGTTTTGGTGATTGTTGTCCACTCGTCGGTAGAACCGGGCTTTACGCCCTCCTGACCTTTGCCGTCGCCGTTATTGTTAAGTATTCCTGTATATGTGTTGTATGCCGCGTTGACAACAACCGTGTAGCAGGTATCGCGGTTGTTCTGCCAATACCAACCGTCTTCGGAAACGTGGTCATCGTTTTTAGTCTTATAAACAAGATCGCTCGGGTGGTAAAGGGTCTCCATGCCGCCGACGGAAAGATAATCGGCTTCCCCGTTCCTCTTATAATGTGCCAGAGGCATGAGCACAACGGCGTTGGCGCCATAGCCGCACACCGCCACCCTGTTCTGCGGATTTTGCTTCATAAGGGTATCGATGGTGTTGTTTATGGCGGTGAGGGTGGCCTGAACGCGGGAGTTTTCAATGCGATCCTTCATGGGCACGCCGGCGGCAGGCCATGTTCCATCGTCACCGGTATGAGGCATATAGGTATTTAAGCCCGTATCTATGCCGAAGCGTGTATCCTGACCCATAGAGCCGGACATATCGAAGACAATCACCAAATCGATAGGGCTCGGAGGATATTCGTTGACGACCTGCGAACTTGCAAGCGCCGAGAAGACATGCAGAAAATCGGCATTGAACTTTAGGTAGCCTTCATAGCCGTCGGTGAGCATGTCGAGCTTGAGGGTGTCGTACACTACCTGCTCATTACCCTCTTCGTCTTCGACCGTACTGCTGACAAAATGCTTGCTTTTGTCGGGATTATTGCTGTCCGCGGCCGCATAGCCGTAGGCGAACACGCTCTTGTCCGTCCAAACGCGGCCGGCATAGCGCGAGCCGTCCGTTTGGTTCAGCAAGCGGTCAAGGTAGGTGTCCATGGTGTCCGGGTCGGACTTGCGGGTGTCGACCAAGATGTGTTCGGTGTAGCCCGGCTGAGGGGTCGCGGTTGTGCTGCCCTCCCCCGACGAGCCTGACGCCTCGGCAAACGCCGGCAGACCCATGCTGCCAACCATGGACATTGTCATGCACAGGCAGACAAGCCCCGCAAGCATACGCTGCATAGCTTCGTGAATCCTTTTCATTCTCATTCGTCATTACCCCCAGAAAAGAAATTTACGGAGCTTTTTGCTCCGTCAATGTCGGCCCGAGGTGATAAGGGGTCGGCAAATTTCAAAAGGTGTACTTTTTGACAGTCCACCCATATTTGGAAATATTTCGGATTCAATCCTAAAAACCTCGAAAAATTTTGAAAAAAAATCTCCGGGGGGGTTGATTTTTCTATTTTAAAGTAGTATACTTGCATGTATAAAGGACTTCCATAAAGTACACTTTTTGGAAGTTCTATTGATTTATACTGCTTCTGTATTCACGAAGCCTGCGGTAGAATGTCGATTCGCTCATGCCGCAGCGCCCTGCGGCCTCATTTACGGTGAGGCGTTTTTGCTCCCATTCCCGCACGATTTTGCCGAAATCTGCGGGAATTTCTTTTTCCTGCCTGCCGAAGCGCACGCCTCGCGCCTTTGCCGCGGCAATGCCCTCGGCCTGTCTCTGGCGGATATTGGTGCGCTCGTTTTCGGCGACAAAGCTTAAAATTTGCAGAACAATGTCGGAAAGAAAGGTGCCCATAAGATCCTTGCCGCGGCGGGTATCCAAAAGCGGCATGTCTATAACCGCTATGTCTATCCCCTTTTCCTTGGTGAGAAGCCGCCACTGCTCCTGGATCTCGCGGTAGCTGCGGCCGAGGCGGTCTATGCTTTTTATATACAGAAGATCGTTCTTTTTCATTCGCCGCACGAGCCGCTTATACTGCGGGCGGTTGAAATCCTTGCCCGACTGCTTGTCCGTATAGATGTTGTCCTCCGGGACGTTTCTTTCGCGGAGCGCGACGAGCTGCCTGTCCTCGTTCTGCTCCTTGGTGCTCACCCGGATATAACCGTAGATCATCTGGCGCCTCGCTTTCGGTAGGGGCGCCGTTTAGGAGCCGATGAGCCAAAGAGGGATCCCGAAAAAACACATGATTTAATTATGACGTTCATATTGACCTCCTTAAATTATTCGCCCTGCGGGAAGGGCGGATTGCAAAAGCAACCCTTGCCGCCGCAGGGCGTGGCCGAAAGGCAGCAGCCGGATTTATTCTGTCTGCCTCTCGGGGTGTTATCCGTTATATACTTGCGCTTTCTTTTTTGGGGGTATGCAAAAATTATTAAACCGCCCGCCTGAAGCGCAGGCTTCAGCCGGGCGGAGGGCATAGATGCGGCCTCAAGGCCGCATCAAGAAAACAGATGTCAGAAATCAGATATCAGAAATTCAATGTGTCGCCTGCGGCGACATATTTAAATATTGCTTATGGAATGGACGCTCACGGGGCGTTAAATAAGGGAATCGATTTGCTCGCAGTACATGTCGAACATCTCGTCGGCGTCGCCGGCGCCGAGCTGTATGTGCGAGATCTTGCCGTCGCGGTCAAAAATTACCGTGTAGGGAATGCCGTCGGTCGGGTACTTATCGCTGATCGCGTAGTCGGTATCAAGAAGCGCCGTGAAATCGTAGCCGTTTTGAGTAAGAAATCCCTCGACGGTTTCCTTGTCCTCGCCGCAGTTGACGGTGACAAGGCAGAGATCGTCGCCGTATTTTTCAATCAGCCTCGGGAATGCGGGCAGCTCGCCGACGCAGGGGCCGCACCATGTCGCCCAGAAGTTGAGAAGTATCACCTTGCCCTTGTGGTCTGAAAGGGTGAATTCCTCGCCCGAGACCGTTTCGCCGGTGAAATCGCGGAGATCGCCGCCCTCCTCGGCCTCGGCATAATCGGCGGTTTCGGGGGCGCCGCAGGAGACCGCAAGCAAGCATGCCGCCATAACTGTTAATATTATCAGGAATCTTTTGATTCTTTGCATTTTCTTTTCTCCAATCCTATATAGATGCAGTTTTGAGGGCAGCAGGATATGCACTGCCCGCAGTGTATGCATTCGCCGTCGCCCACTTCTTTGACGTCCATTTTGCACTCTCTTACGCATTTTCCGCAGTTTGTGCAGGCGGATTTATCCACCCTGACGGCGATGAGAGCTATTTTTGCGAAAAGGGAATAAATCGCCCCGAGAGGGCATAAAAATCGGCAAAACGCCCTGTATAAAAATACGCAGAGAATGAGTATAGCCGCGCACAGAAGCGTCTTCCAGCCGAACAAAAGGCCGATGACCCCGCGGTATTCCTCCCGAAGTATGACAAGCGGAATGCCGCCCTCCAATGTTCCGGCGGGGCAGATATATTTGCAGAACGCCGGCAGAGGCATGCCCTTTGCAAAGGCATACCACAGCGGGAGAAGTATCACGAAGACCGCGAGGACTACATATTTAAGTTTGCTGAGCGCCCGGGTGACGGGGCTCTTTTTTATTTTCGGGGTGGGGATTTTATGAAGAAGCTCCTGCAAAAGGCCGAAGGGGCACAAAAATCCGCAGACTACCCTGCCGAGGAGAAGTCCGACAAGCATTATGAACCCGGCGATGTAAAACGGCGCCTTGTTCGGCATGTTTGAGATTGCGTTTTGCAGGGCACCCAGCGGGCAGCTGCCAACGGCTCCGGGGCAGGAATAACAATTCAGCCCCGGCACGCATACGCCCTTGTTGGCGCCCTTGTAGAGCTTTCCGCTGACGAAGCCGGGAAGATTTGCATTGTATATGAGCGCCGAGGCGAGCTGTATGAGCCGCCGCCTGAAACTAAGTTTATCAGCCAATTCCGACACACTCCATACAAAGCTTCACGGCTTTTTGCAGGGTATCTCCGTATCCGCCCTGCAAAATCCCGAGCGCCAGCGATAAAACGCCGGCGCCGAGGATAATTATTCTTATTACGGTCTTTGCCATTATCAGAGCGCCGCGAGCTTCTTGAAGCTCTCCTTGAGCGCGGGATAGATTTCGGTGTAAAGGCGGTAGCTTTCCTCGTAGGGTCTGATGTTTTCGGCGATGGGCTCCTGAACCTTGTCGGTCTTGACGACCTCGCGGCAGGCCTCGGGAACGCTGGAGTAAATGCCTGTGCCGACGGCTGCCAGAAGCGCAACGCCGAGGGCGGGGCCTTCCTTGGAAGAGGCGGTCTTGACGGGGCAGGCGTAGAGATCGGCGAGCATCTGCCTCCAGAGGGGCGAGCTTCCGCCGCCGCCGCAGGCCATCATGTCGCTGACGCTTATATCCATCTGCTTGAAGACCTCAACGCAGTCGCGGAGGCTGTAGGAAACGCCCTCCATGACGGCGCGGAGAAGATCGCGCTTTGTGTGCATTGCGGAGAGGCCGAAGAAGACGCCTCTTGCGTCGGGATCGAGGTGAGGGGTGCGCTCGCCCATGAGATAGGGCAGGTAAAGCAGCCTGTTCGAGCCTATCGGAACCTCGGCGGCCTCTTTATCCATGAGATAGTAGGGGTCTACGCCCATAAGGCCGGAGGTCTCCTTTTCGGCATTGCAGAAGTTGTCGCGGAACCACTTGAGCGAAAGGCCGGCGCCCTGGGTGACGCCCATTACATGCCATGCGCCGGGGACGGCCGCGCAGCAGGTGTGCACCCTGCCGAGCTTGTCTATTGAGATCTTCGAGGTGTGGGCGAACACGACGCCGGAGGTGCCTATAGTGGTGAAGGCTTTGCCGTCCTCGACTACGCCGGTGCCGACGGCAGCCGCAGCGTTGTCGCCCGCGCCGCCGACTACGGGTGTTCCCTCGCAGAGGCCGACAGCGTCGGCTATCTCGCGGGTGAGGTGTCCCGTAACCTCGCAGGACTCATATACCTTGCCGAGCATGGAGCGGTCGAGGCCGAGGCCGTCGATGATCTCGTCAGACCAGTCGCGCTCCGGAACATTAAGAAGCTGCATGCCCGAGGCGTCGGAAACCTCAGTGGCGTATTCGTGAGTCAAAACAAAGCGGATATAGTCCTTGGGGAGGAGAATGTGGCGGCAGCGCTCGTAGTTCTCAGGTTCGTTGTTCTTGACCCAGAGGATCTTTGCGGCAGTCCAGCCGGTGAGGGCGGGATTCGCGGTGATCTCGATGAGCTTTTCGCGGCCGAGCTTTTGGTTCATCTCCTCGACCTCGTTCGCGGTGCGCTGATCGCACCATATTATCGAGCGGCGGATAACCTCGTTGTCCTTGTCAAGCATGACAAGGCCGTGCATCTGCCCCGAAAGGCCGATGCCCTTTACGTCCTCCTTCTTTACGCCGCTTAAGGCAACTACCGCCTTTATCGTCTGAATTGCGGCGTTCGCCCAGTCGGCGGGATCCTGCTCGGCATAGCCGTTTTTGGGCTGATACATGGGGTATTCGATCGTCTTTGAGGCGATCACCCCTCCTCTTTCGTCGAAAAGAACGGTCTTGGTGCCGCTCGTTCCGATGTCAACACCGATAACATAATTCATGGTTTTGTCCTCTCTTTCATGTCAGAATTTATTTTTTACCGAAGTCGGTATATTTAGCCGAATCAAATCCGCGTCAAGCCCGGAAGCGTCCGTTCCGTGCGCATTATTAGCAGCATTTAGATACGCCGCCGCAGGCGGCACCCTGAAACTCTAACATCTAACATCTAATTTCTATCTTCTATCTGCCCTCGTAGGGATACATTCCCACGTCTATTAGGTTGTTGAGCATTTCGGGGTAGCCCTCGTCGTCGACCTCGACGTTCACGCATTCGGCGACGTTTTTTTCGCTGATTATGTCCCATGTCAGAACGGCTTTGCCGTTTTGGGAATAGCCGAGGGAATCCAAAAGAGACGCAAAGCGGGAGATGTCCTTTGAGCTGACCGTGACGGTCTGGTATTCGCGCATGTATATTTCGTCGTCGGTCTTATGCGAGCCGAAGCCGAAGCGGATAACGCCGTCGGCAAAAAGTATGCCGCCGTACCTTTTTATAATTGCCTGTATTACCGGCGCGGTGCAGTTGTCGAGGTAATAGGTGCGAAAAGAATCGCCGTCGTCGGGAATTTCAAGGAAGAAGAAGACGGGCTCTTTTAACAGCGCCGCGCCTTTGCGGAAAAACGCGCCGTAGTCCTCCGCCGAAAGGCTGAGGATAATTTCGTTTTTTGAAAGGCGGTATTCCTTTTTCAGCTTTGAGGTGTCGGGAATAAATGCCCCCGCGATGAGCGAAAACCCTGAAATTTTTGCCGTCTCCCCTCTTGAGTCCGTTTGTACGGACTTGTTTCGGAATTTTTCGGGATATAAGTCCGTATATTCGGACAGATGATATAATATAATGATATCGGAACAAAAGGACAGGCTCTGAACGAAATGAATCTTAAAACCAAAAAAGGAGAATGTTGAAATGTTAGCTTATCTTGCAGCACTCGCCCTTGGTCTTATGGCCGTATATGCGCTTCGAAGCGGGCTACTGATATTGCAGAACCGCCGCGACGAAAGGGAACGCCGCGCCCGTCTTAAAGCGGCGGCACGGGCCTCGGGATATATTATACCAAAAAACAGTGAACAATGCAAGCGTTTTGAGCAGGCAAGCTGAGAAATTTTATGGATTATGACAGATTTATCTGCGAAATATCGCTTAAAGAGCCGATTCCGCGGGATTCCTACCTTTACTGGCTGGCGGCGATAAGGCGGCTTGAAAAGAAGCCGCTTGAGCTTTCCGAGAAAATCACCTTTATAATGGGGGAAAACGGCTCGGGAAAATCGACGCTTGTTGAGGGCATTGCGGCCGCCTTCGGATTCAACCCCGAGGGCGGCTCGCTGAACTACAGCTTTGAAACGCGTCCGACGCATTCCGAGCTGTGGAAATATTTGCGGCTTTCAAAGCTTATGCGCCCCCGGGACGGATTTTTTCTTCGCGCCGAAAGCTTTTACAACGCGGCGAGCTATCTTGAAGAGTTGGACAGCATTCCCGCCGCGGCGCCGAAGATTATTGACAGCTACGGCGGGCTGTCGCTTCACGAGATGTCGCACGGCGAGGGCTTTTTAAGGCTTGTGCAGAACCGCTTTTCCGGCCGGGGGCTTTACATCTTGGACGAGCCGGAGGCGGCGCTCTCCCCTTTAAGGGTGATGACGCTGATGTGCGAGATACACAGGCTATGCGAGGAGGGCTCGCAGTTTATCATCGCCACGCATTCGCCGATGCTGCCGGCGCTGCCGAATTCGCGGACATTCTGGGCGGACAAAAAAGGCCTTTGGCCGATAGACTACCGCGAGACGGAGCATTTTAAGGTGATGAAGCGGTTTCTCGGAGACCCCGACGGCGCGGTGAAAAGGCTCATCGGCTGAGGGTCAGCTGCCCTCGCCGACATCGGAATTTTCAACGGTGACACCGGGGAAGAAATGCTCGAGGATCTTTTTATAGCCGTAGCCGTCGGCGGCAAGGACGTTTGCTCCCCTGAAAGAGAGGCCCGCAAGGCTGCCGCTGCCCGAGACGGTAAAGGTGAAGCGGTCGGTGGCGGGGCTGTAGCGGAAGGTGAACCTTGCCGACGGAAGATTCAGAAGCCGGGCTATCTCGCTGCCCGAAACCCTAAAGCCGGAATCGATGAGGACGGATTTTACATAGCCGCTCTTGGCGGTCTCGTCGGTCTTCAGCCAGTTCTCGGGGTCTCCTAAAAGCACATAGCCCTTGTCGGTGGTCGTCAGCCTTGCGAACACCTCGTCGGAGGTGTAGCTGACCGTAGTGTAATAGGCGTCGGGCTCGGCGGTGGCCACCCTCACAAGATAGGGCACCTCGGTTCCCAAGACGGTTTCGGCGCTTTCGGTGGAAAGCCCGGCGGAATAGCAGTAGGCCACGGTTATAGGCAGCCCCTCGTAGGAGCAGTATACCCCCGACACCTCCCGGGCGATCTCAAGATAGGGCGTTAAATCCCCGTTCAGCGCGAGACGGGGATATTTTGCGCTGTCGGTGCTTATGTCGCAGCCGCAAAGATCCGGCGTGGGCGAAACGCGCTCGTCTATCCGCCGCCGGAAGATATATGTATACATAAGCACGGCCTGGGCTTTTAAAAGCTCCGGCTCGGCCTCGGCGGAAAGCTGTGCCGCAAGCGCCGAAGCGACGAATTCCTCGGCGGAAAGGGTTATCACGCTCTCGGAGACAGTGTCGTAAATATTGACCTCCTCCGGCATCGAAACGGCGCTCTCGGGGGCGGATATCACCCCGGCCTCCGCCTCTGCCGCTTTTACCTCTGGCGCCGGGGATATCGCGCCTATCAGATAGGGTATCATCGGAAAAATCATAAGCGCGGCGGTCACCACTAAAATACCCCTGAAAAAATCCTTCATCTTTGACACTCCTTTTAGGCTTTTGAGACAAGTATACCAAAAGCGAATGAGGATTGATGTCGAAAAAGTCAACGGGCGGCAAAGAGCGTGAGGGGCGGGAGGGAGGGCGCAGGCAGGCGGCAGTCAGCAGTGAGGGAGCTCTTTGCCGCCCGCGCACCCTCTGATAAAGGCGGTTATTCGCAGAGGACATAAACAGGCCCCGACGCCGTTTGGCGTCAGGGCCGATTTTTGAAAATGTGTTTTAGAATTGTTCGGCGAATTTTTCCGCCTCGTGAATGAGCTTTACGTCGACGAGGGCGTCGGCTAAAATGCCGTCGGCGGTGTATTCCTCGGAAAAGACGTTCCCGCTCTCGCGTATCCTCGCCAGAAGCCTCGCCTCGGAAAACGGAAGCAAAAGCTTCATTCTCCTTGCGGTCTCGGGCAGAGCCTCGGAAAGGGCTTTTAACAGGTCGTCGAGCCCCGTTTTCTCCTTTGCGGATATCAGAACCGTGTTCTCCGGCAGAAGATGCCCGTTCCAGCCGGATATATCCGACTTGTTGAGAACCGTTATCACCGGGATACCGTCGCAGCCGAGTTCGCTTAAAAGCTCCTGCGTCACCCTCGTCTGCTCGGCTATGTCGGGGCTCGAGCAGTCGCAGACGTGAAGTATAACGTCGGCGCTCGCGGCCTCCTCCAATGTCGATTTAAACGCCTCGACAAGATTATGAGGCAGCCTGCTTATCAGTCCGACGGTGTCGGTCAAAAGAACGCTTCTTCCGTCCGGCAGGACTATCGAACGGGAGGTGGTCTCCAAAGTCGCGAAAAGCTTGTTTTCGACAAGCACCCCGGCCTCGGTCAGCGCGTTCATAAGCGTCGATTTTCCGACGTTTGTATACCCTACGATGGCCGCCGTCAGGACGCCGTCTTTTTTTCGCCTTGTGCGCAAAAGCCCTCGCCGAGCCTCGATCTCCTTAAGCTCACGCTGCATTCCTGCTATGCGCTGCCTGATGTGGCGGCGGTCGAGCTCTAACTTCGTCTCGCCGGGGCCGCCTCTCATGCCTACCGCGCCGCCAGTGCGGGAAAGCTGCCTGCCCATACCCGCAAGCCTCGGCAAAAGATATTTCTGTTTCGCTATCTCAACCTGGATTCTGCCATCGCGGGTGGTCGCCCGCTGGGCGAAGATGTCAAGAATCAGCATGGTGCGGTCTATGGTCTCAATGTCGAGGGCTTCCTCGATGTTTCTTATCTGGGTCGCCGTCAGCTCAAGGTCGAACACCGCGATGTCCGCCTCAAGATCTTCGGCGAGGCGTTTCATCTCCTCAAGGCGGCCGGCGCCTATGCAGGTGGCGCTGTCCGGCGCCTGGCGCTTTTGCACCACCTCGGCGACCGTCTCGCCGCCGGCGGTTCTTATAAGCTCTTTAAGCTCCGCCACCGAGCGCTCGACGTCGATATCGCCGGTGTCTACGGCGGCAATAATCGCCCTTGGCATGTGAACGTCAGGGGCATTTTTCTGGAAAATATTATCAATTTGTTCAGTCATAAGTCCTCCGAATTATTTTTTGTGCAGTTTCGGCTTTTGGCAAGACTTACATGACTGCCGGCATGTAAGTCGTCATTATCTGCGGATAATCATTTTTTGTGAATTCTCCTTTGCGGTAAATTGAGTGTATGTTGAAAGTCGGAGCAGCTGATTGAGGGCGTGCGGAAAGCGGGAGAGGCGGGAGGGTGGGGCGCGCCGGGCCGTGATTTTTTGCAAGGCGAGCTTTCCCGCGCGCCTGAATTTTGCAAAAGGCAGCGCGAAAAGGTTCGGTTCATATTACGCCTTTTAGTTCGTCGAGGCCGAGCATCAGGTTCATGTTCTGCACTACCGCCCCGGCACCGCCCTTGCCGAGGTTGTCGAACCTTGCGGCCATAAGGCAGATGTCGTTATCGCCGAAGACGAAAAGCTGCATCTTGTTCGAGCCGGCCATTCCGCCGGCGTCCAAAAAGCCTCCGACCTCGTCGACCGAGCTTTCGAAGTCTACAACTTCGATGAGCGGCTCGCGCTCGTAGAAGCGGCAGAGCGTCTCCCAGATCTGCCTCGAATGAAGCCTCTTTGAAAGCGTTCTCAAATGAAGCGGCATGGTTACGAGTATACCGTTGGGATAGTCGTCTATCATGGGATTTAAAGACGGGCGGTAGGATATCCCCGCAGCGTGCATTATCTCCTTTTGCTGCAAAATGTTCTGGTCAAGGCCGTACTGCCTCGCCGAGGAATAGCTGCGCGGACGGTCGCGGTCTTCATATAGCGAGATCATGTTGGCGCCGCCGCTCGAATAGCCCACAACCGAATTTACATAAAGCGGAAGATAGGGCGGCATGATTTTTCCTTTAAGCAGCGGATTTATAAGCATGACCGTTCCGACAGCCATGGGCGCGGGCAGAGAGACAAACCTTGCCGACTTTATCTTTTTGCGCTGGTCTGGGCCGAGCTCGGGCATGCCGTATACCCAGCTCGGGGAAAGGCGGTAGGCGTTTGAGGTGTCTATCACCTTTACCTCGGGGTTTTCAATAAGCGGTATCGTCTCGACGACGGTCTGCGCGGATTGGCAGAGAATTACAATGTCGGCGGTGTTCAGCAAAGACACCCTCTGCTCGTGGGAGACCTGCTTGCGGCTTTCAAGATAGATCACCTCAAGATCCTCGCGGCCCATTATCATTTTATTGAGATTCAGATTGACGGTGCCGTAATGTCCGTCAACTAATACCTTTTTCATAAATTCCACTTCCGTTTCGTGGTGTTTTCGGGATATCGCATGACTCGGATACCTAAATATCGTGATTTCAAACTGATACACAATAATATTCACATATTTTTTCGGTTTTGTCAAGAGCTAAAGTGAGAATATTGCCTTTTTTGGAGAAAAAATAATTTTAGCGGCGATTTATGCTTTACTTTTTTTCAGAATCTGCTAAAATAGTAGCATGAGGCAGCGCCGAAAAAAATTTTTTAAAAAATTTTTTCGGGAGTGCAATATTTTGGCCTTCTCGTGCGTATTACATATGAAACGTACAAAGGAATGTCGGAAAGGAGTTCTCAGGCAAAGCCGCACCGCGATGGCGCGTGGGGTTTATCGCCAAAAAAACACAGGAATATGCAAATTACTAATGACGTCGGTATTTACATATCTTCGGTGGTTGAAAAATACTCGGACATGGTCTTCCGCACTGCGTATCACGCCCTCTGCGACAGACACTACGCCGAGGATATCACTCAGGAGGTCTTTTTAAAGCTGATGCGCCTGCTCCCCGATTTTGATTCGGACGAGCACGAAAAAGCATGGCTTTTAAAGGTTACACTGAATATGTGTAAAACCTATAACAGAAAAACCTATTCTCACCCGACGGCCGAGCTCACCGAGAACATAGTCTCGCGGGAGCGGTTCGGGCAGGGCCCGGTGACCGAGGCCGTGATGGAGCTGCCGGAAAAATATCGGACGGTGATCTATCTTCACTACTTCGAGGGCTACAAGGTGGCGGAAATAGCCGAGATGCTCGGCAAAAATCCCAATACCGTCTCTTCGCTTCTGATGAGAGCGAGAGAACGGTTAAAAAACATGCTGGAAGGAGAGTTTGACGATGAAAATAAATGAATATAAAAACGACGTCGGCTCTCTTAAGCTGTCGCAGGAGTTCAAGGACAACCTTAAGGCCATGATGGCCGAGGAGTATGAAAACGCCTCGGGCAAAAAGGAAGCCGAGCCGGACATTAAAATGAGCGGCACCGCCGTATTTGCAAAGAAGTATTCGAAATATATCGCCCTGGCGGCATGCCTGCTGCTTGCCGTAAGCGCGGTGAGCGCCGTGGGGCTGCAAAGGCTGAAAATGGGTTCGCCGTTCGCGATTGCAAACGGCGGCACCGACGCGGCCGCAGAAGTGAACAGTGCCGAGCAGCGCGACGCGGAGCAGCAAGATACGGAGGTTTTGGAAAACTACGACGCCCCCGCCCCCGACCCGGAGGCCCCGCAGGCGCCGGACGGCGACGACGACATCGCAAACGCCATGCTTTACGACACGCAGGAAGCGCCGGCCGAGGAAGCCGCGCCAACCGAAAGCGCAGACGCGCCCGCCGAGGAAGAGGAATCGGAGGATATTGATGCGGAGGTAAACGCCAGCGATTCGCAGCCCCCGGCCGAAGAACCCGCCACGGATATTCCGGTGGAAACGAATCCCATGTCGGGAAACGATTACAGCGCGGCGAAATCTAAAAACTATGACGGCGACTACTCGGGCGAGGATTACATCAACTACTACGGCGAGGGCGGCGGATATTACTACGCCTCCAACATCTCGAACGAGCTGGGGATAAGCCCCGTCGAGATCGCCCCCTACAGCCTGGGAGCGGGCGAAACCACGCCCACCGGCGCAAACGGCGACGGCGAGGATATCCCGACAGACACCACCTCGCAGGACGACGCTCATGTCGAGGCTCCGGCAGAAGTGCCGGAATCGGAGGATTACGACACGGCTTCCTACGTGGACGACGCCATGGAAATCCCCGACACCGACGAAATGCTTTCCGATGTTGAAAGAAATCTCAAGCTCGGCTACAGCGTGAAATATTACGACGTCCGCGACGGGTATATCGCTGATCTTGACAACGTGGCGATCATACGGTTTGTGGTCGAAGATTCGCTCTCCGACGAGACGGAGATAAAAAACACCGTCGACCGAAAGATAACTATCGACCCCGACAACCAGACCCTCTACCGAATACACGTCGGCTACGACTACTTTGCGATGGAAGATCCCGACGTTGACATGTGGCTGATAAGCGACGGAAGCGTCAAAAACCAGCTTGTCGGGCGGCCGGTGATGGAGGGCGAATACATCGCGGTGGCGACGATGACCGACGAGGGCGTGATGGTGCCGGTGCCGGAGCTTGTCTACGCGGTGTATAACGTGAATGGGCTAGATTTAGCCTACCATGTCTACTCCGCCGAGGGATTCATGGTGGATCCCGGCGACACGAACATGGGAATCTACGAGGAGGAGACCGTGGCCTATAAGACAGCGGCTAACAACCCCGAGATCTACACCCAGAAGGCCGCCGTCAGGGAGCTGACATCATATCTCAGAAGAAACATTTTAAGAATGGAGCCCAACCTGACGGTGCTGACCGACGACATTCCCGAAAATGAAGAGGAACAGCCGAGCGGCGAAGCTGCCGAGCCGAACGGCGAAGCGCTGACATCGCTTACAGCAAGATTTCCGGAGGGAACGCTCGTCTATGAGGGCGGCGAAACGCCTTCTGTCAACGGAATAAAGGTTGGCGACTACCTAAGCGACGCGGTGAAAGCGTTTTATCTCACAAGCTACACGTTTGCCCCCGACTGCCGGATAGTTCTCGTTCCCAAGGTTATGACCGATGGCGTGCCGGAAAGCGTGACCGTCGTCTTCGAGAACGGCGTAGCGGTGAGCATTGAAGCAAAGACAAATTAAAATTCAGGAAGTGTGAAATAGCCCCCCGGCCGGTTTGGCTCGGGGGGCATTTTTGCAGATGCGGCCAGAAAGCCGCATCAAGAAGACAGAAGTTAGAAATTAGAATTTCAAGGCGTCACCTTAGGTGACATATTTAAATATTGTGAACGGTTCGTAACGGCCACTCCCCCGCTTTGGGCGGTTTAATTAAAATGTCATCTGGTCGGGGTCGGGGATACCCTTTGCAAAGGGGCCGGCGGCGGGAAGGGTCTTCGTGCGGTATTTTGAAAGCTGGGCGGCCTGCTCGGCGGTGAGAATATGCGCGCTCTCAACGTGGGAACCCGCCTTTAATGTCATCACCTGGACACCCTGGGTATCGCGGGTGGATTTCGGGAGGATCATGCCGGTGTTGAAGACTATCGCCCTGCCGTTTGAGGAGCGAAGCATTACGTCGCAGCCCTCCTTAACATCGAGGATAGCGGTGAGCTCGGATTTTTCGCTGTAGGCCTTTAAGAGCACCTTGCGGTTGGTTTTTGTCTCGAACGAGCTGAGGGGCACCTTTGCGGCCTTGCCGTTTTTGTAGACGAACAAAAGGCAGCCGGAATAGTCGAGGGTGGCGGTCATTCCGCGAACAGATTCGCCCTCTTCAAATTTTAAAGCAACGGGAATGTAGTCGCCCAAAACGCTCGCCTTAGAATCGCCGAAGGCCGATGCGCGTGATTTGTAGCACTTGGCGTTGTCGGTGAAGAACAAAAGCTCGGCGCGGTTGCTGAGGTCAATTTCGGTGGTTACGACGTCGTTTTCCTTAAGCTTCTGCTCGCCCGACATGCGAAGCGACTGCGGGGTGATCTTCTTGAAATAGCCCTCGCGGGTGAGAATGAGGCGGCAGGGGTAGTCGGGAACGTCGGGCTCCTCCTTGACGTCGGGCTCGTCGTCGGTGTAGATTATCTCGGTGCGGCGGGGCTGGCCGTATTTTTCCGCAACCTTTTTGAGCTCGTCGATTATGATGAGCTTTATCTTTCTCTCACTGCCCAAAACGTCTTCGAGGCCGGCTATCTCGTTCACGAGATCGGTGAGATCTTTTAAGCGGTTGAGGATATATTCGCGGTTCAAATGCCTCAGTTTTATTTCCGCGACGTATTCGGCCTGTATCTCGTCGATGCCGAAGCCTATCATCAGGTTGGGAACGACGTCGGCTTCCTCCTCGGTCTCACGGACTATCTTTATCGCGCGGTCGATGTCCAAAAGAATCCTCTCGAGACCCTCTAAAAGGTGGAGCCTCTCCTTTTTCTTGCCGAGATCGAACGCCACGCGGCGCTTTACGCACCCGACGCGGAATTTTATCCACTCGCGGATTATATCGGTGACGCCGAGCACCTTGGGATAACCGTTCACCAGAATATTGAAGTTCGCCGAAAAGCTGTCCTGGAGCGGGGTGAGCTTGTAAAGCTTGCGCATAAGCTCGTCGGGATCCACTCCCCTTTTAAGGTCTATGGCTATTTTGAGACCGTCGAGGTCGGTCTCGTCGCGGATATAGGCTATCTCCTTGAGGCCGCCCTTTGCAAGCTCGATGACCTTTTCTATAATCGCCTCGACGGTGGTCGTCGGGGGGATCTCGGTTATCTCAATGCAGTTCGCGGCCTTGTCGTAGCTGTATTTCGCCCTCACTTTTACGGCGCCGCGGCCGGTGGAGAAGATCTGCCTCAGCTTCTCCTCGTCGTGAATCAGGTATCCGCCGCCGGGGAAATCAGGCCCCTGCATAGACTGCATGACGTCGTAGTCGGGGTCGCGCATCAAAGCGATAGTCGCCTCGCAGAGCTCCCGAAGATTGAAGGGGCAGACCGCGCTCGCCATCGAAACGCCTATGCCGACGTTTGAATTGACGAGTATCGACGGAAACGTGACCGGCAGAAGCTCCGGCTCCTGCATGGTGTTGTCATAGTTGGGGACAAAATTCACGGTGTCCTTGTCTATATCCGAAAAGAGCTCGTTGCATATCGGCTCCAGCTTAGCTTCGGTATATCGCGAGGCGGCGTAAGCCATGTCGCTCGAATAGGCCTTGCCGAAGTTCCCCTTTGAATCTATATAGGGGTGCAAAAGGGCCTCGTTTCCCCGCGCAAGGCGCACCATGGTCTCATATATTGCCTGGTCGCCGTGGGGATTGAGCTTCATAGTCTGGCCGACGATGTTTGCGGATTTCGTCCTCGGGCCGGTGAGAAGCCCCATTTTGTACATGGTATAAAGGAGCTTTCGGTGCGAGGGCTTGAAGCCGTCTATCTCGGGGAACGCTCGCGAGACAATTACCGACATGGCGTAGGGCATGTAGTTCTTTTCAAGGGTGACGGTTATCGGCTCGTCGACAACGGTGCCCGCGCCCTGGATATAGGCGTCGGCGTGGCGCTGCGAAAGCTTTGGCTGCTTTGGTTCTTTGTCTTTTTTCCTGGGCATTTTTTATCCTCTGTTCCGTAAATATTTTTAGGTCGGGGGTGGGGGTGGGCGCGCCGTCTGCGAAGCGCGTCCCGCAGGGGGCGGGACTGTGCGGAGCAGGTGGCGCGCGTGGGCGGGATTCAGCTTATGTCCGCCATGTCAAGGTAATCGTGGCCGTTGTTGTTTATAAATTCCTTTCGGGCGGAAAGATTGTCGCCAAGGAGCATGTCGAACATGAATTTCGTGTGCTCGGCCTCGTCGGCACCCACCTTTATAAGCCGCCTCGTCTCGGGATTCATAGTCGTAAGGCTCATCATGTCCGGCTCGTTTTCGCCGAGGCCCTTTGAGCGCTGGATAGTAAACTTCTGTGCGCCTATCTGCTTTAAGATATCCGCGCGCTCCGATTCGTCGTAGGCAAAATAGGTGCGCTCCTTGGTGTTTATCTCGTAAAGCGGCGATTCCGCAATGTAAACGTAGCCCTTTTCTATAAGCGTGGGCGCGAGGGTGTAAAGCATCGTGAGAATAAGCGTTCTTATCTGGAAGCCGTCGTAGTCGGCATCGGTGCAGATGACTATTTTCGACCACCGAAGATTGTTCAGGTTAAAGCTTGAAAGATCCTTGTTCTTTGAGGATTTCACCTCTACCCCGCAGCCTAAGACCTTCATGAGATCGGTGATTATCTCGCTCTCGAAGATCTTGTTGTAGCTCGCCTTTAAGCAGTTGAGTATCTTTCCGCGAACCGGTATCACCGCCTGGAATTCGGCGTTTCTGGCAAGCTTTACCGAACCGAGAGCAGAATCGCCCTCGACAATATAAAGCTCGCGGCGCTCGACGTCCTTGGAGCGGCAGTCGACGAATTTTTTCACCATGTTCGCCATGTCGAGCTTTTCGGTGTAGAGCTTTTTCTGGGTGATCCTCGTCTTCTCGGCGGATTCGCGGCTCCGCTTGTTTATCAGCACCTGGTCGCAGATCTTCGAGGCGTCCTCGGGATTTTCTATAAAATAGACCTCTAACTGGTGCTTCAAAAAGTCGACGGCTGCGTCGTAGATAAAGCGGTTGTTTATCGCCTTTTTCGTCTGGTTTTCATATGACGCCTGCGTAGAGAAGGAGCTTGACACCATAACAAGGCAGTCCTCGATATCGGCATAGACTATCTTCGATTCGTTTTTAAGGTATTTACCGTTCGACTTAAGATAGCTGTCGATATATGAGGTGAACGCCTGCCTTACGGCCTTTTCGGTAGAACCGCCATATTCAAGAAAGCTGCAGTTGTGGTAATATTCCGCGAGTTTTTTTGTCTTGGAAAACGCAAACGCAAAGTTGTACTTTACCTTGTAGTCGTTCATGTCGTCGCGGTCGCGGCCCTTGCGGTCGGCCTGCCAGAGCTGAGGCGGGGTGATATAATCGAGCCCCAAAAATTCGTTTACGTAGTCCAGAATGCCGTTTTCGTAGTAATACTCGGTCTGCTCGAAGCCGCCGTCCTCGTTCTGATATCTCAGAACAAAGCGTATGCCCGGGTTGACTATCGCCTGCTTCTTTAAGACGTCCTCAAAATACTCCTTCTCGATGGCGATGTCGGTGAACACCTCTAAATCGGGGAGCCAGTGGGTGCGGGTGCCGGTCTGGCGGCGCTTGGCCTCCTCCCTTTTAAGGCCGCCGATGTTCTCCCCTTTTTCAAAGTGAAGATCATACTTAAAGCCGTCGCGGCAAACCTCTACGTCCATATATTTCGAGGCGTACTGCGTGGCGCAGGCGCCGAGGCCGTTTAAGCCGAGGGAATATTCATAGTTGCCGCTGCCGGCGTTGTCGTATTTTCCGCCGGCGTAAAGCTCGCAGTAGACGAGCTCCCAGTTATAGCGGTTTTCGACCTTGTTGAAATCGACCGGGCAGCCGCGGCCCTGATCCTCCACCTCGACGGAACAGTCGTTATAGCGGGTGACGGTTATCTTTTTGCCGTAGCCCTGCCGCGCCTCGTCGACCGAGTTTGAAATGATCTCAAAAACGGAATGCTTGCAGCCGTCGAGGCCGTCGGAGCCGAAAATTACCGCCGGGCGCTTGCGCACCCTGTCGGCGCCCTTCAGCGAGCGTATGGCCTCGTTGCCGTATTCTTTTACAGCCATTTATATTTTCCTTTCGTGCGTTGTATACAAGATATAGTTATTATAACACGAATCAACGCAAAATGCAAGTGTTGAAGCGGGGGCAAAAAAATACCCGGGACATCGCTGCCCCGGGCGAAAAATAAATTATTCGAGACCCGCAAGAATGCGCTGCATGACAACGCCGTCGGCGACGTTTACTATGCCGTCATGGTTGAGATCGGCGGCGGTTATCTCTGGCTCAAGGCTTGCGAGAATGCGCTGCATGACTACGCCGTCCAGGACGTCCGGCTCGCCGCCGGAGGAATTGAGGTCGCCGGGTACAAACGGAAGCGCGCTGTCTAAAAGTTTAACATTTGACATAGCTACTATCGTATCAGGCCACTCATCTTCGGGAATCAATTTCTCAACTCCCCTTGCATGTGCCTCAAAAGTAGGCCTATAATTATGAACATGGTATACTACTCTATATTTATCAAGCGTAAAAGCATATGATATAGTTTGAGCACCTTCGGGAACACCAGAAAAAATAGAAGTATCATCACGGGCGTACACTTCGGCTTCCAACTCATCGGCAAGCTTGGTTATTTCACTGACAGTCATATTTTTCGGCATTTCCGAAATGACTGTCGGCTTCATATTTGCATGATCTTCATAGCCGGGGTCATTGATATCAACGCTATAGAAAATATTCTGCTTTATGTTAAACCGCAGTCCAAAATAATCGTAAGCTCCCGACTTGTACCTATTTACCGAAACATATCCCGGTGTTGAGGTGTCAACACAATCGGCGCCAAAAGCTTCTTTCAGCATGGCTATACCTTCGTCCTGCTCCATTCCGAGAATGCCGTCAATGTTTATATCCGAAATGTCGTGCTGCGGGTGGTCTCCGCCATAGCATTCTCTGCAAGTAAATAAGGCGCCATCTTCAACATATATTTCAGGGTTATAGTCCAGGTCTTCGTGAGGGTAACTGGTAAATTCAAATATACTTTTCCCGTCATCAATTGTCACAACATTATGCCCAAAAACATCAGATTGCCTTATATTGATCTTGTATCCTCGCGCCTCAGCTTCGCTGAGCATATGCCCGCACGTGTCACCCATTTGAATACCGTCCATGACGTAAAATAAGCCTCTCAATTCTTCCTCCCATGGATCCCAAAGCTCCATATCAATGTCCAGATATTCAGCGCCGTCAGTTTCGCCATGAAGGAATTTGCGAACCGATATGTTTAAACCAAGATATGTGCCGAAATCAACTCTAAAATGGTTACCTGAGGAAATATTACCTCCGCTTTCCAAATTTTGTTCTCCAAAAATATCAGCCATATATTGCCACAGTTCGGCCACAGTCATTCCGGCTGTATCGGAAAGATTGACAGATGAAAAATCAAATAGCCCATAGCCGCATATCGAACACCCGCCGTATCTGTTTTCATGCGGCTCGGATTCGACGTATCCGCATATTTTGCAAACTCTGTGGTGATACAGTTTGCCGTCAACGCCGTCCGAGCTGCTGCTTTTCCATTTGCCGAAATCGTGTTCGCATTCTTCGTTAAACAAACCGAAGCCGTCGCCGGGCGCGTTCATAAAACCGCCCAGAAGCGTCAAACACATTGCCATTGAAATAATAATTGTCAAAATCTTTTTCATAATATTCCTCCTTTAAAAGAATATCTATATTGTACCCCCCCCCCGACATGTTTTGTCAATACCTTTTTGCAAATTTTTCCCCCTATGCCGCGAGGGGCGGCGGGGCGGGGTTATATGCCGCTATTCTTATACCCCCCCCCCCGGTAAAAATTTCGCCGTCGGGGTGCATGACGATGGCGTTTATTTCGGCGCGGCTGAGGCCGGTGAGCGGCGGCCCCGCGGGATTGAGCATTTTGTCGCAGAGCCAAAGATCGTACAGCTCGCCGGCGGCGGTCTCACTTTGCTCCCCCGAGCTTAAAATCACCCTGCGGCGGCCGTCGGGAAGGCGCTCTATCGCGCAGTCGGCGCCCTCTTGGACTGGGAACGAAAAGCCGAGCGACTTTAAAATCCTGCCGCCAACGACCCCTTCGAGCCGCTCGTTTATCGGCGCGGCCCAGCATTTTCCGGGGTTTTCGGCGATCCACTCCTCCACAAAGCCGGCGGCTTCATCGCTTCCGGCCTCGGCGGCCATGTACGTCCAGAAATTCGACATCAGCGGATACGCGGGATTTCGGCTCGCCGCAGCCTTTTCGTCGAAAAATTTTGCGAGTTTGAGCATCGCCTCCGCCGAGCCGGACGCGGCCCTTTCGGAGAGGCGCTTGAAGCGGCGCTCCCGCAGGTGGGCCGTGGGGTATTTCGCGGCGGGGATATCCGCCGGCCGCAGAAAGCTCAGCCCCATTGCGCGGACGTATCTGTCGAAGCGAAGCGCCTTTGACGGGAAGATAAGCTTCGGATTTTTGCAGCCCGAGAATGCGCCGTCGGCGATTTCGGTGGCATCGGACAAAAAAGTCACGCTCTCAAGCGACCGGCAGGCCATGAACGCCTGCGGCTCTATCAGCTCCACCGAGGCGGGGACGGTTACAGACTTTATTCCGCAGCCGAAAAACGCGCCGCTCGGGATAATTTCTATACCCTCGGGGAGTATTATTTCTCTTAATGCAGAACAGCCCCAGAAGCAGTTTTTAGCGATCTGCCTGACGGTCTTCGGAATCTCGAATCTGACGGCTTCGAAGCAGGCGGGATATTTCAGCAGGGCGGTGGAGCGGCTGTTGTAGATTGGCGCGGAAAGGGGCGTGCCGTCGGCGACATGCGGGCCGACATATCTGACGCTGCCCGGCAGGGTGAGCTTTTTAAGGCTGCGGCAGTTTCCGAATGCGCCGTCGCCGATATGCTCCACCCGGCCGATGAACATGACGTCCGTAAGATGAGGGCAGCCCCAGAACGCCTTTGCTCCTATAACTTTCACACTTTTGGGGATTATCACAAGCTTAAGGTCGCCGCAGCAGGCAAAGGCGCCGTCGCAGATCGTGTGGATATCCGGCGGAATGAACGCCCGCCCGGTATAATCGACCATGCCGTTTTTCAGCTTCATTTTAAGCATTTCGCGCACTCCCGAAAATAAATAATCTTTTCAACTTTATTATAGCCGCAGGGCGGCGGGGTGTCAAGCGGCGCGCAAAAAACAGATATCGGAAGTCAGATATCAGAATTTGCGGAATGGGCGCTTTTGATAAAATTCGGGGCAACATGCAAAATCCGCGGCGGACTGATAAGTCCGCCGCAGATTCAATATTCCGTCGGGTAAAGGCAGAAAACCCGGCTTACGAAATGTTGACTGTTTTATCAGGGGTACTGAGCTTCTACGTTGCCGCCGGCGGCGATGAAGTCGTCGATCGTCTTGTTGAGCTCGTCAATACCGTATTGCAGAGAATCGCCGTATGCTTCCTTTACCTGCGCCCAGGAGCTTATGTTCTGAGAGTGACTGAAGCCTTCGATGTTGCTCACCGCGTTGTTTACGGTGTCGCCCATGCCGGCGTCATAGCTCATTATAAGGCTTTCGGAGGTGTTGACAAGGTCGATCAGGTAATCATGCATGTCGAGCATATCCTTGTTCCAGAGATAGACCTCCTCAAGAAGTCTGCGGTCAATGTCGACAACGGTCGGATCGAGGACTTTGAATCTCATGCAGGAGACCAAAAGCGCAACGCCGTCGGGGTTGTCGCAGCCCTTTATGATGCAGTAGCCGTTAGGATAGGATTCGAGATAGTAGTTGCCGTCGCCGTTCGGGTCGCGGGGCATCGGGACGTACATAAGCTCGCCCTCGGTCATATCGCCCCAGACCGCGGAGATCTCCTCAACGGTGCCGGTGAAGCCCCACTCTGAAACCGGCCAGAACAGGCAGAGGCCGTCCTTAACGCCGCCGCCGTTGGTGCTGGAATTTCTGGTGGCCCAGCCGTTGTTATACCAGGGGTACATGCAGCCGTTGGTGCCCAGATCGTAAAGAAGGGAAGCGGCGCGGTCGAAGCCGGGGAGGTCAAGGTTAGAGACAAAGTGGTTGGTATCGGGATCGTAGCTGACTATGGTGTTGCCGGTGCCGCGGAGGAGGCTTCCGTAGAAGTACCAGCCGTCGAGAGCGTATCTGTCGGCGTCGGCGTCGGTGAATTCCATGCACATGTCATAGAAGACGTCCCAAGTCCACTGATCGTTATAGAAGAGCTCGGCGGGATCGTCGAAGCCGTATTCCTCGATAACTCTCTTGTTGTAAGGGCAGACGGTGCCGAAGGTGCGGTCGGTGATCATCATATAAACATTGTCGCCGAGCGAGAAATATTTATATGCATATTCCTTCATGTCCCTCCAAAGCGGGTCGTCGTAATCGATGAACTTGTTTACGGCGTCGTAGAGGCCCTTGATTGCGAAGTTGGGGAAGGTGTTGGCTTCGCCGGGGTAAAGATCCGGCGGGGTGTCCGCCATGATGAGGTTGGCGACGCCGTCGTATCTCTGGCCCCATTCAACCTCAACCCACTCTACCTTGCCGTTGTATTTTTCCTGGAAGGTGTAGTAGCCTGTGTTGATCATCTGATCCTCGCTGTAGTTCTGGAAGGGGTCGTACCAGGAGAACCATTTGACGGTGGAATTTGCGCCCGCTGCGTCTGCCGCGTCGGGAAGAGCGATGCCGGCGGCCCTAAGGATAGCTTCGGAATCCTCGGTGGACAGGGTGAGCTGAACTACCTGTCTTTTCTGGGCTCCGCAGCCGACGACCGCTATCACCATGAGAAGAACGGCGGCTATGGCGGCAAATCTTTTTAATTTCATAACAATCCTCTCTTTCTGTAACAGTGTTAAATGCCTTTTGTTTTTATTGATAACCCGGTGCGGATATTCCGCCCGGGAAACCTACGGTAGATTAAGCCGTCAGGTCTTTCCCCTTTTCGACTGCCTGTATTCGGCGGGTGAAATTCCCTCAAGCTTTTTGAAGACCGTGCTGAAATGTCCGGCGTTAATGAATCCGCAGGCCGCGGATATCTCCGAAACGGGCATCTCGGTTTCTATAAGCCTCGTCTTTGCCTCCTGAATGCGCTTGCGGCTTAAATATTCGTGGGGGCGCATGTTCATCGAGGCCTTGAACACCCGGCACAGATGCTGCGGGGTGACGCCCGCGACCTCGGCGAGCTCGGTCAGCGGAAAATCACGCTGATAGTTGTCGTTTATGTAGTCGAGTACGCCCATTACAAGGCCGCCCGGTTCGCCCGCGCTGCCGGCGGTATATCTGTGAAACTCAAGAAGATATTCGTAGACAAGGCCGGAACAGGTGTGGCTTCCGTGGCGTTTGTCCGTCGAGAGCGCCGAGAGCATTCTTGCAAACAGATTTTCAAAGACCGCCGGATCCTCCGGCTTTATCACCGCGGGCTTCGTCATTCCGAGAAGGCTTAAAATGTGGTTTGAAGAATATCCCGAAAATGTGACCCACCTCACGTCCCACTTTTCGCCCTCGGGGTAATATTCGTGGGGGTAATTCGCGGGGAGGAAGAAGAGCATTCCCGGGCCGACTGGGTAAACCGAGCCGTCGAATTTCAGAAAGCCCGTCTGCGAGGCGCTGTAAAGGATCTGATGGCTGTCATATCCCTGTTCTCTTATAACGTGCTCCTGCCATTCGCTTCCGCCGATGCCGGTAAGATGAATGGGAAGCTTGCGGGTCTCAAGGTTATAAGGATAAGTGTAGTAATTTATTTTCATGGCTTCTCCTGTCGCTGTATATTATTATAATACAACCGCGGGCGGTAAAAGTCAAGAACAATTTTCCCGTCAGAACAAATTCAAGTTTTTGATTTTTAACATAGGTTTTGAAAATCCTGATAATTTTTTGATTATTAACATCAGACACTTTCTTTTCAGAAAGAAACTGTTCAAAATAATCAATTGACATAATATCCAATAAATGATATCATTGTTGACACACAGATATTACTATTGCCAAATTTATGACAGGAGGTCGGCAAAATGAAAAGGCTTTTATGCTCGTTCACGGTTCTCGTTTTTTCTCTGACGGTGCTTTCGTCCTGCGGATTCAGTTCAAAAAGAAAAGCCGTCGATCCCGACGATATCATTCCCGCCGAAAGCTACGGATTTGAAAAGCTGAGCTTTGACGGACTTGAAAAGACGGAGTTTCACACCGTCTTGGAGGCCGAGGACTGCGCGCCCGGAACGGGAGTTTCGGTAAAGACCGCCATGGCGGGATATTCCGGCGAGGGATATGTGGATATCTCGGACAACTCCGGCTTTAAGATCACGGTGGATATACCCTCGAATCAGTTCTATAAGATAACCTTCAGGCACTGCGCCGACGGCCACAAGGAAAACGACGTTTTATTCAACGGGCAGAAGGCTTTCACGGTTTATTCCGAGGCGGGCGACTGGCAGGAGACCGTAACCGACGGGATCTTCCTTGAAAAGGGAAAGAACACCGTCACCCTCGGCAGCGGCTGGAGCTGGTTCTCGATAGACAGCATAGAGATAGAAAACGGAAACTCTTTGGACGACAAGCTGTATACCGGCATGAGCGAGACGCTCTCGAACGAATATGCAAACCTTAAGACGCAGAATATCTATCAGTATCTGCGGGCGATCTACGGCAAGCGCACCCTTGCAGGGCAGTGCACCGACTACGGCAACAACACCGAGACAGACGCGCTTTACAAGGGCCTCGGGAAATACCCCGCCATACGCACCTTTGACTTTATCTTCGACAGCCCGAGCTATCCCTATGAAAACGACCGCCCCGCCAAGGACTACGACCTCGCCATTGAATGGAGCAAGGCGGGCGGGCTGGTGGTTTACGACTGGCACTGGCACGCGCCCTGCTCGAATCCCGATTTTTACAGCGAGAACACCGCGTTTAGGCTTTCCAACGCCGTCACCGACAAGGATCTCGCCCATATGGATCTGAAGGATATAAAAAAGCTCTACGACAACGGCGAGATAAAGGAAGAGGCATATAAGCTCGTCAGCGACATCGACGTCATCTCGGGCTATATGCAGAAGATGGAGGACAAAAACGTCACCGTTCTCTGGAGGCCGCTGCACGAGGCCTCGGGCGGCTGGTTCTGGTGGGGGGCCTCCGGCTCGGAGCCTTACAAGTGGCTCTGGCGGCTTATGTATGAGCGCATGACCGACTACCACGAGCTCGACAACCTCATCTGGGTGTGGAACGCCCAAAGCGAGGACTGGTACCCCGGCGACGAATACTGCGACATAGCCGCCACAGACATATACGGCGCGGCGCACGACTATGGCGTCTCCCCTGCCGTCATCAGCGACATGCACGACTGGACTGAGGGCAGCAAAATGGTGACGATGAGCGAATGCGCGACGATGCCGGATCCCGACCTTATTGTCAGAGACAACGCCTACTGGCTTTGGTTCGCCGTGTGGAACTGGGACTATATCGTCAAGAACGGCACGCCGGAGCTCTCCGACGCCTACACCTCTCTCGATATGATGAAAAAGGTTTACGACAGCGAGGTAATCATCACCCGCGACGAGCTCCCGAAATTCTGACGTAAAAAAGCAATCTTACATTACGCCTCCGCGTTTTTGAAGCCTCCCCCTGCTTGCTTAGGCAGGGGGAGGCTGTTTTGTTATTATGCGCGGGGCCTTTGCCTGATGTGGCCTAAAAGGCCACATCAAGAAGATAGAAGTTAGAAATTAGAAGATAGAGTTTAAGGTGTCGCCTGCGGCGACGCATCTAAATATTTCTGATAATGCGTGCGGAATGGACACTCCCCCTTTGCCTGACGTCGGTCTTTCTCATTCTGTAAACCGCCGCCTTTACCTCCTCGGGGCGGGGAAGGTCGAAGAATCTCTCTACGCCGGTAAAAGTAGATGAATATACGCAGTCGAGGCCCTTTTCGGCGATGCGGCCGTAGACGTCGGCGATTTTTAAGTCAAGATCGATCTCGCCGCCCTGCCCGAAGATGGATTCGGCGGAGTTTTCCGACATTATCGTTCTTAAAATGAACCCGAGGCCGTGGAGCTGCCGGGGCGAGACAATGTCGTGGAGGCCGCGAAGGTCGATATCCTCGGCGCCTATCATCATTATGCCCAAATCCAAAACCGAAAGCCTCTCGGAGCCGAAGCCGTAGGGGTGTGAATCAAATCCGCGGGACATTAGAACGTGAGACTGCGACCAGTCCGCCTTTTCGGGGCATTCGTAGAGCGACAGCCCCTTTTCGCGGCATATCTTTACCGAATCCTCGGTGACGTCTTCGGGCAGGTAGTTGTTCATCATGTAGATCTTATCCGCCGCGGAGAGGTATTCGGCGCTGCCGCCTATTACGAGAACCGTGGAAACGCCCATAGAGGAAAGCTCCCTCACCCTTTCGGTAAAAGGGATTATAGGCTCGTTTTCTATGAGCTCGCGCATGACGGCGTCGCGGATCATGAAGTTGGTGGCGCTTCTGTCCTCGTCTATGAGCAAAAGCCTGCTGCCGCCTTCGATGGCCTCCATTATGTTCGCCGCCTGCGAGGTGGAGCCGGAGGCCATGTCGGTGGAAAAATCGGCGGTGTCGACGGAGCCTATTCTCTTTATGAACGGCGAAATGTTCACATGCCTGACGCACCTGCCGTCCTCAGCGGAGACGGTGACGGCGCTCCTGTCGGTTATGCACAGCTCTCTGCCGTCGCCGAGGGAGTGGTCATATATTCCGGCGGAGATGGCGTCGATAAGGGTGGATTTGCCGGAATATCCCCCGCCGGTGATTACGGTAACTCCCCTTTTAATGCCCATTCCCCGAACGCCGCAGATCTCTATCTCGTCCCCCTCGGGGGATTTGAAGGGCACCGCGCCGGTCATCGGAAGATCGGTTCCTTTGGAGCGCGGAAGCACCGAACCGTTGGCGATAAAGGCGCAGTAGCCGCTTTCCGAGAGCCACTGCCTTATCCCCCGCTGGGTTTTTGAAAGCTCTGCAACTTTTTTAAGGCCGCTGCGGTCGAAATTGCGGATATAGGCGTCCAGCGCCTTGGGAAGATCCTGCGTGAGCATTCTCACCGTCTTTTTCATCTTGTGATAGGGAAGCTGCACCTGGATCATCAGGCATAAATAGAGCTTCGGCGGGACATCGCGGCCCACCCAGGGGTAGATGTTAAGCCCCGAGCCGTAGTCGTAGTCCCGAGGGAGCCTTTCGGCAAAGTAGGCGGAATTTCTTATCAGCACCTCGCCGGTGGGCTCGCAGTAAAAGTACCAGCCGTTTTCCTCGACGGGGCGGGAGCGGTTGTAAAGCTCGTCGTTAAGGCTGTCAAGATAGGGCTTTAACTGCCGCAAGCAGTAGTCGGCGACTACATAGTCGTCGGCGGATATGCCGAGGTCTTCCGCGGGTATGCCGACGGTAAGGGTGGGGCGGTCGCGCATAAGCTTGTTTGTCACCTCAAATTCATAGGATACCCCCTCGCGCCAGTATATCGGGGAATTGCCGGATCTTGAAAACTCCGAGGGGTTGTCCTCGCTGAGCGCCGGCACGGTGTACGGCCCGGTGTAAAGGTCGTCGAATTTTTCGGTGGCTGGATTCATCTTTAATAAAATATTTTTCAATCTCTTCAAATTATCAACCTCATTTCGTTTATGGAATTCAATTCCCAGCCTTTCAGCGGGAATGCCGAGCAGGACGGTGGGTCTGTCCTTTCTGAGCTCGTTCGTCTCGGTTATCTGCAAAAAGCAGCCGCCGTCGAGCCAGTAGGTGGGGTCGTACTCCACCTCGTCCTTGTCGGTCGGATTGGCTTTAGAGCGTCGGGGAATCACATATGTCCCGTCGACGACCTCCTGAATGTCTTCCGCTTTATCGGAAAGACGGTCTAACATATATAAAAGTCTTTGCATGATTCATTCCTCCCTGTAAATTTTTGCATAAAAATACCTCGCTTTCCCTAATGCTGATCGGATCAAAGAAAGTGAGGCGGGCGGCGGATATAACAAAAAAGCACGCTTTAAGCGTGCGGCCTTAACGGAATATGCAGATCAGAGCCATCTTAAAAGATGACCGATAACGCAGAGCGGCGGCCGCTTATTCACTTTCATTATCAGTCACCTCGTTTCCGATGTATTTTAATCACAGGGGCATTATAACACAACTGCCTGAAATTGTCAAGGGATAAATAAAAATTTTTTAATTTAATTTTTTGCCAACCAAAAAAGTTTTCGCCGGCCTTTTTCAAAAGGCCGCAGGGGTCTCGGGGGCAGCGCCCACGAGCCGCGATCGCAATCGCGGAATCTCCCCGGAGGACGCCGAGCAGGCGTACTCCGGATAATGCGAAGCGAAGCGCAGGACGGGGAGAAAAAACTGTCCGGTGGACAGTTTTTTCGCGGGGAGACCCTCGCCGGGGGTCTCCCCGGCAAGGCGCATACGGCGCCTTGCAGCCCGGAAAAGGGCGCGGGGAAAACCCCCGCAGGGGTTTGCCTCGCAGTACTTGCAATTTAACCGGATATATGCTATAATCACAGCTATAAATCTATCATCTATCATCTAACCTCTATCTTCTATAAGGACGTGAACATATGAAGGTTGTCTTGCAGAATCTGACAAAAATCTTTCCGGGAAGGGGCCGCGGCTCGCACGAGACGGTTGCGGTGAGCGATTTGAACTTTGAAATTCCCGACGGCGAGCTTATTGCGCTGCTCGGGCCCTCGGGCTGCGGAAAGAGCACCACTCTCAACCTGATAAGCGGCCTGCAAAAGCCGACGGACGGAAAAATTTTCTTCGGCGACGACGACGTAACCGATCTTCCGCCCGAAAACCGCGGTGTCGGACTCGTCTTTCAAAACTACGCGCTTTACCCGCATCTTAGCGTGATGGACAACATTATCTTCCCGCTCGGAAACCTGAGGGGCAAGGAGAAAATGACGAAATCCGAGATGAAACAAAAGGCGCACGAAATCGCGAAGCTTGTTCAGATAGACGAGCTTATGGACAGAAAACCGGGCGAGCTTTCGGGCGGGCAGCAGCAGCGCGTCGCTATCGCGAGGGCGCTTGTCAAGATGCCCCGGGTTCTGCTTTTGGATGAGCCGCTTTCCAACCTTGACGCGCGCTTAAGGCTTCAGACCCGCGAGGAGATAAAGAGGATCCAGCGGGAGACCGGCATAACCACGGTGTTCGTCACCCACGACCAGGACGAGGCGATGAGCATTTCGGACAGAATTATAGTCATGCGCGAAGGCGTCACTCAGCAGATAGGCGGCCCTCAGGAGGTATACGACGACCCGGCGAATCTCTTTGTCGCAAACTTCCTCGGCACCCCGCCGATAAACGTATTTTCGGCGAGCGTTCGGGGCGGCAGGCTTTACATCGGAGATAATGACGTCCTCGGGATAAAGAATATCCCCGACAAAGAGGTGTGGGCGGCGATCCGCCCGGAGGGTTTCGTTCTCGACGAAAACGGCCCGCTTGAATGCGGCTTCGGCAGCGTAGAGGTGATGGGCCGCGATATAAGCGTCGTCTCCGAAAACCCGAACGCCGTAAAGCCGACGGTGCGCTCAATAATAAGCTCGGAGAACAGGGTCGACCGCTCGCAAAAAACGGTGAGATTCTCCTTGAAGCCGAAAAAGGTATTTATCTTCGATAAAAATACCGAAGAGCGCCTTCGCTTTGAGACGGAGTGAAAGGAGCACTGATATGGAATCAAAAAGCGCAAAGGGCTGGCTCTACCTGCTGCCGGCGATACTGTTTTTGGGGGCGTTTTTGGTATACCCGCTGATAGACGTCTTCGTATATTCCTTCGAAGAGGGCTATAACTCGGCGTCGCAGACATTCTTCGGCACCGGCCTGTATAACTACTCCTATATTCTTCACGACCCTTACTTTTTGCAGGCGGTCAGAAACACGTTTATCCTCGTTATAGTCACCGTGCCGCTTTCAACGCTTATAGCGCTCGGGATATCCTACGGGCTGTCATCTATAAAAGCCCTGAGGGAGCTTTATCAGACCGTGTTCTTTCTGCCATATGTCACGAACACATTGGCGGTCGGGCTGGTATTCATGATACTCTTTCAGAAGACCGCCTATACCGACGGCCTTGTGAACCTTGTCCTCGGGCTGTTCGGTATAACGCCGGTTGACTTCATCACCGGGCCGTACTGGGCTAAGATGTTTGTCTTATGCTTCTATACGGTGTGGGTGGTGCTGCCCTTTAAGATTCTCATTCTGACGAGCGCCTTGGCCTCGGTGAGCGAGGATTACTATAACGCCGCAAGAATAGACGGCACCCGGCCTTTTCGGATATTCAGAAAGATAACCCTGCCGATGATTTCGCCGATGCTGTTTTATCTTATAATCACCGGCTTTATAGGGGCGTTCAAGGCCTACAGCGACGTGGTGGCGCTTTTCGGGACAAACCTAAACGCCGCCGAGATGAACACAATAGTCGGCTACGTCTACGACATGCTCTACGGCGACAGCGGAGGATATCCCTCCTACGCTTCGGCGGCGGCAATTGTTCTGTTCGCCATAGTGCTGACGATAACCTGCATAAATCTTCTTATAAGCAAAAAACATGTCTACTATGGCAGATGACCGCCAAAAAATCAGGGGGAGAGATTTATGAACCGCGACATCATAAGGTCGGAAAGGGCTGCGAAGACCAAAAAAACCGTCCGCAGCACGCTGACATATATTATCCTGACATTCTGGGTGATAATTGTGCTTTTCCCGTTTTACTGGATGGTGCTCACCTCGGTGAAAAGCTATGCCTCGTATAATTCCGAGCATATTCCGAAGTTTTTCACCCTTTCGCCCACGCTTGAAAACTATTCCTCGGCCTTTACGGCCGTTCCCTTGGGGAGATATTTCATCAACACCGTGATATTCACCGTGCTGACCACGGCGCTTATGCTTATTGTCACGGTTCCGGCGGCGTTTGCGTTTTCGCGGCTTCGCTTTAAGGGCAGAGACGCCGTTTTCACGCTGTTTCTGTCGCTGATGATGATACCCTACGAGCTTGTTGTGATAACCAACTACACGACTATTACAAACCTCGATCTGCGAAACACCTTTACCGGACTGATCCTGCCCTCGGTGACGTCGGTGTTCTATATTTATCTTCTGAAGGAAAACTTCTCGCAGATACCCGACGAGCTTTATTACGCCGCAAAGGTAGACGGCACCCGCGACCTTAAATATCTCTTTAAGGTGATGATACCCATCTGCCGGCCGACGATAATCACCATAACGATTTTAAAGGTTATAGAGTGCTGGAATTCATATGTCTGGCCGAGGCTCGTCACCGACGACCCCAACTATTACCTCGTTTCGAACGGCATTCAGGAGATCAGGGAAAACGGCTTTGGCCGGGAAAATATCCCCGCGATGATGGCCGCCGTTGTTGTGATATCCGCGCCGCTCATCGTTTTGTTCCTCGTCTTCAGGCGCAAGATAATGGAGGGCGTCGCGAGAGGGGGCACCAAGGGATAATGAGCATATTAAAAAGATGCCTCGCCGCCGCCACGGCTATAGCGATTTCTATGTCTCTCACCGGCTGCCACGGCTCGCAGGGGCTTAAGGAATTCGAGATACCCGAGGAATTTGACGAATCGAAAAATTACGAGATAACCTTCTGGGCGAAAAACGATTCCAACAAGGTGCAGGCGCAGATATATCAGCAGGCAATCGCCGACTTTGAAAAGCTTTACCCGAACATCACCGTAAACCTGCGGCCCTATAACGACTACAACCGCATTTATAACGACGTCATAACGAACATCTCGACAAACACGACGCCGAACGTATGCATAACCTATCCCGACCACATCGCGACATACAACACCGGCAAAAACGTGGTGGTGCCCCTCGACGGGCTTTTTGACGACGAAAAATACGGCCTCGGCGGAAGCGCGCTTAAGTTCGACTCCCCCCGCAAGGACGAGATAATCCCGCAGTTTTTGGAGGAATGCTCCCTCGGCGGCATTCACTACGCCATACCCTTTATGCGCTCGACGGAGGCGTGCTATGTCAATAAAACTATGGTGGAGGCGCTGGGATATACCCTGCCCGAGACGCTGACCTGGGACTTTATTTGGGAAGTGTCCGAGGCGGCGATGAAAAAGAATGCCGACGGGACATTTGCGATAAACGGCCAGAACGTGCTGATACCCTTTATATATAAGTCGACCGACAACATGATGATACAGATGCTCAGGCAAAAGGATGCGGGGTATTCGGACAGCGACGGAAATATACTTATCTTCAACGACACCGTAAAGGAGCTTTTAAAAACAATTGCAAAGCACGGCGAGACCGGCGCGTTTTCAACCTTTAAGATATCGAGCTACCCCGGAAACTTTTTAAACGCCGGACAGTGCATCTTCGCGGTTGATTCCACCGCAGGCGCCACCTGGATGGGCTCGCACGCGCCGCTTTCGGATATTCACGAATCGAGCAAGGTGGAATTCGAGACCGAGGTGCTGCCGGTTCCGCAGTTCGACCCCGATAACCCGAAGATGATATCGCAGGGGCCGTCGGTATGCATATTCAACAAGGAGGATCCGCAGGAGGTACTGGCCTCCTGGCTGTTCGCGCAGTTTCTTCTGACAAACGGCGTGCAGGCCGCCTATTCCGAAACCGAAGGGTACGTTCCCGTCACCTCTAAGGCACAGGGCTCGGCGGAATATACAGACTACCTTTCCCGCATCGGAGAGGACAACGACGAGCACTACGACATTAAGATAAAAGCCGCAAAGCTGCTTATTGATCACGTCGGGGAGACCTTTGTTACGCCGGTATTCAACGGCTCGGCTTCGCTGCGCTCGGCCGCCGGGCAGATGATAGAAAACGTGACGAAATCGGTGCGCCGGCACGAGACCGTCGACGACGCCTATTACGACAAGCTCTACGGCGACATAACGTCTTTATACCACCTCGACAGCCTCGGGGGGGATTCTCTGGGCAAAAAGGATTTGGGAGAGCTGCCCGGCACCGCAAAGGCGCTTATAGCATCGCTGATAGCGGCGTGGGCGCTTATTGCGCTGTCGTTTTTGGCGCCAAAGATAAAAAAGAAGCTCAAGGCCAAATAATTTCGGCATAACTCTTGACATGGGAATAAAAATGAGTATAATGTTTTTGTATCATAGGATACTGAAAGGAGATTATACCAATGAAGAAATTTTTAGCGCTTATCCTTGCCGCTGTTCTTATGCTCACCCTCGCCGCCTGCGGCGACACAAACGATGAGCCCGCAAACAACGGCGACGATGGCAACAGCGTGAACGAGCCCGCCGAGAACGGCGATGACGCCAACGCGGACGCCGCCTCCGAGGGAGTTATGACCTATGAGGAATACGCGGCCGCCGCGGTCGACACCCAGGTGACAGTCGAGGCTTACGTTCAGGCAAAGCAGTCCTGGTGGGACAACAAGGCCACCGTTTACACCCAGGACAAGGACGGAGCCTACTTCCTCTACGAAATGGCCTGCTCTGAAGAGGACTACGCAAAGCTCACCCCCGGCACTAAGATTAAGGTCACCGGCTACAAGTCGGAATGGTCGGGCGAAGTTGAGATCACCGACGCCACCTTCGAGATCATCGAGGGCGACACTTGGGTCGCAGAGGCCTTTGACGCCACCTCGCTTCTCGGCACCGACGATCTCATCAAGCATCAGAACGAGTTCGTTTCCTTCAAGGGTCTCACCGTTGAGGCCGTTTCCTACAAGAACGACGAGCCCGGCGACGACATCTATGTCACCGTCGGTCTTAACGGACAGAGCTACAACTTCTGCGTAGAGGTTTACCTCACCGGCACCGACACCGACGTCTATAAGGCTGTCGGAGAGCTCAAGGCCGGCGACGTCGTAGACATCGAGGGCTTCCTCTACTGGTATGAGGGCGTGAACACCCACATCACCTCCGTCACCGCCGCGAACTGATAACTCCCGAAAAACAAAAACGGGTCTGCTTTTATAAGGCAGACCTGTTTTTTGATGTCTTAATTTATTTCGTAGAACCCGGCCGAGCAGGGCGGCGCGGTTATCCTTCCCCTCTCGGAGCGAATCTCGCCGCCGAAGGAATAAATCGTGTTTTTGACGACGAGGCCGCATTCAAAGGCGGCTTCATGCCCGGCGGGATTTATCACAACGAGGATCTTCTGAGAGCCCGAGGATCTCACATATGCAAGCGGATAGGAATTTTTCTCGGCGTATATGAATTCTATCTCTCCCCTGCTCTGAAGTGCGGGGCAGGCGTGCCGCAGGGCGGTAAGCCGCTTTACCTCGGCGTATAGGGAACCGGGGTCGGCGGCCTGTGCCTCGACGGTCGGGCGGTCGGGCGAGGGATCAATGGGGATATAGAGCTTTTCGGAGGGCGCCGAGCTGAAACCTGCGTTCACCGTGCCGTCCCACTGCATTGGCGAGCGGGAGCCGGTGCGGGCGTAGCCTCCCTCGACGGAAACGAGGTTTTCAACGTATCTTAGGCCGATCTCGTCGCCGTAATATATGAACGGCGCGCCGGGCATCGAGAGCAGGAACGCGAACGCCACCTTGAGGCAGTCTCCTTTTACCGAGCGGGAAAGCCTGTCCATGTCGTGGTTGCCGGAGGGTATGCATATAAGCCCCTTTTCGCCCGCCTTTTTACGGCTTTCCGAGTATTTGCGGACGAATTCGCTTGCGTCGCCCTTTGCCCTTTCGGAGAAATAGGGCTCGGCGCAGCGGAAGAGATCGTTATAATGGGAGGGGCCGAAGTGCAATAAAAAGTCCATGTGGAAGCCGCCCTCGAGCGACTTATCCGGCTCACCCCACTCCGAGATCATCGCGGCCTGCGGAAATTCCGCGTCCAAAAACGATCTTATATCCTGCCAGAGCGAGATGGTGCCGCGGCTCTCGGGGTCGTGCTTGACGAGCGAGCCCGCCATGTCGACGCGAAAACCGTCGCAGCCCATTTTAAGCCAGAAGCGCATTATGTTTTTTAGCTCGCGGCGCGTGGCCATAGGCCCGGGGGCGTCGACGGGCTGCTGCCAGGGGCGGTCGGGCTTATAAAATCCGTAGTTCAGGGCGGGCTGATGAGAAAAGAAGTTTACGGCGCAGCTTCCGTCGCGGTCGGAAATCCCGCGGAGGCTGCCCATGCCGGCGGGCTCCTCCCAAACGGAATCCGTCCAGACATAGCGGTCGGTGAATTCGTTTCTCTCGGCCTTCATGGATTCGCGGAACCATTTGTGCTCCACCGAGGTGTGCCCCGGGACAAGATCCAAAATGATGTGCATTCCCCGGCGGTGAACCTCTTTAAAGAGGCGCTTTAAATCCTCGTTGGTGCCGTAGCGGGGAGCCGCGGTGTAATAGTCCGAGACGTCGTAGCCGGCGTCGCCGAAGGGCGATTTAAAACAGGGATTTAACCAGATTGCGTTGCAGCCGAGGTCTTTTATGTAGTCGAGCTTTGAGATTATGCCCGAAAAGTCGCCGATGCCGTCGGCGTTGGTGTCCATAAAGGACTGCGGGTAAATTTCGTAAAAAACGGCGTCGTCGAGCCATGAGGGTTGATTCTGTGTCATTTTTGCTGCCTCCTTTTAATTTGCCGGGTCTTTCGGTGAGAATATTATAATACATTTACGGGTTTGTGTCAACCGGCAATAATTCGCAAGGAGGCGAATTGCGGCGGGGAAAGCCGAAAAAGGCCTTCCCCGCTAATGTTATTTTACGCCCGTAAGGCGGCCGTTTTCGTCGTAGACCGTTCTGAGAATGAGATCTCCGCCGCCGTCGGAATCAAAGACGAATACGCCGCCGTCCGGCTTTACGTCGATGAATTTGCCGACCGCTCGGCCGTTGTAATAAAGATTCCTGCCGCCGTCCTCCTCCTTAAACTCAAGGCCGAATTTTTTGAGCGGCTCAAACATTTTTACAAGCTCGCTCTCATCTTCAAAGCCGTCTGCCGTGGTAACGACTGCGTCGGTGGCAGTGAAAACGTAGGTCTCCGAATAACCTTCGCCCCCGTGCGCGACCGAATCGTCCTCCTCGATAACGAAGTACTCGCCGTTCTCGTCCACCCACCCGACGGAATAATCCTTTACATAAAGATCGCCCGCCTCTATGGCTTCAAGCTGCTCCTGCATGCTCTTTTTGATCCTGTCGACGGTATCCTGCGTCCAGATCCGCTTTTCTTCGCCGCTTTCGGCCGTCCATTTCCACTCCTCTCCCCTGTCGGCCAGAGACTGAAAATGCTCGATCTCCTTTTCGATCCATTCGCGGTAGCTTTCGGCGTCCCAGAATTCTAACTGCCCGACGGCCCCGCCGACGTCCGAGGTATGCGTAGTTCCGTTTTGAGTAAAGCTGAGCGAGCGAAGAGGATTTTCCCCGCCGGATTCGGAGGTAGGCGCGACACCGCCCGCGTTGCGATTTTGAGAAAGCGTAAGGCAGATCATCGCGCCGTTTGAAGCAACCGTGAGAAGCGCGAGCGCCGCCGCTGCGACGGCAAGCGCCCTGCCGCGCCGCTTCGCCTTTTGGTCAGGCTCCTCGGGAACAGCGGCGGTCTCCTCGGCTTCGGCCGGAAGCTTAAAAACCGAGGGCTCGAAGGCGGCCGCTTCGGAATCGCCCGAAAGGATACCGTCCGCCGAGACGCCGAAAAGTTCGCAGAGCTTTTGCAGGACATTTACGTCGGGCGAGGTCTCCCCCGCCTCCCACCGGGCTACCGCCTGCCGCGACACTCCCAGCCGCTCGGCGAGCGCCTCCTGCGTGAGCCCGCTTTTACGTCTTAAAGAAGACAGATTTTCGTTGAACATATTTGACACTCCTTTTTTGATATTTCCCCTGCGGGACGGTTTTAATTATAAGCCCCCCGGACGCGGGGGTCAATACCGCTTCCGTAACATTTCCGCCCGATTTTGTAACATCGGCGATTTTTGGCACACTATGTCGCCAAAGGCGACACCTCGAAATTCTGACCTCTGACATCTAATTTCTGTTTTCTGATGTGGCCGTTTCGGCCACATCACATCTGCGTCCCCTTGTTGACATCGCCAAGGGATTGGGATATAATTGAAATATCAAAGGAGGGCGCCATGAAATTTATACATCTTTCAGACCTTCATCTCGGAAAGCGCGTGAACGAATTTTCGATGACGGAGGATCAGGAATATATCCTCAAGCAGATTATTAAGATTGCCGACGTTGAGCGGCCGAAAGCCGTTGTCATCGCCGGGGACATTTACGACAAGCCGCTGCCGCCGGCCGAGGCGGTCACGCTTTTCGATTGGTTTTTAAACGCCCTCGCAAAGCGAAACATTTCGGTTCTGGCGATAAGCGGCAATCACGATTCCGCCGAGCGGGTGGCGTTCGGCAGCGGGCTCATGCAAAAAAGCGGGATCTATATTTCGCCGGTGTACGGCCCCGATATCGCGCCAGTCAGGCTTGAAGACAGCTTCGGCGCCGTGAACTTTTATCTTCTGCCCTTTATCCGCCCGGCGCAAATTAGGTCCGTCTTCGGCGACGATGACATCAAAGACTACAACTCCGCCGTGAGCCGCGCGGTCAAGGCGCTCGGGATAGATCCCGCCGAAAGAAATGTTCTCGTCACCCATCAGTTTGTCACCGGGGCGAGCCGCTCCGATTCCGAGGAGGCTCTTTCGGTGGGCGGAAGCGAAAACGTCGACGCCGATGTTTTTGAGGCGTTTGATTACACCGCGCTCGGACATCTGCACCGCCCGCAGGACATCGTCAAAAACAGGATACGCTATTGCGGCTCGCCGCTGAAATATTCCTTTTCGGAGGCCTTGCAGGATAAATCCGTCACCATTGTGAACATCGCCGGCAAGGGAGAGATTGAGGTGAAAACTCTGCCTTTAAGGCCGAGGCACGATTTAAGGGAGATCAGGGGAAAATACGGAGAGCTGACGCTGAGAACGAATTACGAGAACACCGCGGCGGACGACTATTTACATATCACCCTAACCGACGAGGAGGATCAGCCGAACGCGCTTGAGCGCTTAAGAACCGTCTACCCGAACATTATGAAGCTCGACTATGACAACGCCCGCACAAGAGGCTATACCGACATTTCGGGCGGGGCGGGCGAAAGGGAAAAATCGCCCTATGAGATATTCGCCGAATTTTACGAGAAGCAGAACTTGAGGCCGATGAGCGACGGGCAGGCGAAGCTCGTTGCGGAGCTGATACAGAAAATCTGGGAGGAATAAATGAGACCGCTGAAACTTACCCTTTCCGCGTTCGGGCCGTATGCCGGACGGACAGAGATTGACTTTGAAAAGCTGGGCCGCAGCGGCATTTACCTCATCACCGGGGACACCGGCGCCGGCAAGACCACCATTTTCGACGCGATAACCTTTGCCCTTTACGGCGAACCGAGCGGCGACGGCCGTGAGGTATCTATGCTGCGCTCAAAATACGCGTCGGACGAGCCCACCGAGGTGGAGCTTATATTTGAATACGCGCAGAAGAAATACCGCGTAAAGCGTAACCCCGAATATGAGAGAAAAAAGAAAAACGGCGAGGGAACCACCGTTGAGCGCGCCGACGTCGAGCTTGATTACCCCGACGGGAGAAAGATATTCAAAAAAAACGAAGTCGACCGGGCGATAAGAGATATCATCGGGCTGGACAGGCGGCAGTTTTCAAGCATATCCATGCTCGCGCAGGGGGAATTCATGAGGCTGCTGACGGCGGGCACCGCCGAGCGGCAGGAGATCTTTCGCTCGATATTCAAGACCGACCGCTTCTGCCGCCTTGAAGACTGCCTGAAAGACGAGCTTAGCGAGCTTGACAAGCGCCGCGACAGCGCCGCCGAAAGCGTCAGGCAGTATGCGATGGGGGCGGTATGCTCGCAGGAGAGCGTTTACTGCGGCGACGTTGCAAAGATAAAGGCCGGCGAAATGCTTACCGAACAGACGTTGGAGACGCTGAACGCGGTAATCGCCGAGGACAGAGATCTTGAAAAGCGGCTTCTTTCGGGCGCCGAGGAGCTTGAAAAGCAAAAGACGATGCTCACCGAAATAATCGCGAAGGACAGAGAAAAACAGAACGCCAAGACCGCCCGCGACGAGGCTATCATTAAGCTTAAGGCCATTGAGCCCGACCTTGAAAGGGCTTCGAACGTATATTCGGAGCGCAAAAAGGAGTTTTCGGAAAGAGAGCCCGAGCTGATAAAATCCGCCGAGGAGGTGCGGGCCGAGCTGCCGAAATATTCCGAGCTTGACGCCGAAACAAAGCGCGCCAAAGAGCTTGGCGAAAAAATATCCTCGCTGATAAACAGCGAGACTAAGACAAAAGCGAGCCTTAAGGCCGCGCAGGAGCAATCGGAAAAGCTTGAAAGGGAAAAGGCCTCGCTTGAAAACGCCGGCGAACACCGCCAGGAGCTCATCGCCGAAAAGAAGGAGCTTGACGGCGGGATAGAAGACCTTAAAAAGCTGAAAAGCGACATCGCCGCGCTGAAAGCCCTGTGCGAGAGCTACCGCGCAAAAAAGGCGGAATATACCCGCGAGGCGCAGAGGTTTGAGGAGTTAGAGGCCGCCGCGGTCTCGCTGAGAAGAAGATTCAACGACGAGCAGGCGGGGATCATGGCGGAGGAGCTTTCCGAGGGGGAGCCCTGCCCGGTGTGCGGCTCGACGGTGCACCCGAAAAAGGCGGTAAAGACCTTCGGCGCGCCGACCGAGGCCGAGGTAAACCGCGCCGAGGCGGCTGCAAAGAGGCAGATGGCTTTGGCCTCCGAAAAAAGCAACGACGCCCATAAGCTTTTGGGGGCGATTAACCCCGAGACCGAGCGGCTGAGCGCGGAGCTCGAAAAAATTCTGCCGGGGATAGCCCTCGGGGATTCGCGTGAGCCGATAGACGGTAAGATTTTTGAGATGAGCAAAAAATCGGAGGAAATTTCCGATAAAATTTCGGAGGAGGACAAAAAAATCCGCCGCCGGGGCGAGATCGACGGGCTGATAAAGGCCGCCGTCGACAGCGCCGAGGCGCTGACGGCATCGCTTATGAAAATTTCCGGCGACCTTGCCGCCGCCCGCGCCGCCTGCGAGGCCTCCCGCAAAAGCGCCGAAAAGCTGGGAGGATCCCTTAAATTCAAAAGCCTTGAGGAGGCGAGCCGGGAAATCGACGCCCTTGAAAAAAGGCGCGCCTCGCTTAAGGCGGGCCTCGACGGGGCCGAAAAGGCGCACCTTTCGCTAAGGCGGGAGGCCGACGCCCTGACCGCGCGCAAAGAGGAGCTTTCAAAGATGCTCGAGGGGTGGGATCCCGAAAGCGCGGAAAAGACCCTCGCCGAGAGACAAAAAACCGAGGAATCCCTGAAAAGAATAAGGGAGGAGGAAAAGGAGGTTGCCGCAAGAACGGCGGCAAACCGCGCCGCCGCCTCGGGAATATCCGAAAAGGCGGAGGAGCTTAAGGATCTCGACAAAAAGTGGTCTTCCTTAAAATCGCTCTGCGACACCGCAAACGGCAGCCTTGCCGGCAAGGAGAGGATCGGGCTGGAAAGCTATGTTCAGATGAGCTTTTTCGACAGGATTCTTCGGCGGGCGAACATTCACCTTATGAGAATGTCGGGCGGAAAATTCGACTTCAAGCGCCGCGAAACGCCCTTTAACCTTAGAAGCCGCAGCGGCCTCGAGCTTGACGTTATAGATCACTACAACGGCACCGAAAGAAGCGTTAAAAGCCTTTCGGGCGGCGAGACCTTTATAGCCTCGCTCGCCCTGGCGCTCGGGCTTTCTGAGGAGATCCAGGCCTCGGCGGGAGGAATCCGCCTTGAAAGCATGTTCGTGGACGAGGGCTTCGGCTCGCTCGACGAGGAGACCCTGAGCCAGGCGGTCAACGCGCTCTGCTCGCTATGCGACGGAAGCAAAATCGTCGGGATAATCTCACATGTAAACGAGCTGAGGCAGCGGATCGACAGGCAGATCGTCGTAAAAAAGGCAAAAAGCGGCGGAAGCTTTGCGGAAATTGTCGGATAACCGTTGATTTTTCTGAAAATATATGTTATACTTAAGGTGACATTTTCTGCAACATCTGTAACAAGGAGCACCCCGCATGATCAGTATAGGTTCTATAGGTTACAACCATTCGCACGGAGATAATTTTATCCTTGACTGCCCCGGCGGGCCGGGAGCATGGCTTTTCCTTTTGATGAAAACGCCGGCGTTTATGGAGATTGACGGCGTTAATTATGACGTAAAGCCGGGCACGGTGTTCGTGCTCGATCCGCGCATACCCTGCCGTTACGGCGCCGCCGGCGGAGAATATACCGACGACTGGTGTTACTTCAATATTTCGGACGACGACTTGAACGATCTTAAAAACATGGGCATAGAGATAAACTCGCCGATATATCTCGGGGCGTTCGACGAGCTGTCGTCGATAATTTACGAGATAACCGTTGAATACTACAGCTCAGACCTTTACCACGACGAGATAGTCGGGGCGTATACCGACATTCTTTTAAAGAGGATCTCCCGGGGAGTGCTTAAGCACCCGCGCCACGAGGCGAGCCCCGCTTCAGACCGCAGGACAAACCTTGCGAGCCTTCGCTCAAGAATATACCGCGAGCCGGGCACCCTGCCGGCGGTCGCGGCTTTGGCCGAGGAGCTCGGCGTGAGCGTTTCGGGGCTCGAACATATCTACAAAAAAGCCTTCGGCACAAGCGTTATCAACGACATTATAAATTCGAGGATCATCTACGCCAAAAAGCTGCTTTTGTCCTCGAAAATGCTGGTGAGCGAGGTTGCGGAAAAATGCGGCTACAACTGCTGCTACAGCTTTATGAGGCAGTTCAAGCTTAAAACCGGCCTCACGCCCACCGAATTCCGCAGGCTGGCCGCCACCGGCGCGGGCTGCCCGTTACAGTAAAATACACCTTAAAATATCGCCCGCGAGGCGATATTTTTTGTTTTGCGGTATTATAATTTGCGCCTCGCGCTGCCCGAGTTTGCAGATTATGTTGCGTCAGCTGACAGAAAATCATATTGACTGCAGCGCCGCGTTGAATTAAAATTAAATTATAAACTTAAAATTGATACGATAATTTCGGATAAGAACGGAGGCAAAACATGAAAAGGATTCTTGAGAATTCAATTAACTTCCTTCTTGAGAACGCATGTGCAAGCATACGCTATCTCGTGCAGAGAGATTTGCTGAAAACTCCCAAAGATACACCTGCCATGCTTGCACTTCAAGAGGAAATTTTAAGTCAGGATAACGTGAAAAAAATTCTTGCTTCGCAATGTGACGACGGTTGGTTTGGTCATGAACTGCACGGTAACGACGGCATGGATGGGCTGCTGGGTTCACTGTTGAACGCCGGTGTGGAAAAGGAGAATCCGGCGGTGCAAAAGGCGATCCATGCGCTTGTGATGCCTGAGATCGCGTCGCAGCATAAAAATTGGTTCCACGGCGGCGAGGCATTGGACGCAGGAGGACGAGGCGGAAACAATGCGATCACGGCACAGATTTTATCATGGGTTAAATATCCCGAGGATTATCCGGTAATTGCCGAACAGATAACTCTTTCTTTTGAGCATCTTTCTTCTGTATTGTGTTATCATTCGGTTGATGATTTTTCAATTTCAGGAAAGAATCAGCGATATTATAAGCCCAACGCCAAATTCCCGGGCGCAAATCATATTTCACTGCTTGCCGCAACTCAAAGCTGGAGAACCGAGGAAAATTTGAAAACGGCAAAAAAAGCGGCAAAGCATGGATATGAGCTCATGCGCAATGTCAATGAATATATTACCTTCAAAAAACCGGCGGAATATGGCGGAGGGTTTGTGGGCCCGTTTAATTACAATTGGCAGGCTCTTGCGCCGATTACCAAAGAAAAATTGCAGGCCATTATAAATGACCGGTACCCGTTTCAGTTTGCCTTTTGGCTTGGTTCTGTATCCGGAGTTCCGGATTTTATGCTTCAGTCTACAGGTACCTATGAGGTGCTTTCGGATCTTCTTGTAAACGATAAAATAGAAGATCTTTTGCCGGAAAAAGCTTTTCATGCATTTCGGCAGGTGATGGGCAAAGAACCGAGCATGCGCAAAAAAAGCGCCAAAAAATGCGATTTGACATACGCGATCCTCCGAGCATGCTTTGACGTAATGGCGTGAACGGATAAAACACGTTTTCATATATTTTATTTCGGCAAAAAAGGTGAAGCTGCTATGTGTGAACAAAATATATTCGACGACGATACTTTATAAAAGCGGGAGGGGCGCTCCCCTCCCCCGAAAACAAAAACATGCAAAAAGCCCGAGGCGAAAACCCCGGGCATTTTGATTTCTGCTTACTCGGCTTCCTCGACGACCTCGGCCTCGGGAGCGTTTTTCTTTATGCTTTCGATTCCGTTGAGGCAGCTCGCCTTGGACTTGTAGCCCTCGCCGGTGGCGATGATCTCGCCGTTGCGAGCCTTGAGCCTGAATCTGTACTCGCCGGCCTTGTCGGTATAGACCTCGTACTTCGGGTGCTTGAGGGTCTCGTAACCCTCGACGGTCTGATCCTCGACGTCGGCGTCGCAGCACTTGCGGACGCTGTCGATTCCGTTGCGGCAGGCGGCCTCGCCGGAATAAACCTCGCTTACAGCGATGACCTCGCCGTTTGAGGCTTTGAGATCGAACTTAAAGCCGGTGGCGGTTTGCTTCAAAACAAATTTGCCCATGATGAATCCTCCTGTAAAAATAGTCGCACTTTGTCAGAAAATGCTATCATTAAGATTATAGCATATAATTTTTTAAATTTCAATAGTATTTTTGAGGATTTTAACAAAAAGCGGGTAAAAAAGGGGTGAAAGCGAAAAATCCGAAAGAACCGGCTTTACTTATCGGTTTCGTTTTTAACGTCAAAGGTCTTGCGCTCGACATAGGCCATCATAGCGTTATTTACCGCCGCCGCGACGAACGGCGCCGGAAGCATGGCAAACGCCGTGACGACCGCAGCCCTGACGAGCCCGGAAAATAAAAGCAGCGCCAAAAGGGCGTCATAAAGCAGAACGCCGGCAATTACCGCAGGCAGATATCTTCTGCGCCAGCGCCGCCTGAAGTATTCCTGGCGCTCTTTGAGCGTAAAGGCGGAATCCCGCCAGGCCTCCCGCACGTTTTCGTCGGCTTTTTCGCGAAATTCCGGCTCCGAAAGCCTCTCGCCCGCTATGAGCTCGTTTATAGTTACGCCTAACTCCTTTGAAAGCGCCTCTAAAGCCTCTATCGGGGGCATGTAGGTGCCCGTTTCCCAACGCGAAATCGTCTTGTTGGTCGCGCCGACGAGATCCCCGAGCTGCTGCTGGGTGAGCCCCCTCTCGCGGCGAAGCGATGAGATAAACGCTCCAGTCTTTATCTGATCCATATATTCCGGCCTCCTTTTGAATAAGTATAGCACGACGGCGCAAAAAAGTCATCATCATAAACAGCGAATTTGGAGAGAATGTGCGGATTTCGGCAAATTACGCAGCACGTCAAAAAATGTAAATAAAGTTTTTGAAAAAGGCTTGACAAACCGCCCGGATTGTGGTATTATGATTGAGCACCAAGGAGTGCGCAATATCGCGGGGTAGAGCAGTTGGTAGCTCGTCGGGCTCATAACCCGGAGGTCGTTGGTTCAAGTCCTTCCCCCGCAACCAAGTTAAAACCGCTTAGATAGGGCATTTGCCAGTCTAAGCGGTTCTTCTTTTTCTCTCTCAAAATCGGTTTTACCGCATTTTTACCGCACGACCTCAAAAAGTAAAGCGTCTATGTTTTGCATAGACGCTATTTTTTATTGTCCGATCTTTGATTAAAAATCATATCTGAAATAATGTCGCTCGACTGTGCGTCGGATTCTTTTATGATATGAGCGTATATATCGGTGGTGGTGCTGGTCTTTGAATGACCGAGACGCTTTGATACAGACACGATGTCTTTGCCGCTGTTGATGAGTATTGACGCCATCGTGTGCCGAAAAGCGTGAGGATTGATATGTGGCAGTCCGTGCTTTTCTGAAAACTTCCTGAGCCACGCAGTTATGCTGTCTGGAATCATAGGTGTACCGTCGTCCTTTGTAAAACAATATCCGGTCTCCTTCCACCTGTCGCCATTATTGCGTTTAAGGTCATCGTACCAGTCCCTATACTCAGATAAGAGCTTCATTGTATGCTCGGGCACTTTTACATATCGCACTGAGCTTTCGGTCTTGGTGGTGTCTTCATAAATGCCCCTCTTTGAGATATACAGCAAATTGCTATCAATTTTTATTATGCTGTTTTCAAAGTCTACTCTATCCCATTTTAAGCCCATTATTTCGCCACGTCTGCAACCAGTAACTATCAGCAATTCTGTGATAGTTCTCCATTTGATAGGCTCGGTTTCCAGAGCGTCCATAATTCTGCTTATGTCTTCAGGCTGAAAATAGTTCACTTCCTTGCGAGAGCTTTTAGGCGGAGAAGCTTTGTCGGCAGCGTTGTACGGAACGAGCATTTCCTTTTCGGCTTGTGCGAGGATAGTGTGAATCAGCCTATGATGCTCCAAAATGGTCTTTGATGAAAGCGTAGTTTTATCTGCGCTCTCAACATCGAACCATTCAGAAAAATCCAGCCCAAGACATTCGCAGAGTTTTTTCGCTGTAGATAGATTTACAGCCTTATTTTGGCACATGGCTCCTATCGTTGACGCAGCAAGCCCGCTAAATTCGGAGACCTTAGCCTTTGAAAGATTGTTCTTTTTGAGCAGATCGCTAATGCTTTTCTTTGCGACAGCTTTAGACGAGAATGACGCTACTCCGTCTTCAGACAGATTGTCATAGAGAGCATTTAGGTGCTGAGGACGTATGTCAGAAATCCTGATATTACCTATAGCGATATTGATTCTTTCAAGAAGCTCTCTGTATCTCTCAATCGTCCTGAACTTGGCACCGGATTTGGCTTTGACCTTAAGCACATAATCGGCATACTCGGCGAACGTTATCTTGTCAACCTGATACCCGCTTTCAATGCTTCTTTCAAAGTCATAGGCAACCTTTTCAACAGCTTTTTGCAGTTGGTTTTCGGTCATCTTTTTATCAGGAACCCAAGTCATATATTTTCTTATCTGCTTTCCGTTAATGTCTTTTCCTGCGGAAACTGTTATAAGGAAAGAAACCTTGTTCTTACCGTTGACACGTTTAATGCTTGCCGTCTTAGTCACCCTCTATCTCATAGTTGGAAATAAAATCATCGAGAAACCGCATTATCTCTTGAGCAGCTCCCATTTCATAGAAGCGTATAGCCTCGGAATAATCAGCGAACAGCTCCCGGTCACTTTCGTCCATCTCCCCGGATTTCAGAGCGGAAATCTTGGAAAGGTAAATATCGATCATTCCGGCAATTCTCAGGTCAGAGATAAGCGCAGAATAAAGTTTGATATACTGCTCGGCATACTCAGACATCACAGGAGAACCGTGTGAGCTTGCATATCGAAGATTCCTGAGTCTGTCAATAGCCTGTTGGTCAAGACCCAGCTCGGAATATACGTCGCTGTCTACCCTGCGCTTGTTGGAATACTCCCCTACCAGATAGCCGAAGTCGCAGTCAAACAGTTCACACATTTTCAGCAAATCATATAGCGTTGGACTTGATTCCCCTTTTTCCCATTTGCGGACAGTCTGCCGCGTAGTGTTCAATTCTTCGGCAAGTCTTTCAGCGTCTTTCCAGCCTTTGTGTTTTCTTTCGGCTTCTATTATTTTTCCTATGTCTTTTGCTTTGTCTGCGCTCAAAATGTTACCCATTTTAACAACGTCCTTTATCGTGGCTTATCTTATGTTACAAATATCCTCTTTACTTTCACAGGAAAATTGAGTAGAATTAAATTAAAGAATTTTAAGTCTAAAATACCGATTGGCTATTCACAGCTTAATAGGAGGTTATACTATGAGAATGAGAACTCTCAACGAAGCATTCAAGTACATTCAGGACAACGACCCGGAAACCTGTCTGACTAAATCAGCTCTAAGACGTCTGGTCACAACCGGAAAGCTGCCGTCAGTCAAGGTAGGCTCAAAGTACCTCATTTCTTTAGAGATACTTGAGTCAACCCTTAAAAGTGGATTTTCGGTCCAAAAAGCTCCTGAACCGCAGGGCAAGATAAGACCCATAAACATCTGAGAGCGAAAGCGTGATTTAATCACGCTTTTCTTTTTCTGCCAGCTCGTGGCAGTCGAGAACGAACTTTTCCACCTGCTCAATGAGCTTGTCCCTGTCTTGCAAGGCAAGGGAAACATTGATGTAATAGCTTCTGTTTGACTGGAAAAACGGCTCCCTGTTTCGCTGGTCCTTCAATATCGGAATTAGAGATTTGCAGAAATCTTTAGCGGGAGCAGAACTCAGTCCGAATCTTTCAAAATCATTTATTACCCGCGAAGGAATGAAATAAAAGTCAGCCTGTTCATTCCAAATAGATAGACCGAGAAGCGTATAGCTTTTTCCGTTTGGAAGAGAAAACCTGAACTGAAGCTCGGTTGGAGCCATAGAGATGTAAATGCCGTTTATAATCTCCAAATCTCCGACCAGTCCGGTCACTTCGTCGGCGTCATATCCTCCATTATCCGCAAACCGAGAAATAAGCTCTCTGCGAGATAAGATGGGCTTAGAGTGCTTTTCGGAAGCTTCAGATATAATCACCGGTTCAGGGGAAAAGATATTACGTTCAATCACATCTGTCCTGCTTGTGATGTGTGGAACAATAACTCTCCGATCTCCGTCTTCGTAAACCTCAACTTCAGCAAGGGCAAGGTTAAACGCCATATTTGCGTTGCTCTTAAGAAAGTCCGAAATCTCCTGAATCCCGGTCCTTATTCCGTCGCCGACTATCATAAGCAGAAAGTTTGCTTTGGAGAGGTTAGAATTTATGTTGTCGTAGAAGTCAGCTTCGTCTTCCTCGGAAACGAGGTTCTTTTCTTTCAAGTGTTCAAATATGGTAATATTTGCCTCTCTTCCAAAGGAATTGTCAAAATATACCTGAGCTATTTTGTCGAGTTTTTCTGCGTCCCATTTTTGGACCTCTTTGGCGTAGTCGATTATCTGGGCGATAACGGTCCTTCGCGCCTCCTGATTTCTGAATAGCTTTGTTTCGACAATGACGATCATTCCGGACGGTGTTATGTAAAGATTGTCGATATATCCGGTATTTTCGCCGGAGCCTACGGCGACTTCCCTGCCTATGCAAATCAAGGGAGTATAATCCCCTCCAAGCTGAGAGGTTGGAATGATCTCGGGGTGTTTCTCGATAAGTTGCTGTAGCCAGAGTTCGTCAAAAGAACTTGCTGATTCCTTGCTTGTAAACGGAACGCGCTTAAGTTTTACAGATTCTCCGTTTTCGGTCAAAAGGAAAACATCGTGAATAGATTTTTCGTTTGAAATCATAGCGAATTACCCCTTGTACTTCGCGAGAACAGCGTGTACAACTCTCCTATCGTCTTCGTTAGCCAAAGAGTACAAAGAAGCTACTTCCTGCACATCTTCGGGCATTACGTCAAACTGGTCACCGTTCACTCCAAGAAGCCAGTCGATAGAAATGCCAAAGTGCTCGGCTATCTTTACGACGTAAGGAAGATCGGGCACCCTTGTACCTGCAAGATAGCGCGACATCGTAACCGGCGAGATTTCTATCTCCTCACTGAAGTCTTTTATGGTCATTCCCCTGCCCTCAAAAAGTCTGCGAAGTCTTTCACGAAACACGCTGTAATCAAAAGTCATAATACAACCTCCTGAACAATTAGACTATATACGGTTTTATTTTAGCATATTTGAATTTGTTTTTCAACGAAAATTTTGCAAAAACACGAAAAAACAGAACATATCAGTATAATTTTCAAAAAATGTGTTTACTTTTCTGAAAAACGTGGTATAATATAAACAGAAGGAGGCGATAAGATGTTAGGAAAGAATTTGAAGTATTATAGGCTCAAGAACGGTTTGTCTAAAGCAAAGCTTGCGGAAAAAGTAGGCGTTTCTCCTATGTCGATCACTCACTATGAAAGCGATGAAAGAAAGCCCTCGATGGATATCCTCAAAGCTTTGGCAACTGCCCTGAATGTCAAAGTTTCTGACTTCTTGGCAAACGAGGGCGAAATACGTTCTCTTACTTATGGAGAGTTCCGCAAAGGGAGCAAGCTGTCTAAGAATCAGCAGGAGTATATCTATGCTTCATTGGAAGAGTATATGAACAGGTTTTATTATGCAGTCAGAATTTTGGGTGGAAAAGTCATGCCTACTCCCCCGGATTCTCATGGAGTACAGTTATCTTCTAATGCTGAAGATGACGCAAAAGCGCTTAGAAAATATCTTCATATATCCGAAATAGGTCCGGTAGGAAATCTTGTTGAAATGCTTGAGAATATAGGTATTCTTGTATATTTTATTGATATTGACAACGATGCTTTTTCAGGAATAAACGGACAGGTCAATGGAAGACCATACATTGCAGTAAACGGCAATATGAGTCCGGAACGTATTCGTTCAACCATAGTTCACGAGATGGCACACTTTATTTTTGAGTGGCCCGAAGATATGGAGGACGATAGAATTGAAGATAGAGCAACCGCAATAAGCGGAGCTTTCCTCTTGCCGGAAGAAGACGCTAAAAGAGAGCTTGGTCTCAAGCGGCGCGCTATTTCGAATGATATGCAGCTAATTTGCAAGGAGTACGGAATATCTATGTTTATGCTTGCAAAAAGGGCAGTTCTGTGCGGTATAGTTTCAGACAATGCTGCAAAGAATTTCTATATTTTAGCAAGTCAGAACGGATGGAGAAAAAGCGAGCCTGTTAGGATTCCGAAAGAAGAACCCACGCTGTTTTCTCAGCTTATATTCAGAGCGGTTAGTGAAAGCGAAATATCCATTCAGAAAGGTGCAGAGCTGTTGAAAAAACCATATACCTATGTTGCTGAACAGTGCTTTGCAACGAAGGGAGAACTATGAAATATATCAGCAGTGACACAAATGTTTGGATTGATTTTTTGACTATCAACCGCCTTGAGCTGCCTTTTAAGCTCCCATACATATATTTGATGAATGAAGACGCCGTAGAAGATGAAATGCTCAATCCTCCCAATCTTGGAGATAAGCTCGTTGAATTAGGGCTTGAAAAAACATCGCTGACAGAGGACGAGTTCTTTTTAGCTGAAAAGTTGAGCGAAAAATATTTAAAGCTTTCCAGATATGACTGTATAGCGTTGGCAATCGCAAAAATCAGGAAAATTGAACTTCTTACAGGAGACAAAGCGCTCAGAAAAGCTGCCAATTCAGAAAACGTAAAAGTTACAGGCACAATAGGTATCTTAGACAGACTGTTAAAAGGACGTTATATTGAGCATGATGAGTATATATGTTGCTTAGATAGTCTTTCAGAACATAACGGTAAGATAGTACGTCTACCGGAAAAAGAATTAAAAAAGCGGCTGAAAAAGTGATATTGATGTTATATCACATAGGCATTTTTTCGAGTTAATTTCGTTAGCAATATTTTTTACCGCATTTTTACCGCACGAGGATATGAAAAAATGCGGTAAAAAGAGAAAAGATATGATAAGGCTCCAATTAAAAAACGGCGTATTACAGCGATTTAAGCACAATTAAGGGAGAAGATGAAAAGGAAAAATCTCAACTCATAACCCGGAGGTCGTTGGTTCAAGTCCTTCCCCCGCAACCAAACACAAAACCGCTTGTAGAGCCAGCTTACGGCAATCAAGTGGTTTTCTTTTTGCTTAAAAACCGCTGTTTTCGGATTCTTTGACACCAACATTTGACACCAACCGGATTTTGACGCCAATTTCGCTGTTCTGTAAATCACAAATCCAGCTCGCTCTTATTATCTTCTAAACCCTTTTGGCACCAATTCGTTGGTGTCAAAATTGCTTAATTGAAGTTTTTGCGTTGGTGTCAACCTACTTTTCGTAGGTTTGAATTTTCCTGCTCGTTGGTGTCAACTCGTGATACGGCGTAAAACTCGCTCATCTTGTCCATGCTGACCCGCTTATGATCCGGCAAAGCATGACCGTATAAATTGAGTGTTGTGGAAGCCTGTGCATGACCGAGAAGGGATGATAGGACTTTGATATCCATTCCGGCTTCAAGCGCTCTTGTTGCAAAGGTGTGACGAAGGGCATGAAATTTGATGTCTTTCAGTCCGACTGATTTTAGGCATCGCTTAAACAAATCCTCATACACACGCGGGTCATATACTTTTCCCATTGTGGTACCAAAGATAAAGTCCTGATCGTCATAGTCGCTGCCAATGGCATCTATCATCTCACGTTGGCGCTCCCTGTAGTCCATCAGCCCATTCCACAGTTCATCAAACATCGGGATTTCACGTCTTGAAGAAAGTGACTTCGGTGTGCGAACTACGATTTCTGTGGATTTAACTGTACCGCTTTTCTTCACAAGGCTACCGTCTTCCGCAACTTTTGAAAGTCTGCCAACTGTCCTGCGTATTCTAATGCTATGCCTTTGGAAGTTTACATCTTTCCACTGCAAACCAATCAATTCCCCTAACCGAAGACCTGTATTCAAGGTGAAAATCACACCGTAAGCTTGCAACTCATTGTGATGCATAACGGCCTGTTGCAATTTGGCCTGCTCATCTGCCGTTAATATCTGAACTTCCATTTGCTCAACCTTTGGCAGTTTAATTCCAAGCAGCGGATTGCGAATAATCTTATGTTCGATTGCCGCCTGATCCAAAGCGGTATGGAACATATTATAGATATTCCTGACCGATTTGGTTGATAATGCTTTTTTTCTTTTTGGTGTCGATTTTCTAAGATCATTAAAGAACTTCTGCAGTTGTTCCGTAGTTAAAGCAACCAGTAAAATATTGCCCAATGCAGGATTGATATGTAATCTAACATATCCCTCATAAGAAACATAAGTAGACTGCTTTACCGATGGAAGTGCATAAGTTACAAGCCATGTCTTCATCCATTTTTCAACGGTCATTTTGGTTGGCTCAAAGTATTCGCCTCTTGCAATCTCGGTCAGTTTTTCGTTTAGCTTTTCGCGTACCTCGCTATGCGTAGCGCCATATATGGTTTTCCTTTTACCATTTACGGTGTAACGCGCCATGTATCTTCCGTCTGCTCTTTTAGTGATGGAACCTTCTCCGTTTGCCTTCTTTTTGCTCATAGTAAAGATCCTCCTTGAAAATGAGCAAAAAGCATTGTTTTGTATGGTATTCAGTTGTCAAAGTACCTTCGGGTTTTTACTCCAATATATTATACCACTTGGGCAGGCAGTTTTGCAACAATACGCAGATTCAAAAAGCTGAATTCGATTCGGAAAAGTGCGCATTCATCCATTCTATAAAATGCTTTTTGCTGATAATGATTTTCCTTCCCATGTGATACTTCGGAAAGTCTGCTCTGTGTACTAACTCATATGCCTTATTTCTCGAAATTCCGAGAATTTCTGCTAACAGTGCCGGTCCGAAAGTGATGGGAATATCATCCAAGTTTTTATACATATATTCTCTCCTTAAAGTTTTTCAATAAAGACTCCCCTGCTCCGGCTCATTTCCTACGATTTCTTTGACCTCGTGTTTTCAGGCTGCGCTATGCGTCATTTCATCTGCGGGCACGCTTGGCAAAAGCCTCATGGCATACTATCCGCTGATCCTGTATAACTTCCGGCAGGGGTTATTCAGTTTTCAAGGTGCAGATAGGACAAGCTGCAACTTGTCCTTACACTGAATAAATACGATGAATAGAGCATAATTCTGCACCTCATTTCAAAATTTTATATTTTTAAGAGTAAAGGTGTAAATATGAGAAAACCAATAATGATGATTAAATTATGCAGCAAATGAGCCATTGTAGCAGCCGATAATTTCAAGGTGGCAATTTAAATTCGCATCTGTAAATGAATGAACTTTAGAATCTGTCGAACTTCCTTGTTAATATAACGCGGCGGCGCTTATCAAAATGATTGTGACTGAGCAGGACAACTGGAGCGGGCTTTCGCCCGAAGAAAAGAAAAAGGAACTGTATTTGTGGCAAAAGCGCATACTCGATGACTTTCTGGAGCGTGGGGCTATCACGCAGGCGCAATATGATAAAAGCTTCGGGGATCTGACAGAGAAGATGGGGATGGGAGAGGTGCTGAAAGGCACGGAATTGAAGCTATAAAGATTAAAAGCACCTGCGCAAACACAGGTGCTTTTAATTTGCCATACGGTAAAATTCCAATCGTGCCACCGTGCAGCGGCTCTTGCGGCTCGAAAGTCACTCAACCGTTTATTCCTTCTCAAGATATCCCTCGCGGGGAACGACGTTGAAATGGTGTGCAAGCTGCCAAAGTTCGGAGTCGGTAATGGTGTTTAAAAGTGGGAGATGAGCAATCTTCAGGTATATCTCGGCGGCTTTCTCGGCAGTTTCAATCAGACCGAAAGTTTCGTCCAAATCAGCGCCTGCACCGTAGATGCCGTGCTGAGACCATACCACAAGCCGCGCGCTGCGCATTTCTTCGGCGGTTGCAACGCCTATCTCGTTGGTGCCGCAAAGCATCCACGGGAGCACGTTCACGCCGTCGGGGAAGACAACGATGCACTCGGTACACATCTGCCAAAGGGTGCGGGTGAACTTTTTGGCGTCAAGCTCATGAACGTATGTCATAGCGAGCAGATTTGCAGGGTGGCAGTGCATGACGACGCGGTTTTCGGGATTGACGGAAAGGCGCGCTGCGTGGCTCATCATATGGGCGGGAAACTCGCTGGTGAACCGACCTCCGTCGGCGAAGCCCCAGAGCAGCTCCGCCCTTGCACCTCTGTCAGTCAGGCGGACTAAACCCAGATTTACCTCAGGCGCGTACTGTATATTCTTAAAATACTTGCCGGTACCGGTGACCAGAAAATATTTCCCCTGGAGCTCCGGCGCGTCGAAGCCTGTCGGGATATCGCGGATAACTGCGCTTATGTCGAGATACTCGGCGACTTCGTTTTGGTCAAGCAAAAGACTCACATTGCCGCCGTTTCGCTCGTCCCAGCCGTGATTATACATATTTGTTGTTGTGCGTATCATCTCCGTCATAAACGGAGCCGTCATTATGTCTTTCATTTTCTTAACCTCTCTTGCTCAGAATTTCTTTTTCATATCTCAGCGCTTCTTTGAACCACTCGCCGTCCTCGGGGGATTGGCATCTGCGGCAGTATTCGTCCCATATATCTCCGAACGGTGCGGTTTTAAGCTCTTCCTGAATCACCATGAGCTTTGTGAAGTCGCCTTCGTCCTGGAGCTTTTTAAGTTCATCATTGGGCTGAAGAAGCGCGAACAGGAGCGCCTTCTGCAAATTCCGGAAGCCTACTGCCCAGGCGCAAACGCGGTTGATCGAAGCGTCAAAGTAGTCGAGCGCGATGTTCACTCTGCCGTCAAGCCCGCCGCAGCGAACGATCTCTCGGGCGATCTCCCTCGTTTCATCGTCAAACAGTACAACATGGTCGGAATCCCAGCGAATAGGGCGCGTAACATGAAGCGCGATCTCGGGGAAGAATGTTAAAAGTGCAGGTATCTTGTCGCTCACTACCTCCGTTGGGTGATAGTGGCCGTTGTCCATAAGAGGTATGCATTTATCCCGATTGAAGGCGGCATAGCTCAGAGCAAACTCCGCGCTGCCCGCAGTGTATGCCTCAACGCCGATGCCGAATACCTTGGGCTCGATGCAGGGCTTGACGAGGGCAAAGTCATAAGGTTCGGAGAGAATCTCGTCGATAGCCTCCTTATACCGCACCCGAGGTCCCAGCCTGTCGCCCGGAATGTCCTTGAAGCCGTCCCCCGTCCATATATTCATAACGCATTTCTGCCCCAGCTCGCTTGCAAGATACTGACTGATGCGAATACACGCCTTGCCGTGGTCTATCCAGAATCTGCGCGTTTTTTCATCAGGTGAGGACAGCGTAAGCGGATCGCATTTTGGGTGTGAAAAGAAGGTAGGGTTGAAATCGCAGCCGAGGCCCCGTTCCTTGCAGAAGTCAACCCACTTTTTGAAATGCTTGGGCTCAAGTCTGTCCCTGTCCGCCCAGTCGCCGTTTTCAAAGACGGCATAGCTTGCGTGAAGGTTCATCTTCACCCTGCCCGGGACAAGCTTTAAAACCTCGTCGATGTCCGCCATAAGCTCCTCGGGGGTGCGGGCTCTGTAGGGATAGTTGCCAGTAGTCTGTATCCCGCCCGTAAGCGGCTTTGACGGGTCGGTATCGAAGCCGCGCACATCGTCTCCCTGCCAGCAGTGCAGGCTTACAGGAACAGTGCGGAGCTTATCCATTGCGATTTCGGTATCAATGCCGAAATCTGAGTATTTTTCCTTAGCTTCAAGATAACTCATTTTCTGCCTCCATTTGAATTTTCAGATTTCCGAGCGCAGTCGCCTCAATGGGCAGGGCAACGACTTCAAGACCGGTTTCTATTTCTGTCAGTTCGTTTAAGTATTCGTTTTTTGCCCCTCCGCCTACGATGTAAAGCTTAGAATACCGTCTTTCGGTGTTGCGCTCAAGCTCCTCTATTGCGTTTTTATAGCTGACGGCGAGGCTTCGGACAGCGCAGTTGAAGTAATCTCCGACAGAATTCAGTACCCCGCCCGAAGCGAAATCAAAAGCGCTGACCATGCTCGAAGGAGCTAAAAATTCGGAGGAGCTTACGTCTAAAACTGCGGTATTTTCGCTCTTTCGTGCCATCGAGGTTATCTCAGAGAAGTCCGCACCGGGGCAAAGCTCCTCGCGCAGCCGATTTATAAGCCACATACCCATGATGTTCTTTTGATAGCGGTTGTAGCCCACGCCGCCTTCGTTGGAGTAGTTCGCGATCCTGCTCGCATCATCGGTTATAGGCTTTTCGGTTTTAACTCCGAGAAGCGACCATGTTCCCGAAGATATATACGGCTCCCTGCCCTCGATCGGTATTCCCTCAACTGCCGAGCCCGTGTCATGTGTGGCGCAGAGAACGCACTTTAAGCCCCTGTATTCGCCGATAGGCGTTCCCGGCTTTGAAAGCTTCGGGAAAAGCCGGCGATCAAAGCCGAGCCTGTCGGTTATTTCCGCGTCAAACTCTTCGGTCAGCGCGTTTACAAGTCCCATCGTAGTGGCGTTCGTGTACTCCCTTGCCTTAACGCCCGTGAGCTTATACATCAGATACTCGGGCAGCATCAGCACGTCGGTCACGCCGTCTAACCGTCCTTTTTTCAAATCGTCATACAACTGATAAATGCTGTTAAACGGTTGGAACTGACAGCCTGTGCGGCGGTAAAGCTCGGAAAACGGAATTTTTTGGTGAACCTCGTCAATCACCGTGTCCGTGCGGTCGTCCCGATATGAAAAGCAGGGGAAAACCTCGCTGCCGCCCCGCATCAGAACATAGTCAACTCCCCATGTGTCAACGGAAAAGCTGACAATGCTGCCGACTTCGCTTATCGCTCTGTCAAGCCCCTCGCGGACGTGTTTCAAAAGCGTTTCGATATTCCACACAAGATGACCGCCGCGTTTTTCGGGACCGTTCGGGAAGCGATAGATTTCCTTGGTTTTTATCTCTTTTCCGTCTTGCCAGCCGAGAATGTGGCGCCCCGAGGAGGCGCCTATGTCTATGGCAAGAAAGTATTTTTTCAACTTATCACCCCGTTCATAAAAAGTGAGGCTCGGTTACACAAATATATCATAAATATTTGAGAGCTGCCAAGCGTAACCCGGCAGCTCTTTATTTGCCGAGATTTACGGCGCAAGCTCCGAAACCTCACGGCGAAGTCCGTCGTATTCGGCATAGCCGAAGCAGTTGGGACGTCCGTCCTCATTGAGCCCGTCGTCGGGATATATCTGAAAACGCGCGTCGGATTTCAGCACTATGCGCAGATCCATTCGGCCGGTGTGTTCGCCAAAAACGCTGAGATCGCTTTCTATGGTCGTCAGACCGGGGCGGAACATATTCTCGGACGCTTTGACCCTGATCCAGCCGTTATAGAATGTCTTTCCGTCTTCGCTGAAATTGTCGTATCTTGTTTCCCACGCGCCGTCCTTAACAGGCAGATTCTGCACCGTTCCCGTTTTGCCCCTGACCGTCAGAGGAAAGCTGACGGAATTCTGGCTAAATATCGCGGATATGGGTTCGGAATAGGGTATTTCACCGCTGTCAGGCGTTTTTTGCGCGGGTATCGGCGCAGCCGCGGAAACGTCTAACAGATGGCTCACCCTAAGGCGGCACTGCACATCCCCTTCGCAAAGTCTTGTGCGCTCATTCCAGAGGGCTTTTGTGCTGCTCGGGTGCCAGCTCATAGGAGAATAATAGACCCATTTATCCTCGGGATCGCTGAGATCCACGCCCATATATTTGCGCCCCTCGCTCATAGAGCGCTCAATATTTATCAGCGCAGGACCGATGTTGCCGTGACGGTGGGAGCGAACACCCGCTATAGAGTACTGATACAGCACGTTCAGATATTTTCCTCTTGTTATTAAATCTCCGATAAGGGGAACAACGCCGAGTACGCCCGCGTCTGTCTTCGGAGAGAAGCGCGGCGACATACATATCGCGTAAACTTCGTTAGGAGAGAATATCGCCGTTTCCTCATAACCCAAGGTATCTGTAACAAAAGAGACATCCTCGCTGTCAAGAGCCTGAAGGCAGCTCTCGCTTATGCTCCTGCCGCCGCCTGCCAGCGTTATAGCCCGACCGCCGCGCACAAACTGCTTGACCTCGCCGCCGCGCTGCATTTTTTGTATACAGCACCCCGGAGCTTTAGGATCGGGATCGTAACCGCCTATGGTGCTTATAACGCGAACGTCCTCCATCACATAAGCGCTGTAGGTTCTTACGAGCCTGCCCAAAAAGTTGTAAGCCCCGCTGCCCGTCAGCGACGAGAAGCAGACATGCAGATTGTCGGGCGCAATGATAGGCTCTGACCAGCGCATGAAAATGCCGGGTATTTCGCTGATTTCCTTCGGGAAGATAACATCTATAAGCTTTGAGCTTTCGCAGTGATCGAGGTCGGGCTCACACTCCAAAACATAATCTCCCAAGAGAACGCGCTTGTTGTCGGCATAGCACATCCAGCGTATGCCGTTTGCGCCCTGCTTTTTCGGTATTACGCCCTCAAACAGCTCGCAAATATCGCTGCCGTCGTCCTCTACGGTAAAGACGCGGTACCAATCCGCGCCCTTTTCGGGCATACCCACCGCAACGAGCACACGTCCCGAATATGTATACGTGCCGATGACGTCGGAACCTAAGCCCTCGGGGAGAGGGACGTTTGACACCTCGATGCGTCCGAATTCTGTATTTTCAATAATCATAATGATTTCCTTTCTCAGAATGCTTTCATTATTTTAACGGTCAAAGGTTTTCGCCGTTAGACTCTATGATCTCCTTATAGCTCCATGCGGAATCCTTGACGGTTCTCTTCTGCGTGCGGTAATCCACATATATGAGACCGAAACGTTTGTCATATCCTTCAGCCCATTCAAAGTTATCCGCAAGAGCCCAGTATTGATATCCCAAAACCGGAAAACCCTCGTCCGCCGCCCTTTTGAGGCTTTTAAGGTAACGGCGGATAAAACCCGTTCTCTGCGGGTCGTGTACCTTTCCGTCCTCCATTACAAAGTCCGTGTTTGCCATGCCGTTTTCGGTGATCATGACAGGCAGGCGGTAACGTTCATAGTGAAAGCGCACCGACCAGTACATGACCTCAGGCGTGATCGGCCAGTTGAAAGCGGTTCTCGGCATACCCGGGTAAACGGCGGGATTTCTTCCGGCTGCCTCACTGTAATTTCTCGACTGATATACGTTAAACCCGTAAAAATCAAGCGGCTGACAAATTATTTTCAGATCCTCCCCGCTGATATACGGCTTGAGCTGCTCAGGCAGCCTGCCGAGAACTATCGGATCCATCCACCAGGAAGCGCCATCCGCTCCGGGCATTATCGCAAACGTAGCGTCATAGGCTTTGTTTATATCTTCCTCCGTTTCGCTCAAGGGCGTATAGACCGGGCCTGTGGGAGCCATACCGATCTTCGCGGGTGATTTTCCGTGCTTTCTTATGATTTTCACCGCCTCGCCGTGCGATAGCATCACATTTCGGGTCAGATTCGCTATCCTGCCGGGGTCTTGTGTTTTAAGGAACGGAGCGTTAATGCCGCTGATATAACCCCTGCCGATAAACATCTGCATCTCGTTGAAGGTTATCCACCATGTCACCATATCGGAAATGGCGTCAACTACACAGTTCACATATTCGCAAAACCACTTAACGACCTGTTCGTTTTCCCAGCCGCCTTCCTCGTGGACCCATAGCGGGAGATCCCAGTGATATAACGTGACTATAGGTTCAATGCCCGCGCTGCGAAGCGTTTCGACCAATTCGCGGTAAAACGATATTCCTTGGGAGCTTACCTGACCCTTATGCGGCATCACTCTCGACCAGCTTACCGAAAAGCGGTAGGACTTAAGACCAAGGCTGCGCATGAGCTCTATATCTTCTTTGAAGCGGTGATAATGGTCGCAGGCTTCATGGGGTGTTTCACCGTGAGCAATATTGTCCTTAAGAACAGCGGGATTGTCCCAGATGCTCGGGGTTCGTCCCCCGTCCAGATATGCTCCTTCAAACTGTGCCGCCGCGCTGGCAGTGCCCCAGAGAAAATCACTTTTAAAGCTCATTCCGCTCACCCTTTATTCTTTTTTTGTTCAGCCATTTGGCACTCAGTTCAATGCTCTTGAGCGGATCTTTATCAACCCAGTTTTTGTGGCTTTCCAAAACGACGTCTTCCACGCCGTTTTCAACTGCCAAAGCCCATAAGCCGTCTAAATCCATATTGCCGGTGCCGAGTTCCATGCTGTCGGCTTTAAGAATAGGCGTCATGGCGGGTCCCGCCTGACGGCTGCCGCGGTCGGTCAGGTGCCACAGCTTCATGCGGCTGCCCAGCTTTTTCATCCAAAGCTTAGCGTCCGCTCCGCCGTCGGTGAACCAGTAGCTGTCAAACTCAAAGCTGACGGCCTCGGGGTCGGTATCTTCGAGCAAAATATCGTATGCCCTTTTGCCCGAACCGACAGGCAGAAGCTCCACATTGTGGTTGTGGTACATAAGCGATTTTCCCGCGCTTTTCAAAGTCTTGCCGACTTTGTTAAGGCGCTGCGCCAGATCGCGTACTGTTTTTTCGTCGGAATAATCGAAGCGATACATTCCGGTGATGACGATTTTATCGGTTTTATAGCTTTCCGCTTCTTCTATGACCGCCTCCGATTCCCGTTCAAGCGAGCCTAAATCGGCATGAAGACTCAAAGCCCTAAGACCGCTGTCCGTAAGAAGTCCGTGCCAATTCAGCTTGCCGCCGTTTCCGGTAGGCATACCTGCGGCGCGTGTCAGCATGCGCACCATAAAAGAACTCGGGTGTATCATAAACCGGTTGAGCTCAATTCCGTCGTAACCGGCGTCTTTGATCCTCTTTAAGGCTGTACGGGTCTGATCCTCGTTTTTAGTCACAGTGCCGAGCATGATCTGCTGTACATAGCTTTTCATATTATAACCTCTTTAGCCCGGTCTTTACTGTTCTTCCTCTGCGACCGACTGCTCTATAAGCTCGGCTTCGCCTGCTTTTTCTGCGCTGAGCGCTTTCTTGCGGTCTGCAATCCTCTTTTGAACCTCCACCATTTCGGCTTTGCCCAGCTTGCACTTGCGCATGGCGATAAGAGTGCAGATCCAGCCTATTATGGCAAGACCGTAACGCAGGAACATGGTCATGCAGAAAATAGGAATCGTCGGTGAATCTCCCGGCTGCGGCAGAGTCTCGGTGTAGCCGATGAGTGCAACGCAGGCAGTAGCGATAAGCGCAGAGAACGAGGATACGATCTTGTCAATAAGGCTGTAGGTGCCTGAGACGACGGCCGGAATATATTTGCCTGAGCGGTCGAGCTCGTAGTCGATAACGTCCGCCATAAATGCGGTGCCGGCGGTAGTGTTAGCCATCATAAAGCCGTTGCAGACAAGAGTCAGCAGAATATAGATTATCATGGTCACGCCGAAATGAGCTATCGAAGTCGTACCGCCCTTGGTAAACCATACAACCGTGAAGAAGAGTATAATCGCGATATTCGCGTAAATGCAGTATTTTGCCCATGCCACAATAGATTCCTTGTTGCCGTGCTTTCCGCAATAGCGTGCGCCGACAATGGCAAATATGATAGACGGCAGCATTCCCGCAACCGAAAGATACGTGGCGATCGTCATATTTCCTATCAGTATTCCGGACAGCATTGTCGATACGATCGCCGCGCTGCTCGCCTGCTGAGCGATTTTGTCGGTGGCAGCGGAGATAATATATGCCTGCAAAGGTTTGTTTTTGGTAAGAACGCTGAGCATATCCTTCCACTTCAGGCGCTCACTCGCCTTGTTTGTGCCGCGGAAGTTCTCGGGTTTATCATAAGCGGACACGCCTATGCAAACAAGAATTACTCCCAAAAGCGAAGCGATGACCGTGACGACGGCTGCGGCGGTGAGATAGGACTGACTGTAGTTATACACCTGCTGCCCGGCGTCGTTTATGGAGGGTTCGCCGAATTTCGGCAAAAGCACGGTGTTCAGAATGATTGTAAATGCCATAGGTACTATGTAGTTGAATACCGTATTCCAAACGCCGACGGTCGGGCGCTGCTTCGGGTCATTTGTGATAAGCGGGCCGATGGTCTGAGCGGTCATGTTCACGATCGTATAGCCTATGACGTAGATCATATAGGTTATAAGGAACATAGGAACGCCGAAGCCCTTGCCTGCCGCCCAGGAGAACATGCACATGACGCCCAGAGACTGTATCAGCCAGCCCAGCAGCATAAGAGGACGTATCTTTCCCCACCGCGTGTTTACGCGGTCATAGAGGAATGCAAGAAGCGGGTCGGTCACGGCGTCGAATATTCTGGTAAATGTCAGAAGACCTCCGACGATCAACGTGGATATTCCGAATCCGATGCTTGCGGCGTATGATGCCTGACCGATCAGCGTGTAGATCGCCATGCCGTTGAGGGCGTTACATGCTACGAGAATGATCTGCCAGAGCTTGGCGCGTCTGTATTGCACGCCGTCGGTTTCACTTGCTGAAAGCTTTTCTTTTGCCATAGTGATTCTCCTTTTTTGATTGAATTATATATTGTGTTCCCCGGGACCTAACGTGAAACTGCGCCCGTCGGGGAGCAAAACTTCTGCTTCTGCATTTGCGGGAATATAAAAGCTGTAAGAAATCTCTCCGGCGTTTTCATATTTCCACGAACTGCATATTTTTCCGAGAGGAGATAGATATTCAGCGGCTGCATATCCTAAAAGCTCGCTCGGCTGCGGTGCAATACGGATCTTTCCGTTTAATACCTTAATTCCGCATACGCCCGAGAAGAGCCAGCCGCAGACTGCGCCCTTTGAATAGTGGTTCAACGAGGCTTTGACCTGCCCGCGTTCATTTATCCCGTCCCAGTCCTCCCAGATCGTGGTCGCACCGTGTCTGACCTCATATAGCCAGCCGGGCATAGTGTCCTGAAGCAAGAGCCTATACGCCGTGTCCGTGTACCCGTACTCCGCCAGCACCGGCAGGAGTGCCGGTGTGGAGAGGAAGCCGGTGTTCAGATGATATCCGCACTTTATGACAAGATCGTTCAGATCCGCCGCCGCGCGCCGCTTTTCGTCCTCGCTCAGAAGGTCGAAGTCAATGGCCCTCACAAACTCTGCCTGACGGTCTGACTGAATCACCCCGTTTTTCGTGGCAATGAAGCGGAAGGCGTTTTTGGCTCCATCGCCTGTTTGCGCATATCTCTGCGCGTTTTCGGTTTCCCCGAGTATATCGAAAATCTCCGAAAGGAGCCTGCCGGAGTATGCGTAATAGGCTGTTGCCACCTTGCTTTGCGGCTTGCCCATTGCGTTTATGGAATCAACGTCCGGCTCACACCACTCGCCGTAGTCGGTGCCTGTTGTTATGGCATATTCGGCGTAGGGATTTTCCGATTCGGACCCGGGCGGCGCAAATTTTTTCATCATTTCCGCAAGAGCCTGCGGCGGCATATTTTTCAGCATCTCCCGATACTGCTCGGGTATGGCGTTCATATCCGACGCGGCGCCGCTGTTTTTCTGACCGGCACGGCTCTCAAGATAGGCATACCACCGCTTCATCATTTCAATGTTTTCATCAAGTATCCTCCTGTCACCGTACCGCCTATACAGCGTCATGGGAACTGTTATTGAAGCGTCGCCCCAACCCACCGAGCCCGCAAGCAGTTCTGTTGTGAATGTAGGGCGGTTGTTTTTCGGAGCAATGTTTGCCACCTTGCCGTCGGAATATTGATTTAGCCTGCACTCGCCGAGCCACTTGCGAATGACGGGATAGCAGTTCATAAGATACAGCCCCGTCTCGGCAAAAACGCCCATATCTCCCGTCCATGCCGCCCGCTCTCGAGTGGGGCAGTCTGTAGGCACATCGCAGAAATTAGACTTCATGCTCCAAAGAGTATTCTCCACAAGACGGTTCACGTCCTCGTTTCCGCACTCGAACATACCGAGGCGTTCCATGTCGGAATATACGGCTATGGCGGTAAATTCCGCATTATCAAGATTTACGGAGGTCTCAACCCTTGCATATCTGAAGCCCCATATTGAAAATTTTGTTTTATATTCGTTTTTGCCTTCCTTGCAGGTATAGATCACCTGCTGTCGGGTGCCGCCCTCTTTGTGGCGCTTGCGTTCCTGGAAATTCTCCTGCGTGAAGCTGCCGGTTTCATCAAGAGCTTCTCCGTGCGTCAGAATGACGGTATCTCCCTCATGTGCGTACAGAGTAAATTCCACATATCCCGCAAGATTCTGACCGAAATCCAAAACGGTTTCTCCGTTAGGAGCGGTAAAAAGCCGTCCTTTGAACCGCTCATGTTCGGTGACGGGAACACAGTTTGACGCAAAAAGGTTCTCTGTACCGAAGTCTTTTACGGTCACCTTGTGCCAACCAGTAAGTCCGTCAAGGCGGGCGTCCACGATCTCGCCCTGCTGCATATCGTTTTGGCGTATCGGCCCTTCCTGCGTCGCCTCCCAGCTTCCGTCGGAGATACAGACCGCTCTTGCGTCTGCCTCCAGTTGGAACCACAGGGCGACGTCTTCGCCGTATAGGTTTCTGTCTCCGTCAACGCCCGAGCAGCTGCGGTACCAACCGTCACCGAGAATTACAAGGACATCGTTTTCGCCCTCTCTTATCAGGTCCGAAACGTCGTATGTCTGAACGTGCAGGCGCTTGCCGTAGCTTGACGAGCCGGGGGCAAGAACAAAATCACCCACCCGCGCGCCGTTTATCCACGCCTCATAGAGCCCGTGACAGGTTATGTAAAGGCGCGCTGTCTTAAAATCATGACCGACGGTAAAACGCTTCCGCAGATAGGAGGCGGGCTTGTGTTCGTCGGGATCCGGGTCTATCTCCGGGTCTATCCACTCCGCGGCATAGTCGCTTTGCTGAAGAAGTCCCATCTCGAAAACGGCTTCCTCGCTCCATTCTCCGGCTGTACCGTTTTCGTCCCACAGCCTGACCTGCCAGACTACGCGGTCACGGCTGTGAAGCTCGGCGCCGAAAAGAGCGAACATTTCGCTGCTCTCGACCTTGCCGCTGTTCCATACCTGCACGCCGTCGCAATAGCCTTTTATCTCATACGCCGACTGCCTGAGACCGCTTCGGCAAAGCCACGTCAGACGCGGATTTTTAATGTCGATCCCGATAGGATCTGACATATATTCGGTTCTTAGTAAATATGCCTTCATTTATTGCACACCTTTGCAAAGTATTTGTTGCTTTATACATATTATAAATACGCTCTCCGGGTTTGTAAAGTCACTGATTCCTGAAAAAGTACACTCATTAAGGAAACTTCTTGATTTTTTCTGAATCTATGCTATAATGGAAACAGCACATCTCTTCGGAAACGGAGGACAAAGCCGATGGACAAGACGGACAATATTACATACGATCAAATAACGTCGGAAGAACAGAATCTATTGCTGCTTGAGGATATGATCCCTCCAAGCGAAAGATTTTATGTCTGGTGTTACAGTGAGGACGGCAGCCGCATTGCAACTTCCTGTCCGAGTGAGGAAATAAAGTTTTTTGAAAAGTCGTTCCAAAAATTCGGTGGAGTAGATAAGGTCAGGGAATACGCCGCTTCCAAGGAAACTATGCCTGTCCTGATAGGCTCACCGATCGGTATGCAATGGGCAATCACCTTTGAGACCGTCCGCAAAAGGGAACTGCTGTTTGTCATGGGGCCTGTGTTTTACTCTGCGCCTGCTGTGAATCAGCTGCGTGAAGCCCTTCGCCCATATAGGGTCAGCATGGACGACGCGATCTGGGCGAGTGAGCTTATTGAGCGGCTTTCGGCAATGCCGATACTGCCGCACTCCGTCTTTGCCCGTTATGTTACTATGGTTCACAATACCCTGACTGGGCAGTCGCTTGACGTGTCGGAGCTTTTTTCATATAGGGAGGACGCGAGCGCAGCCCTCGCGCCGTCGCCTAAGACGCACGACCGAAACAAGATTTATTTGGCGGAGCGCGTCCTTTTGCAAACGGTTCGCAACGGAGACATAAATTACCGCGACGCTCTGAAGATGTGCAGCGAGCTGAACCCGGGCGTGCCTGTCGAGGGCAGGGATCCCATTCAGAAATTTAAAATAAGCATTATAGTCTTTACGACTTTGGTCTGCCGCGCAGCGATAGAGGGAGGTCTGAGCCCCGAAATTGCATATCCGCTCGGAGATTCATATATAGAATCGGCTGTCAACGCAAATGATCTCGGAGAACTCAATAAGCTGTCGCTTTCAATGTATCATGAGTTTATTTATCGTGTCCACAGCCTGAATACAAATCCCGATTATTCGGCGGCGATTCGGAGGTGCTGCGATTATATTCAACTTAATCTCAGCAGGGACATCAGCATTTCCGAGCTGGCGTCTCTGACGGGATACACGGAATATTATCTGTCCGATAAATTCAAAAAGGAAACGGGAGTCCCGCTGTTTCTTTATATTCGTTATGCAAAAACAGAGCGGGCGAAGCTCCTTTTGGAATCGACCGACCTGACCGTAAGGGAAATTTCGGAGGCGCTCGCTTTTAATACGCCGAACTACTTTACAAAATGCTTCCGCGATGTCGTTGGCTGCACACCGGCTCAGTACCGTAATCAACACTCAAAATGAGCGTTTGTTAAGCTTAAATCTCGGAATCTGACAGAGAAGATGGTGATGGGGAGGTACCGGAAGGCACGGGATTGAAAATATAAAAGATAAAAGCACCTGCGCAAACACAGGTGCTTTTAATTTGCCATACGGTAAAATTCCGATCGTGCCACCGTATTTTCAGTATGTCAATGCAAGTCGCCTTCGCCCCTATGTCACCAATATATCGGTATGATACCTTAATTTTAAAAAATTGTAATCAGGCGCTTGCATTTGCTTGCAATATGGAGTATAATATAGAAAAAGGAGGCTTCACTATGTCCAACTCTTTAGTTCAATTCCGTACCGACGAGGCAACACGAATCAAGGCAGTCAGCATCTGCGAACGCCTTGGCATTGACCTGCCGACATATATGCGCATGTGCATGGCACGTCTTGTTCAGGAAAACGGCATACCGTTCAGTATGAAGCTCGATGAGTTCAAGCCGAGCCGAGGACTGGCGGCGATGAAAGAGGCAAGCAGAATCGCAGAGGAAAACGGCATTGCGGATATGTCTTTAGAAGAAATCAACGCTGAAATTGCAGAGGCAAGAAGGCAGAATAAATGAAATATTATGCGGTAATAGATACGAATGTGCTTGTATCGGCTATGTTAAAATGGGACTCCCCTCCCGGTCATATTATGGAGCTTGTGTTCAATAACTACATCGTTCCTGTTCTTAATGACGAAATCCTCAACGAATCGGTGCATTCGTTATTTGATTATACCACAACCCTTCGATTTTCTTCGTCTCGATTTAACTCTCCTTGATAACTTCAAGACGGGCATTGTTCTGATTTTCGTTTTTCCATTTTGTTATCCTTTCGTTTAGATAGATAGTTCGGGCATCCAATTCCAATTTAATCATGTCAAAATTAATTTATCCTGCCGTTTTTCTCTGCCCGTATCAAGAGCAGCATGGAAATCACCAGAATAATCGCTTCATAGATTCCAAAAGTAAGCCGAATATCGGATGAGCCGAAAATCATCGGGAAGATCATAATGACAGCTACACTTACGACTATGCTCCGCAGGAAGTTGATGATAATTGCATATCCCGATCTCTCCGTTGAATACAGATACGCTGAAATCATGACATTGAGAGCCATGACAACAAAGCCCCAAGAATATAGCGGCATAATTTGAAGAATGTATTCCAGCGTTTCCGGGTCTGATTTGAATAGAACACAAATCGGTCTGCCAAGCGCCAGCACCAAAACCACAACCCCTATGCTGCCGATAAAGTTTATAAGCATCCCGTCCTTGAAATAGAATCTCATGTGGCTTTCTTTTTTCGCCCCATAGTTTTGTCCGAACAGCGGCTGTAACCCCTCGCTGCACCCAAAGAATACTGCCGAGGTAAAGGACGCAACATAAGTGACGATGGAAAAGGCATTGAAGCCAATATCGCCTATCCTTTTAATCAACACAAAATTCATGCAGAGCGTCATAATGGGAGTAGCCAACTATCCCAATCCTTCCGGCAGACCGCGCAGAAAAATCTCTTGCAGCAGTCCTTTCTCAAACCTTGTCTTTCCAAAGCGGAGAACGCCGTCCCTACGGATAAAGTGAACAAGTATGATAAGCAGTCCTATGGTCTGAGAAATTCCCGTTGCAATCGCCGCACCCTTGATTCCCATATTCAGAGGGAACATGAAAAGCCAGTCGCCAAAGATATTGATTCCTTACCGGCGTGTTTCCGGTGGCGCTCAATTTATGCGTAGTGATACTTCTTCCGCATCGCAACAAGGAATACAACAGTACATATCATCGCCAAGCACTGTGCAGCCGCAGCAGAATACCATATTCCGTCAATATCCCACAGGAGGGGTAACAGGAGAACTGCGGCCACTTGGAAAACAAAGGTGCG
>CANQPB010000007.1 GCA_947625615.1 uncultured Clostridia bacterium | reverse complement strand
CAAAAGGAGGCTTTATTTTCCATATCAACGCTATCGCTATTCTCGTCCCCACGCGTAGCGTGGGGTTGGTTTTACAACTGCAAAATACAGCCCCGCTTGACGAGGCTGTATTTTTTATCTTTGTTATCGGCTGTCCGAAAGGCTCGGCTTAAAAGCTGCAGCCGAAGGTGTAGCCCTCGGCGAGCATAGCGTCGATAAAATCGCCGAGAATCATAGCATTCGTCTCGGAGACCGAGTGCAGGAGGTAGATTGCACCCGGGTGCGCCCTGTCGATGAGCTTTTGCAGAGCCGTATCGGGATCGGGCTGGTCGTCGGTGTCCCAGTCGGCATAGGCAAAGCTCCAGAGAACGGTTTTATAACCGAGGTCTGAGGTGATGGCAAGGCTTCTCTCGGAATACTCCCCCTTCGGGGGTCTGAACAGATTCATCTGGATCCCGAAGTTCTCGAGGACGTATCTGTGAAGATCCATTATCTCGGATACAGCCTCTTCCTCGGAAAGCTCGGGCATGGAATAGTGGTTCACCGAATGTGAGCCGACCGTGTGGCCTTCGTCTATCATTCTTCTGACAAGCTCGGGCTCGCGCTCGGCGTAATCCCCGACGACAAAGAAGGTGGCCTTTACGCCCTTTTCCTTTAGGGTGTCGAGAATTTTGCCGGTAAAGCCGTTTTCATAGCCCTGGTCGAAGGTGAGGTTTATAACCTTTTCCTCCGTCATGTTTATGGCCGTGGCATTATATTCGGAATAGCCGCTGTTGAATTCAACCGCGCCCCTCGGACGGTTGAGATCGTCGAAATGAACGCCCTGACCGTAACCGTGAGACTCGGAGTCAAGAGACGAATAATCGCGCGCCTCTGTGGAAACTGTGCCGAGTTCGACAATTACATCGCTGACCGCCGTTGGCGGCTCCGCAGAAATGGCGGGCTCCGTGGTCGTCACCGGCTCGGTGAGCGGCGGCTCGGTCTGGGGGATTTGCGGCTCGGCGGAAGTATTTTCGGTCAAAACGCCGGTATCCGTCGTGACGACGGAAAAAGGCGTCCCCGAATCATAGTCGGCCGAGGTTTCGGAAGAGCTGCCCTCGCTGCCGGGCAGAGGCCCGTCGAGGGACATGCACCCGCAAAGCGAGCTTAAGACCGCCATGGCGGCGAAAAATGAAACCGTACGTTTAAAATCAAACATTTTGTCACCCTGCTTTTGCCGCATTGCGGCATTTATTTACACTTCTCTTGAACTTTCGCGAATTTCTTCGCAGAAATACTATTCCCCGCTTTTTCTAAAAAAACGGCGGAAAATTTAGCCGGAATGTTCACATGATTCCGAAATGCGCACAGATAAGATATCCCGTCATAGCGGCCGCGCCGAGGCAAAGCGGGATAATGATTGCAAGCATGACTTTTTTGGAAATTTCAGGCATTTAAATCTTCTCCTTCTGCCAGTTTATTTTGTCGAAAAATGTCGGCAGTTTCATTATAAAACACCGCCCCGAAAAATGCAATTTCGGAGCGGTTACAATTCGGTTAATATTCGGTAACAATCAGCGTTTTTGCTTTTTTCGCGAGAGCAATAGCCATAAGGCGACTATCCCGGCGATCATGATAATCGGGAAGACAAACGCCGCGCGAAGCCCCATGCGGAGGCTGTCGCCGAAAGCGGAGGAGACAAGCCCCACAAGTGTCGGCCCGCCGGAGCAGCCGAGATCTCCCCCGAGGGCGAGCATTGCAAAGAGCGCCGTTCCGCCCTTGGGCATATTTGCGGACGCGAGGCTGAAAACTCCCGGCCACATTATTCCGACGGAAAAGCCGCAGAGCGCGCAGCCCGCGAGCGCTATGACGGGGTTTTCGGAAAACGACGCGGCGGCGTAGCTTGCAAGGCATAAGACCCCGCTGAACATTATAAAGCCCTTGAGATTTATTTTATCGCCGAATTTTGCGTAGATCGTCCTCGAAAGGCCCATTAAGACTGCAAAGCAGCAGGGCCCGGCGATGTCGCCGACTGCCTTTGACACCTTAAGGCCGCTTTCGGCAAAGGCGGACGCCCACTGGGCCATCGCCATTTCGGAGGATCCAGCGGCGAACATCAAAAGCATGAACAGCCAGAACAGCCCCGATCTGAACAGAGCGGAAAGGCTCATTCCCTCGCCGCTTTCGGTGAGGGAGTTTATCGGCACAAACGCAAAGAAGATACCGTTGAGTATAGGCAGCAGCGCCCAGACAAAGCAGAGTATCCGCCAGCTTTCAATGCCGAAGACCTTGAGCCAGAGAGTGGAAAGGGCTATCACCGCGACGACGCCCCAGCAGTAGAACGAATGCAGAAGGCTCATCGCAGCGGCTTTGTTTTCCGAAGGGCAGGCCTCGACTATTGGGCTGACGAGAACTTCTAAAAGTCCCCCACCGACGGCGTAGAGCGCGGTGGAAATTAAAAGCCCGACAAAGGGAACTCCGAAAAGAGGAGGCAGCACTGCCATGCCCATTAGGCCGAGCGCCGAAAAGACATGCGCGGCGACTATGCATCTGCGGTAGCCGATTTTGTCGACAAAGCGGGCGGATAAGAGGTCGATAAGAAGCTGGAATGTAAAATTGAGAGTGGATAGCAGGGTGATCTGCGAAAGGCTCGCCCAGCCGTTTGAAATGAATGTCAAAAACAAAAGCGGCGCGAGGTTGTTGACTATCCCCTGCGTTATATAGCCGAAATAGCAGGCGCGCACGGTGTGACTGTAGGTAAGCTTCATAAAATTCCCCCGAAATTATAAAATGTAAATTTAATAGGCGCAAAGACATAAAAACAGCGTCACAAGCGATTGAGCTTGCGACGCCGTGGCGCGCCCGGGGAGATTCGAACTCTCGACCTACCGGTTCGTAGCCGGGCACTCTATCCACTGAGCTACGGGCGCATCTCCGAGAAAGTATGTTACCACAAAGACGCGGGTTTGTCAAGCGTTTGGGAAAATTTTTTTGAAATATTTTCGAAAGCCTGTTGCCCAGCGATAAAAAATAAGGTATACTTTATTCAAGCAGCAGTTGAGCGGCGCAATTCAATCAGCGCTTGCTGGCCAGTTTTACTCGGAAGTGGCATAATGAAGACATCAAATTACGAAAGGACGGTCAAAATGATCTTCGGAAAATCAAAAAACGAAATTTTAAAGAAACCTCAGAGCGAGGTCTTCGACATTATGAGGGTCGGCGCAAACATCTCTAAGCTTCGCAAGGCAGCGGGAATCACCCAATCCGAGCTTGCCGACAGGCTGAACGTGAGCTTTCAGGCGGTCTCGAACTGGGAAAGGGGCCAAAGCCGCCCCGACATCGCCAACCTTATGGAGCTGGCCTCGCTGTTCGACGTCAGCGTGGACAGGATACTTGGCAGCGAGCGCGCGGCGAAGCTCGTCACCGACATAAGCGAGGAGAAAGCGCCGGAAATGTCGGCCGAGGAGATAAATCAAATAGCCCCGATACTTGTCGACGCCCAGGTGGACAGCGTTGTGAGGAAAAATCTCCTGAGCGAAGACGAAGCCTCCCCTGCCTCCAAAGAAGACGGCGGCAGGAATAGCGAGGCCATAGAAAGCCTCGACAGCGTTCCGGCGTCGCTGCTGCCGTTTTTAAGCGACGAGCTTATAGGCGAGCTGGCGGTAGACGCTGTCAAAAAGGGCGGGATTAACGCAATACCCGAGGATTGGCTGCCGTTTGTTGACGAGGAATATATCGGCGATATCGCAAAAGCGGCCGCCGAAAAAGACGGAATAAGCGCAATTCCCGATACCTTGCTGGATTATGTTGACGATGATATTCTCTCGGAAATCGCAAAAGAAGCCGCCGAAAAAGACGGAATCAGTGCGATTCCCGACACCTGGCTGGATTACGTTGACGACGACGTTCTCTCGGAAATCGCGAAAGAAGCCGCGGAAAAAAACGGAATCAGCGCGATTCCCGACACCTGGCTGGATTACGTTGACGACGATATTCTCTCGGAAATCGCAAAAGCGGCCGCCGAAAAAGACGGAATAAGCGCAATTCCCGAGGCTTGGCTTGACTATGATGACGAAGATGTTCTGACCGAGATAGCGGTGGCGGCCATGGAAAAAGACGGGTTCAGGGCCCTGCCCGAGGATTGGTATCCCTATATCGATGAGGACGCGCTGAGCGAGTTTGTAAGAAAACGCATAAATAAGAGTAAAAATCTTAACAGCGAAGGCGGAAGCGGGAGCGGCGAAGCCGGGGAAGGCCTCGGCAGCGTTCCGACGCCGATGCTTCCGTTTGTTGACGAAGACGTTCTTTCGAAAATCGCTAAAGAGGCCGCCGAAAAAGACGGAATAAGCGCAATTCCCGAGACTTGGCTTGACTATGATGACGAAGACGTGCTTACCGAGATAGCGGTGGCGGCCATGGAAAAAGACGGGTTCAGGGCCCTGCCCGAGGATTGGTATCCCTATATCGATGAGGACGCGCTGAGCGAGTTTGTAAGAAAACGCATAAATAAGAGTAAAAATCTTAACAGCGAAGGCGAGAACTCCCCCGCCGGCAAGGAAGACGGAAGCGGGAGCGGCGAAGCCGGGGAAGGCCTCGACAGCGTTCCGACGCCGATGCTTCCGTTTGTTGACGAAGACGTTCTTTCGAAAATCGCTAAAGAGGCCGCCGAAAAAGGCGGGATAAAGGCGATCCCCTATGACTGGTTAGATTATGTTGACGAAGACGTGCTGACCGAGATAGCGGTGGCGGCCATGGAAAAAGAGGGGTTCAGGGCCCTGCCCGAGGATTGGTATTCCTATATCGACGAGGACGCGCTGAACGAGTTTGTCAGAAAGCATATGAAAAAGAAATAAAAAGGCGTCGTTTTGCGGCGGGCGGGAGGAAATTTCCGCCCGCTTTTTCTGCAATATATAATCCATTATTTTATCTATTGCAAAATTGCGCGGGGTCTGCTATAATAGGAGCGCAGACCTATTGATTTGACGCTTCAACTTTAAAATAAAAAAGAGGTATTTTTAATGTCCGAAAAAATTACTTTCACCACCCTGCCCTGCGTTGCCACGCGAGACGTGGTGGTTTTCCCGGGACTTAACCTTAGGTTCGACGTTTCGAGGCAGCGCTCTCTCGAGTCGCTCAGGCTCTCGTTGGACGGCGACAGAACCGTCTTTCTGACCGCGCAGCGCGACCCCTCGGTGAAAGACCCCGGCTTCGACGACGTCTACCGCGTGGGAACGGTATGCGAGGTCAAGCAGATCGTCAAGACCGCCGACGGAATATCCCGCGTGAATGTAGAGGGGCTTTACCGCGCAAAGCTTATCGATTTAAACAAAGACGGCGTGGGAATGTATGCAATAGTCAGGCCGCTTAAGAATTTTTCCCGCGAGCATGCCTCAGACGAGGAGCTATACGCGCTGATGAGGGTGCTCAAAAACGCGTTTACGGCGTATTCCGCCGTCGTTCCGAGAATGCCTGACGTGCTGAAAACCTCCGTTGAGAACGCGAAGACCCCCGAAAACCTTTACGAGCTCATCGCCTTTAACATAAGCATTCCCGCAGAGGCAAGGCAGGAGATTTTAGAGGCGCAGTCTTTGAGCGACAAGCTTGCGGTGATTCTTGCAATACTTGCGAAAGAAACGCAGATCCTCGCCATAGAAAAGGACATTCACATGCGCGTGGGAGAGGCTATCGACCGCGGGCAGCGGGAATATTACCTTCGCGAGGAGATGAGAATAATCCGCGAGGAGCTCGGCGAGGAGGAAGACCCCGCCGATGAGAGCTATTTATATCTCGAAAAAATTTCAAAATTAGGGCTGCCGCAGGAGAGCGTAGAAAAGCTCGTCTCGGAGGCGAAAAGGCTGGAAAAAATGCCCTTCGGCTCGCAGGAGGCGGCGGTGATAAGGGGGTATCTCGACACCGTTTTAGAGCTCCCCTGGAATACAAAGACCTCGGATAAGCTCGACATCGAAAAGGTGTCGGCGCAGCTTGACAAGGATCACTACGGCATGAAAAAGGTCAAGGAGCGTATTCTTGAGCTTATTTCGGTGAGAAACCTCATTCCCGACGTCAAGGGGCAGATAATCTGCCTTGTCGGCCCTCCCGGCGTAGGCAAGACCTCGATCGGAAAGTCGATAGCAAAGGCCCTCGGGCGGAAATACGCAAGGGTTTCTCTGGGCGGAATACGCGACGAAAGCGACATAAGAGGCCACAGAAAGACTTACATAGGCTCGATGCCGGGCAGAATAATCGCGGCGATAAGGCAGGCGGGATCCTCAAATCCGCTTATACTTCTTGACGAGATTGACAAGATGTCGAACGATTTCAGGGGCGACCCCTCGAGCGCCATGCTTGAAGTTCTCGACAGCGAGCAGAACAAGGAATTCAGGGATCATTACCTTGAGATACCCTTTGATCTCTCCGACGTTTTATTTGTCACCACGGCGAATAACCTTGACACCGTGGCTCCCCCGCTTCTTGACAGAATGGACATCATCGAGCTGCCGAGCTATACCCGCGAGGAAAAATTTGAGATTGCAAAGCGCCATCTTGTGCCGAAGCAGCTTAAGGCAAACGGTCTCAACGGCAATATGCTCAGATTCAGCGACGCCGGGCTTTACGAGCTCATAGACTTTTACACCCGCGAGGCCGGCGTGAGGACGCTTGAAAGGTCGATAGCGTCGGTCTGCCGCAAGGCCGCAAAGGAAATAGTTTCCAAAACATCGGCAAGGATAACCGTAACCCCCGAGACGGTGGAAAAATATCTCGGCGTGAGAAAATTCACCTCCGATTTAAAGTTGGATAAGCCGCAGATCGGCGAGGTGAACGGGCTCGCGTGGACTTCGGTGGGAGGAACGCTAATGCCTCTGGAAGTCCTCTCGATGGACGGAAAAGGGGCTATCGAGCTGACGGGCTCACTGGGCGACGTTATGAAGGAAAGCGCGAAGATAGCGGTGAGCTATTCAAGGAGCGTTGCGGAAAAATACGGCATCGACAAGGACTTTTACTCGAAAAAGGACATTCATATCCACGCGCCGGAGGGCGCCGTGCCCAAGGACGGCCCGTCGGCGGGCGTAACTCTCGCGACCGCGCTTATTTCGGAGCTTTCGGGGATACCCGTGAGATCAGACGTGGCGATGACCGGCGAGATAACGCTGCGCGGAAAGGTGCTCGCAATAGGCGGGCTTAGAGAAAAGACAATGGCCGCCTACAAGGCAGGCATAAAGACGGTGATTATCCCGAGCGACAACAAGCCGGATCTTGAAGAGGTGGACGAAAAGGTAAAGGCGTCGGTGGAATTCGTCTTCGCCGAGACGATTGAGGACGTTTTAAACACAGCGCTCATCATGCCGGAGGCCAAAAAACCGGTTATCCCGACGGCTTTCAAGAAGACGGCGGCGGCCGTGGGGGCAAGAAGCTGATGAACTTTTCGCAGGCAGAATTTTCGGCTTCCTACGGGACTTTTAACCAGCTTCCCCCTTCGGACAGAATGGAGATAGCCTTTTCGGGGCGCTCGAACGTGGGGAAATCCTCGCTGATAAACAGGCTTTTCGGCCGAAAGAATCTGGCGCGGGTGAGCGCCGTGCCGGGAAAGACTGCGACGATAAACTTCTATCGGCTTGAAAACATAAACTTTGTCGATCTGCCGGGATACGGCTATGCAAAGGTATCGAAGGCAGACATAAAACGGTGGCGGGAGCTTATCGGCGGATATCTCGGCGACGGCGAGCGGGATCTTGCGCTTGTCATGCAGCTTATAGACATGCGCCACCCGCCGACAAAGGACGACCTTAATATGATAGACTTTCTCATCGACAGCGGGATTCCCTTTATAGTCGTTCTGACAAAGGCGGATAAGCTGAACAAGACCGAGAGGGCCAAAAGAACCGAGGCCTTTAAGACCGAGCTTCCGAGCTGCGAAGGGCTGACGGTCGTTGAATTTTCGGCCGTAACCGATGAGGGAGTTGGTCAGCTGAGGGAAATTGTCGGGGAAATCGCCGGTCAGTAAAAAAATAATTGAGAAAAAATTACAAAAAAAGTGGTAATTTGGCAAATTACCACTTTACTTTTTTCAAAAGATGTGCTACAATATAATGAGCAGAAAACAGGAACGCATGACAAGAATAAATCCAAGGAGAAATTTATGAAAACTGTATTGAAAGACCAGCAGCTCGACGATCTGTTTGAGGCTATCCTTGCGCTTGAAACCAAGGAGGAATGCTATTCCTTCTTCGAAGACCTGTGCACCGTTCTTGAGCTTAAGAGCATTTCACAGCGCTATGAAGTCGCGAAGATGCTTACAAACCATTTCGTCTACAGCGATATCGTCGCCGAGACGGGCGCCTCTACGGCAACCATTAGCCGCGTGAACCGCTCGATAAACTACGGCAGCGGCGGATATTCCATGATATTCAAGCGCCTGAGCGAACGCAAGCCGCAATAAATGAGCTACGAAGTATTCGCCCCGTATTATGACTTGCTGACGCAGAATGTCAATTACAAGGGGTATGCGGGGCGGGTCTTTTCGCTTATACGCCGTTACCTTAAGGCGGCGCCCGGCCCGGGACAGAAAATAACCGTCGCCGACATTGCCTGCGGCACCCTCAATCTCGGAATATGCCTTGAAGATCTGGGATTTAAGGTCATCGGGACAGACCTGAGCCTTGATATGATATCGGCTGCAAAACATAAAATTAAAGATTCAGGCTCGAGCATTATTCTTTTTAAGCAGGATATGCGAAAGCTGTGTTTGCCTTACTGTGCGGACGCAGCGGTGTGTTCACTGGACGCCTTGAACCACCTGCCGCGGCTTGACAGCGTTAAACAAGCCTTTTTGGCCGCTGCGGAAAATTTAAAGCCGGGCGGTCTGTTTATTTTTGATATGAATACGCCCTATAAGCACCGAAAGGTTCTCGCGGACAATTTCTTTGTCTTCGACAGGCCTAAGGAAGGCGTTTACGCGGTCTGGCAGAACGAATACCGCCCCGGGGACTGCACGGTGAAAATAACCCTCGATTTCTTTTTGAGGCAGGAAGACGGAAGCTTTGCAAGAAAGAGCGAGAGCTTCCGGGAGAGGGCGTATCACACGAAAACCGTCGCGGAGCTTGTTGAAAACTGCGGATTTGAGCTTTTGGAGATCTTCGACGGGCTGAAAAACAGCGCCCCGACAAAATTTACGGAGCGTATTCTTTACGTTGCAAGGAGAATTTGAATTGTCAAGAATTGTAAGAACTATAAGCGCCGATGCCTCGGTAGTCTGTTCGGCGGTGGACGGCACGGATATCGTCGCAGAAATTGAAAGGATACACCAAACAAGCGCGGTCGTAACGGCGGCGCTCGGCAGGCTTGCGCTCGGCTGCTCGCTGATCGGCTTCGGCCTTAAGGACAAGGACGACAGCGTGAGCATAAAAATCAACGGCGGAGGGCCTATAGGCAGCATGGTGGCCGTTTCGGACAGCTTCGGAAACGTGAAAGCCTACTGCGACAACAGCGTGGTAGAGCTTCCGCTGAAACAAAACGGAAAGCTCGACGTCGGTTCGGCTGTGGGGCGAAACGGCACCGTTACCGTTATAAAAGATTTAGGCCTTAAGGAGCCCTATGTTGGGCAGACAGAGCTTATCAGCGGAGAGATTGCCGAGGATATCACCAACTACTTCGCGGTAAGCGAGCAGACGCCGACGGTGTGCGCGCTCGGGGTGCTTGTGAATCCCGATCTGACTGTGAGACGCGCGGGTGGATTTTTGCTCCACCTTCTGCCCTTTGCGCCGGACGAATGCATAGACATAATCGAGAAAAACATCGCCGGAATGCCGAGTGTCACCTCGATGATGGAGGCGGGCCTCACGGCCGAGGAGATCGCCATGAAAGCCCTTGAGGGGCTTGAGCCGAATATCCTTGACAACTTTGAGGTGAGCTATAAGTGCGATTGCAGCCGCGAGAGGACGGAGAGAATACTCTACAGTCTGCCCGAAAAGGATATAAACAGCCTTGCGGAGGACGATGTGACGGAGGTAAAATGCCATTTCTGCGGCAAGGCATATCGCTTTACACGTGATGAGATCCTCGCGATGCGCCGTAAAAAAACCCAAAAATAGGGCATATAAATTCAGCGGCAGAGGCGATGATTGCTTCTGCCGCTTTTTAGCTTGTAAAGTAAATATTCTTTACATATTTTTAGTTTGCCCCTTGCCCACCCTCGCCGGGTTTCAGTCAATGCCAAGGTAGTGAGATATACTCGATATATTATGCGCCTGTAAGCTGTCAAGACTTACGATAAGCCGGGATTTGAACCCGAGCCCTGTCCTATGGGCCTCCTCAGGCTGCAAGTTCATTCTCAACTGCGGGAGATAGCATTCGCTCTGAAAACGGCTACCGGCTGAAAGTTCACTCAATGAGGTCGTTCGCCCAGTTGGCGGCTTGAACGGTGTTGTCAAGGAGCCTTAATTCACGGGCGATTTGGTCGGCGGTCTTCTGGAGGGATTTTGCGTCGAGAGCGCTGAGAATTTTTATCTCGGAGCGGCGCGCACGCTGAGCGCCCGAGCTTGCTGTGTTGACAAGATTGCGGTAAAGAGAAAGGCGGAGCGACATGGCGTCCTTTTCGGCAAGAATCTCGGTGAGAGTTTTGCCGCCGACTAAGGTTCTGCAGTTGGTGAGATTTATCTTCTCGACAAGATAGCGAAACCTTGAGGCGCATTCATCGTATTCCTTCAAAAGCTCAGCGGGATCTTCGGCGGGCTTTTCGTCTTCCTGATAGAGGCAATTGTTTGTAAGTCGCGTGCAAAGGTTTGAAAGCCTGATTTTAAGATCGGCGCGTTCTTGTAATGCTTCGGCAAGTTTCATCGTCATGACTCCTTTATTGTAAAATAAGATAAAAAGAACAGCCGCAAAAGCTGCGGCCGGTCTTATTTTGGAGGTGCCACCCAGATTTGAACTGGGGGTCAAGGAGTTGCAGTCCTACGCCTTACCACTTGGCTATGGCACCCTATGGAGCGGATTACGAGGCTTGAACTCGCTACCTCCACCTTGGCAAGGTGGCGCTCTGCCAGATGAGCTAAATCCGCATATGTGGCGACCCGGATCGGGCTCGAACCGACGACCTCTAGCGTGACAGGCTAGCGTTCTAACCAGCTGAACTACCGGGCCATGATCTAAACCACAGTCGGTCACTTGCCGTGCCGACTTTTTCTATTATACAGAAAACCCGCCGGTTTGTCAAGACTTATTTGAAAATATTTTCCGAAAGTTTCATATAGGCCCGTATAAGCCCGTGCCACGAAGCGTTGCGCGAAAATGTAAACACCCGTCGCTTTACTTTTTCGGGATTCTTTGGTATAATCAGCACTGAAAGGAGTGCTTAATATATATGAACTACCTTGCCGGAAGGCTTTATGAACTGAGATCAGCCCGCGGGCTTAAGCAGGAGGAGCTCGCCGAGGCGATCGGAGTGTCGCGGCAGGCGATCTCAAAATGGGAGATGGGCACCGGCACCCCCACACTGGATAACCTCGTCGCCCTGAGCGACTATTTCGGCGTCAGCCTTGACAGCCTCGTGAAGGACGTTTCCCCTTCCCCTGCCCCGCCGCCCGAGCCGCCGAAGCCGCTGCATGCCGCCGCTGCTCCCCCAAAAAACACGGCATTTGAAGCGGCCGAAAATAACGGGCCGGGGCTCTTTGCCTCCTGCGCGATAAACATTATTCTGATAATCTGCCTGCAGGCGGTTTCAAGCCTGGTGGCGAGGCTTTTGGGCATGGCCGTCTCGCAAATAATGCCGGCCGTCGGGCTTACAAAGTATACCGAATACATCATAAACTGGCTTTCGACGCCGCTCTCCATTCCCCTGCTGCTTCTTCTGTTCGTAATATTCGACCGCGGGGGCTGCCCCTTTACAAAAAATCTCTATGACAAAAATAAGCCGTCGTTTTTCAGATACGGCTTTCATAAGGTGATCGCCGTCCTCTTGCTGAGATATCCCGTGCTGCCGCTTATATTTGACCTTGCGGTGCGAGACGCGGATTTTGTGATTAAAAGCAACATCTTCGCGTTTGTAATGCTGTCGGCATACCTTATTGTTTTTCCGTGGGGAGGCAGAGGGCTCGGCAAAAAGCCGCTGATTATTTTTCTGATGATTCTGGCGACGGGCGCCGTCATCGCGTTAAAATCGGTCGTCGACTTTTACTCGTTTCATAAGGCGACCGGGAAGTTTCTGGCGGAGAGCTCGCTTGCGCAGATTCCGCTGACATCTGCGATTCTCGGCGTTTACACCGCCTGCCAAATGCTGTGTTTGAAAAAGCAGGAAGAAAACTCCTGAGCTAAAAAATAAAATCAAAACGATAAAGCCTCAACCTACGAAACGCAGATTGAGGCTTGACTTAATGACATTGCCTAAAAGGCGGCCTTTTTAGTCGGCCGAATAAGGCAGAAGCGCGCAGTAGCGGGCTCTCTTGATAGCCTTGGTGAGCTCGCGCTGATGATAGGCGCAGGTGCCGGTGACGCGGCGGGGAAGAATCTTCGCGCGCTCGGTCATGCACTTGCGGAGCTTTGCGGTGTCTTTATAGTCGATGGTTTCTGCTCTGTCTACGCAGAACATGCAGACCTTCTTGCGAGATCTCCTCGCGGGTCTGTCATTGGATCTTTCCATGGTAAAATTCTCCTTTCAAAAATTTCAGAACGGCACGCCGTCGTCTGAGAGTATTTCCTCGAAGTCGTCGAGCCCGCCTATCGAGATAGGCTTGTTATCGGGTTCGCGGTAGTTGTTCTGTTCGCGCTCACGCGGGAAATCGTTGCGGGGGGCGGACTGTTCGCTGCGGCTTTGGTAGCTGGGCTGATAGTCTCCGCTCTGCTGAGCTCTCTCGCCGGTAAAGGACACGCTGTCGATCACGACCTCGGTGACCCAGCGCTTGTTGCCGTCGCGGCCGTCATACGAGCGCTTCTGCAAGCTGCCCTCGACGGCTATCATTCTGCCCTTGGAGAAATATCTGTTGATAAACTCCGCCTGCTGACGCCATGCGACACAGTCGATAAAATCGGTCTGGCGCTCCTCGCCCTGCCTCGCATAATTGCGGTCGACGGCAATGGTGAAGGAAAGAACGCTGACGCCCGACTGTGTGGTCTTAAGCTCGAGATCCTGTGTGATCCTGCCCATTAAAATGACTCTGTTAAGCATTTAAATTCCCCTTTCCTGCGCAAACGACAAAACCTGTCAGTCCTTGGAAATAACTATCGAGCGAAGAACGCCGTCGGTGATGTTAAGGACGCGGGTGAGCTCGGCCGGGAAATCGGGCTTGGAGCTGAAAGTGAAGATTACATAGTAACCCTCGGACTCGTAGTTGATGTCGTAGGCAAGTTTTCTTTTTCCCCACTCGTCAACACCGGTCAGCTCGGCATTCGATTCAATCAGGCTCCTGAACTTTGCTACCAGGGCTTCAACAGCCTCTTCGCCGTCCTTAACAGAGAGAACTACCATAGATTCGTAGTTTCCGTTGGTCTTTGCCATAATTGCACCTCCTTCTGGATTACGTCCGCGTTTGTCACGGACAAGGATAACATTAGAAGTATATCAAACCCTGAGCAAAATGTCAAGGGGTTGAAACAAATTTTCGGGAATTTTAAAGAACGAGAAATACCGAAGCTATCAAAGACGCGAGCATCGAAATGCCGAGAGCCATCCAGAGATAGGGCATCGAGACGCCGCCCTCAAGCTTCATGCGCTGCACGGCGGCAGCGACATCGGGAACCTCGGACTTTATGCGGGTTACATCGCGGCGGGCTTTTCTGTAGTAGAGCCAGTTGCCAAAAATTCCGCAGGCAAGGCTGAAGACGTAGCTTAAAATATAAAAGAGCATGTCAACCGTCTGAAACGCCTGAGAATTTGTCCAGGCGAAGGAGAAATAGCCCGCCTCCTGGCCGTAGAGGATTATCGAGGGCATGCTGAAAAGCATGGAGGCGAATATCGAGATTATGCTGTAAAGCGGCATTTTGCGGTAGGCAAACCAGAACTGCGGAATAAAGAACGCCGCAAAATTGAAGCTGAACTTTGAGCCCGACTTTGAAAATCTAAGGAATTTCGGGATATAGTAATAGAATTTGCTGCCGACATATTCGGTATATTCGCCGACGGTGTTGCCGTCGACGTCGGTATCCGCGGCGACGGTGCGGACGTTTACAAACTGCGGCATGCCGTTCTGACCGCCGGGCTGCTGACCGCCGAACGGGGGCATTCCGAAGGGAGGAAACGCTCCGGGGCCGGGCTGATTGGGCTGCGCCTGCTCCGCCGGCTGATCCTGTCCGGGCTGTCTCAAAGGAATCCCGCAGCCTGAGCAGAAGGAGGCCGAGGCGTCGTTATGGGTGCCGCAATTTGGGCATACCCGGCCGACCGCGGCGGGATCAAGGGTATTTCTGTTCTCGGGCTGCCACCCCCTGCCGCTTTCGTGAAGCGCGGTGTTTATGCAGCGGCCTTCGTTTTTATAGCATTCGCGGTGATAGGGCGAGCCGCATTCCGGGCAGACGACGATTTCGTCACCCTCGTTAAAAACCTTTCTGCACGACGTGCAGGACTGTCCGATGTAATTCATTGCATGACCTCCGGAAAAATTCAGACAGGGCGCAAAGCCGGATCTTTCGGCCGCGCCTGTTGCTTTAATATGATTATAGCACTATTTTCAGAAAATGCAAACATTATTTGGCGATTTCATTTTATTTTCATTATTTTTTCAGAGTTTTGTTATTGTATCCCCTGCCGGGCTTTACTTTTTTGAATAATTGTGGTATAATTTCTCTGCAAATCATAAAAATTTAACCGCATTCAAATATTATCTATTTATATCGGGAGTCTGATTATGAATCAGGATCAGGGACACATCAGAAACTTTTGCATTATTGCGCATATCGATCACGGAAAATCCACCCTTGCAGACAGAATATTGGAGCTGACCGAAACCGTCGCCAAGCGCGACATGGAGGAGCAGCTTTTAGACAACATGGACATAGAGCGGGAGCGCGGAATAACCATAAAGGCGAGAGCGGTAAGGCTGAAATATCTTGCCGATTCGGGAGAGGAATATGTCTTCAACCTTATAGACACCCCCGGGCATGTTGACTTCAACTACGAGGTGTCCCGCTCGCTCGCGGCCTGCGAGGGAGCCATACTTGTGGTGGACGCCTCGCAGGGAATTGAGGCGCAGACCCTTGCGAACACCTATCTTGCCATCGAGCACGACTTGGAGGTTCTGCCCGTTATAAACAAGATAGACCTTCCGAGCGCCAATCCCGACGAGGTTATCAAAGAGATTGAAAACGTCATCGGCCTGCCGGCGGAGGACGCCCCGAGGATATCGGCAAAGCAGGGCATCAATATCCGCGAGGTTTTGGAGCGCGTCATCACCGACGTTCCCCCGCCGAAGGGAAGCCCCGACGCGCCACTGAAATGCCTCATCTTCGACAGCGTTTACGATTCCTATAAGGGAGTTATAATCTACGTCCGCGTTGAGGAGGGCACCCTTAAGGCCGGCGACACCATTAAGCTTATGGCGACGGGCGCGCAGTTCCAGACGGTCGAGATCGGCTATATGGGCGCGACGGAGCTTATTCCCTCGGGAATACTCCGCGCCGGCGAGGTGGGATATATAACCGCCTCGATAAAGAGCATCTCCGACACCAAGGTTGGCGACACCGTCACAAACGCATTCGCCCCCTGCACCGAGGCGCTGCCGGGATACAGAAATGTTCAGCCGATGGTGTTTTCGGGAATTTACCCCGCCGACGGTGCGAAATACGGAGACCTCAAGGACGCCCTTGAAAAGCTGCGCCTAAACGACGCCTCCCTCACCTTTGACCCCGAGACCTCGGTGGCGCTCGGCTTCGGATTCAGATGCGGATTTTTAGGCCTTTTGCACATGGACATAATTCAGGAGCGGCTTGAAAGGGAATATAATCTCGATCTTATAACAACGGCGCCGTCGGTTATCTATAAGGTCACGATGACGAGCGGCGAGGTGAGATATATCGACAACCCGACAAACTACCCCGATCCGGGGCAGATACAGTCGGCGGAGGAGCCGATTATAAACGCCCACATATTCTCCCCCTCAGATTTTGTGGGAAATATAATGGAGCTCTGCCAGGAGCGGCGCGGCGTCTTTAAGGACATGAAATATATCGACGACAAGCGGGTGGACATTCACTACGAGCTGCCGCTGAACGAGGTCATCTACGACTTTTTCGACACGCTTAAATCCCGCACCCGCGGCTACGCGTCATACGACTACGAGATGCTCGGCTACGCGCCCTCGAAGCTCGTAAAATTGGATCTTTTGCTGAACGGCGAGATAGTCGACGCGCTGAGCTTTATAGTTCACGCGGACAGGGCATATAACCGCGCAAGGCGGCTCTGCGAAAAGCTTAAGGAGAATATTCCCCGCCAGCTGTTCGAGGTGCCTATTCAGGCGGCGATTGGCGGAAAGATAATCGCAAGAGAGACCGTTAAGGCATACCGCAAGGACGTGCTTGCAAAATGCTACGGCGGCGACGTCACGAGAAAGAAAAAGCTCCTCGAAAAGCAGAAAGAGGGCAAAAAGAGAATGCGCCAGCTCGGCACGGTTGAAGTCCCGCAGGAGGCTTTCATGAGCGTGCTTAAGCTTGACACATAACGGGAGGTAAACATGAACAAGAATATTCTGTCAAACAAATGGCTGAGGCTCGGGGTTTCGTTTCTGACGCTCGCCTATTTAGGCATGGTGACTGTCCTTTCGGTGTGGACGTTTTTGTATGAGATACGCTTCCGCTCGGAAAGGGCGTTCGATATCATATATATCGCCCTGAGCGTTCTGTTTCTTATACTCATGATCTACACCCGCAAGCAGATTCCGACGAGAATCGTTGGCATGCTGCTTTTGCTGCCGGTATTTTTACTGATACTCTTCAACGTCTCCCGACCGGTGATATTCGTTCCGCCGCTCGTGGTGGGAATAATCCTGTTCTTCGCCTGCTCTGCCGGAGAATCGACAAAGGTGATTATGGGCACGATATACATTCTGATGTACGTAGTCGGGCTTGTGGTTTTCTGGATAGCCTGCACGCTGTTCGGCGGCTCGACCGTTGAGACGAAGATAAACGCCGACGCCCCCGCAAAGGTGACCGAGCAGTACGACATGGCGCAGATAGAGAACCTCAACAGCATGAGCGTATCGCCTGACGGGAAATACCGTTACTACATTCTTGACGTTCAGGACAACTCGCGCGGAAAGGTGATGATCGTCGTAGAGCCTAACGACCTCGACCGCGAATACCGCTACTTCACGCTCGTCGAGGTGGGATATACCACCCGCGTGGCAATACACAACGTGAGAGGCGTGACCCCGGACATCAGATGGGTGGACGGAAAGACTATTTCCTACACCTTCGGCGACGGCGAATGGCGAACCTCGACGATAACCGAAATGAAGGAAAAGAACTACCTGAGGTTCTTGAATATAGGGTAAATTTATTTAGGGGACGCCCACTTATAGGGCGTCTCTTTTTTGTCTGTCTCACCCCCCTGCCCCCTCTCCCTCGCAAAGGGAGAGGGGGTTCCACCCCGTCACCCGGCCGTTCACCTTGCGGCGAACGGCGCGACCCCTCCCCTCAAGGGGAGGGGTGTGTTCCCAAAGGTATGCTGCAAAGTCGCAATTAGGCACGGCACTTTAGGTGCAGCGGTTGCCGTATGTTGACAGCATACGGTTATATAACGACTATCGGGAAAGTCAGCAATACGAAAATACGGTTTTGCAGTATTCTTTCGCGTTGCGCTCTGCAAATCGGGGACAATCCCCTGCGGGGTTTTCCCCGCGCCCCTTTCCGAGCTGCGAGGCGCCCAAGACGCCTCGCAGGGGGAACCACGCTGCGCCCGGACTTTGACGCTTGTCGAACCGGCTACGCGCAGCTGCTGCCGAGCCCATTGGGCTCGGCTAAACATATTTAAATACATATAACATGTTCCCCCGGCCCGAAACAGTCCACCGGACTGTTTCGGGCTCCCCCTCCTGCGTTTCGCTTTGCATTATCCCGGGGCGTGCCTGCTTCGGCACGCCCCGGAGGATTTCGCGCTCTGCGGAGCGCGACGATGGGCTGCACGCCCCTCGACCCCTGCGTCCTTTTGAAAAAGGCCGGCGAAAACTTTTTCATCTGACAACCCTCTGCTTTTCAGCCAACACAAAACAGCCTTCCCGGGGTGATTCGGGAAGGCTGGATTTTTTGGTCGTAAATTATTTCAGAATGAGCGTTTCGTTGCCCTCGAGACCGTTCAGGATCTCCGCCCTTTCGCCGGAGATGACGCCGACGGTGACGGGGGTCTGTACCTTTATGCCGTTCATCAGGACGTTTACATAGTTGCTGGTGACGTTGCCGGCGTCGGTGGCCTCGTAGATCGCGGAGGTGGGGACGATCACGGCGTCGTCGCGGCGAAGCGTGGTAAAGGTGACGTCCACGCCGCCGAGCTCGGAGAAGGTGACATCTTCATCGGTCTGAATGATATAGCTAATATATTCGGAGGGCATGTCGCCGCCGCCCATGACCCAGTCGCCCCAGCCGCGCGGGGTCTCCGAGGTGATCATGTCGACTACCTTGCCGGTTGTCGAAATAATCGCGCCCTGGACGATGTCGACCTTCATGCCGAAGGAGACGTTTGAAAGCTGACCGTTATAGTCGGGGACGGTGAGGCGGTAGCGGGAGGAATCAGAAATGGTGCAGACAGGGGTATTCACGTCGATATACGAGCCGCCGCGATAGTTGCGCACGCTGGTTATCTTGCCGTCAAAGGGGGCGCGCAGCGTGAGATACTCGCGGTTTTCGACGAGGGCGTCGTACTCCCCTTTTTCTATCTCGTAATCGATCCTCGCGAATTCGATATCGTTGGCGTCGGCATGCTGAGACTGCAAGGTCTCGTAGAGCGCCTGCGCGGAATCGAGCTTGATTTTCTGAACGGTTATCTGCTCCTCAAGATCGTCGGACTTAAGGACGGCGATGACGTCGCCCTTGGCAACCTCCTGATCCTGGCGGACGTCGACGGAGGCGAGGGTGCCGCCGATGCGGGTGAAGCTGAGATCCATGGTGTAGGGCATTGTGACGGTGCCCTGCAGAGTGACCTCCTCCTTAAGGGTGCCGACAATGGCGTGAGCGGTCTCATAATTTATGACGTTTCCTGTTCTTATGGGTATGTAAACATTGTCTTCGACGGACTCTTCGCCGCAGGAGACGAGCATTGTTCCGAGGACTGCGGCAGCGGCCAGAACGGACAGTATTTTTTTCACGGTATAACCTCCAGACAAAATGTGTATTCCATACAGTGAAATTGTAGCATAAATCCGAAAAAAACGCAATACCTTTTCCGAAAATTGTTTCATTTTTCTAAAACTTCGGTAAGCGCGCCGATGATCCCGTTTGAAACTAAAAAGCCCTCGCGGGTGAGACTGAGGTTATTTTCGGAGATTTTTAAAAGACCCGCGGCCTCAAACGGCTTTGCCGCCCGCAAAATTTTCGGCAGGGCGGGGCCAAGCCTGTCAAGCTGAATGCCTTTACATAGTCTAAGACCGAGCATGACGTACTCAAATAAAAAATCTGGCGAGGCGTCCTCGGTTTCGGTCTTTTGAAGATCGGAATTGATGAATTCCGAGATATCGGGCGGGACGAAAAAGCGGCGGCCGCCAAAAAGAGAATGCGCCGACGGGCCGAAGCCGATGTATTCCTCAAGCTGCCAATATTTTAAATTATGGCGTGACTGATATCCCGGGGCGGCGAAATTGGATATCTCATACTGCATTAGACCGCGATTTTCCGCGGTTTCAACCGTCATCAGGTAGATGTCAGCGGTCTCGTCGTCGGTGGGAAGGGAGGATATTATTTCGGGGCGGTCAAAGGGGGTGCCGCTCTCGACCTTAAGCATATACGCGGAAAGATGCTTTATCCCCAAGTCGCAGACGGCATTGACCGATTCTTCTGCGGTCTTAAGGGTCTGCCCGGGAATGCCGAGCATAAGGTCGCAGGAGATATTCTTGATTCCCGCGAGGCGGGCGGATCTCACTGCCTCTGCCGCCTGTGTAAAGGTGTGAAGCCTGCCAAGCGTGTAAAGCTCCGAATCTTTACAGCTTTGAACGCCGAAGGAGACGCGGTTGACGCCGCAGTCATGCCATGCGGAGAGCTTGTCGTAATCGGCGGTGTCGGGATTGGCCTCGGCGGTTATTTCGGCGCCGTCGGAGAGGGAAAAGCTCTCGCGGAGGGCGTCAAGGATCCGTGACATTTCGCGAGGGGTGAGCAGCGAGGGGGTTCCCCCGCCGATGTAAACAGTATCGGCTTCAAGGGAAAGGCGCGAATATGCGCGAATGTTGCGGACGAGCGCGTCGACGTAGGCGGCAGCGGTTTCAGGTGAATGGATCGACGAGCAGAAATCGCAGTAGTTGCAGCGGCGGCGGCAAAAGGGAATGTGAATGTAAACGGCCGGCATGGTACCCCTCCTTTTAGGGAATTATAGCATTGAGGCGAGGAAATGTCAATCGGCGGGGGCGATGCGGGAGTGATATGATAAAAGTTTTCGATCAAACCTTTTTCAAAAGGTTTGCGAGAGTCCAGAGGCGAGCAGCCTCTGGTCGCAGCCCGCAAACTGCGAAATCTTTCTCACAAAAAAAGCGCAGGAGGGGAGCCCGAAATCAGTCCGGTGGACTGTTTCGGGCCGGGGGGAACCCTCGCCGGGGTTCCCCCCGGCGAGGCGCTTCAGGCGCCTCGCATTCGGAAAGGGGCTATGGGGAAAACCCTGTTATAGAAACGACCTTTAGTTTGGCCGAGCCCTATGGGCTCGGCAGCAGCTGCGCGCAGCCAGTACGACAACCGCTATAGTCTGAGCGCAGCGTGGTTTCCCCGATTTGCTGAGTGAAGCGAGGCAAATAAAACCTGCTGCATACATACTCCCCCAAAGGGAGCGTCCCTTCCGCCGCATTATTTGTAATATTTAGATATGTCGCCGCAGGCGACACCTTGAAACTCTAACTTCTCTTCTAATTTCTAACTTCTATCTTCTTGATGTGGCCGTTTAGGCCACATCTCCCCCAAACATTTCTATTGAACCCTTAGCCTCGATGTTGTATAATAAAAAACACGCAGTAAAATTTTTTTATTTTTTCCCAACCTTTTTCGCATTTTTTCTGTCTTATTATTGAAAGCTTTCACGAAAGGATTGTCAACAATATGCCTCACAACGAATGTTCGGACAGCACCCTTGTGCTTCTGACGCTTTCGGGCGACCCCACCGCCTATGACGAGCTCGTCAGACGCCACGAGCAGCGCGCACGTGCGGCGGCGTATTCGGTGATACATAACGCGCATATAGCCGAGGACGCCGCGCAGGACGCCTTTTTGGCCGCCTGGCTTAAGCTCGACCGGCTTATTGAGCCGGCAAAGTTCGGCGTGTGGGTATGCCGGATCGCAAAAAACTGCTCGATCAACATGGTGAAACGGTTCAGAAACTATCTCAGCCTTGAGGATATCAAAGGGGCGGAGTATATCCGCGCCGACGAATGCGACCCCGAACAGATGCTTATGACCGAGGAGGAGGCAAGACTTATGCGCCGGGGACTGCGAAAGCTGCCGGAACGCGCAAAGCAGGTGGTCTATCTGCACTACTACGAGGATATGACCGCGGAGCAGATAGCCAAGCTTATAGGCGTTTCTGTGGGAACGGTAAAATCGCAGCTTCACGACGGCAGACGTAAAATGCGAAAGGAGCTTTGTTCAATGGACGAAAAATTAAACGATACCCTGCTCACAAAGATAAAAAAGAAGATAGAGGAAGTTAAAAGCTGGCAGCGCAAAAACTCGAAAAAGGGCTTCGACAAGGTGTATAACGACGTATTAAAGGACATAGACACCATGCCGGAATGCCGGGAAAAATATCACGCCCTTGCAGACGTTCTGATGCGAGGCTACTGGTGGCTACCCGGCGAAAAGAACGACAAGCTTTTGGAGAGAATCAAGGAGGCCGCGCTGCTCGGCAAGAACAACGAGGTGATGTATTCCCTCTTATCCCGCGAGCTTCTGAAATACTGGGGAAAAGGCAAATGCGATCACATAAAGAACGTGCAGATACCATCGCTCGACCCTACTGATTTTCGGCTCACTATAGCCAAGCTTTGGCTGTCTTATGCACACTGCATAAGATACGTAAATAAGGACGAGGCGCCTGAGGCCTATGACAACGCGCTGAAGCTTTTAAAGCCGGAGGATCCCCTATATTACGCCGCAGTCAACGCAAAGGAGAACTTTGAAAAGGCGGCGACGGAGGAATTTACAGGCGACGAACAGAACCGCTATCTCCAGGGAGGAACTTTCGAGGTAGACCTTTCGGGCGGAGTGAAGCTTGGGGACAGCTGGTGCTGGTACAACCACTTCGGAGAGCTTTATTCCCACAACCGCCATAGCAGCTATATCTTAGACAACCTCTTTAGCTGCGACGGCGTGATGACCGCCGACATTAAACCGGGCGAGAGCTTTACCGCCTCAGACGGCTCGACGCTGACCTTTGAATCGGAATGCGCGGACATAGAGGTGCCCGCCGGAAAATTTACGGGCTGCGAGATCTGGACTTCCCGCCTAAAGGGATCGGGAGTAACATATCGCAGCTGGCTTAAAAGCGGCGTAGGCGTAATAAAGCAGGAGGTAATCTCGGAGGGCGTCTGCGAGGCCGCGCTGCTGAAATCCTATAAGACGGCCGGCAGCGAGGGGCTGCTGCCTATCCACAGGGGCAATTTCTGGGAATATATTTCGGATACCGATCCCGAGACATACGCCGCTGCTTGGAAAATAGACATTCCCTATTGCCGGGGCGAAAAGGCAGTTGCCGTTGCAACCGCGGAAGTCGTCAGGAAAAAATACGACGAAAACTCCTGGCTCGATATGATCTTAAAGACCCGCGCCGACTACGTCTGCAACAGAGATGGCAACGAGCAGATTCGTGACGTCCGCCCCTATGCCAAGCGCGCGGTAGAGCTTGCGAAAACGCCTTATGAAAAGGCCCACGCCGAGACAGCATATTCGGTAGTGAAGAGGATAACCGAGACGGATCAAGTGTTCAACCCCGACTGCGAGGCGATAGGTCTTTGGAACTTCTTTAACCGCTTCGAGATCGGCACCGACGACGGAAAGACGTCGCTTTTGCAGCACTCCGGAAGATTCAGCTTTGAGTGGAAGAGATACGACGGCACCTCTCTCAACGACCGCCTGCTCTCGAACCACATTTACATGATTCTGAACGACGTCGCCGGCTGCATATTCGACGAGCAGTGGAAGCCGGGCTACAGCTCCGAGGAAGCAAGGGATTATTTCGACGACGCTCTCAAGGTAAAAATAAGCTGCGATGACGCCGGAACCGTCGAGGTAAAGGCGGGAAGCTTTGAAAACTGCCTCGCGTTGGATACCGAATGCGACGGCTTCGGCGAAGGGGTGTCCTATCGCGGCGGCAGAAGGACATATTACTTTGCGCCGGGAATCGGGCTCGTAAAGGTGGAGATATACTCCAAAATGGGCTTTAAGAGCGCCTACGAGCTGACCTCTTACGAGGGCACCGGCGAGGGATATATGCCCATTGAGGAGGGCATGAGGCGGCGCTATGAAGATTTAGGCCTTACGGACGGCTACGTCGGCGCGGCGGAATATGTTTACGCCAAGGACTGCGAGGGCAAGACCGTTATATTCAGCGACGCCACGGGAATTAAGCATAAGTTTCAAAAGATAACCCGCTATGATACCATAATGGGCGAGCAGGAGGAAGATCGCCTTGCCGACGGGGAAAAATACAACGAGGCGAATTTAGAGGGCTGCTGCAACGCGATAAATATCCTTCTTTACCAGATGACCAAGGGCTTCCACCATTTCTGGGACCCGATAAGAAGGGCAAAGAGGTTTTTGTACAACTACCGCCTTATGGAGGCCGCCGGAAACGGAGAAATCGCGCCGGCGTTTTATGCGAGGGCTTCAAGGGCGTGTCTTTTGGCGGCGGTGGCTTTCATCGGCGGCGGAGAGCGGGAGGAAGGCTATAAGTATTTAGAGCTCGCGATCGACTACGCCGAGAAGTGGAAGGCTATCCCCAAGGGCGAAAAGCTGAACTTCGGCGACGAGGCCGTTTTCGGGAACATCGTTTACATCAAGGGGCAGTCGGTGATAGAGCTCCCCGACGGCTCAAGGCGCGAGATAGAGGCCGACGGCTCAATAGACGGCTGGCTTTCGGACAGCGGAATGATCTATTACGCCATGACCGCCCCGAGCGGCTGGGAATGGTTCGACCCCGCAAGGAGCGATGAAAGATATAAGGCTTTGACGGAACGCGCCAAAAAGCTCGCCGAGTGACGGCTGCTCCCCCTAAAACACGCTCCCCTGCTGTGAGGCGGGGGAGCGCGTAAATATTTCTGATAGTGCGCGCGAAACGGACATTCCCCGATGCCGTTTGTCGGCGCGGGTATACTTTGTCCCCGAAAGAAATAGAATAGTACAAACCTATTTCTAAGGGGCTGGTGGAGTGAAAAAACAGGGGCTTATCGGCAGCTCGATGATTCTGATGGCGGCGGTTTTTATCGGAAAGGCCGCGGGACTCGTCTTTAAAATATTTCTTGCCAACCTGCTCGGCGGGACGGGAATGGGGTATTTTTCCTCGGCGTATGCCGTCTACACCCCGCTCTACGCCCTCTGCGCGGCAAGCCTTACTCCGGCGGTGGCGCAGCTTGTCTCTGAAAACGAGGCGAGAAAAAGCTTCGGGCGGGTAAGGGGTGTAAAGACTGCGGCGCTCCGGCTTTTTTTGCTGCCGAGCGTCCTCTGCTCGTTGATACCTATGATCTTTTCGGGGTTCATCACCGAAAGATTCATAGGCAGCGCAAACGCCCGCCCCGCCGTTGCGGCTATACTCCCCTGCGTTTTTCTTACGACGGTGACAGCTATCTACCGCGGATACTACGAGGGGCTGCGAAATATGGTTCCCACGGCGCTCTCGCAGATAACGGAGTCGATTGTGAGGGTGGCGGCGGGGATCGGCCTGGCGGTCGGCGCGCAGATTTACGCCCAAGGCTGCTTTATCAACGGCAAAGCCGTTTTCGGAAAGACCGTGGCCTCTTTGGCGGAGTTTTCGGAGGCGAGCCTGCCGTATGTCGCGGCGGCGGCCGTAGCCGGGGTGACGGTTTCGGAATTTTCCAGCTTTGCGTTCATGCTTTTGCGCCACCGCCTCGGCTCGGACGGGATCGAAAAAGAAATACGCCCGAAGGACTACGAGATAAAAAGCGAAAAGCGGCGGCTTTTGGCGTTCATCGCCCCGGTGACGCTTGCGGCGATAGTTTCGTCGCTCGCAAATTCGGTGGATCTGTACACGATAATCCTCGGGATAAAGACATCTCTTGCAAAGCACCCCGAGCTTTACGCCGAGAAATATTCCGGGATAATTTCGGACGGGGTTTCGCTAAAAGAGCTGCCGAACTACCTCTACGGCTCATTCACGGGGCTTGCGGCGACGGTCTTCGGGCTGACGCCGTCGGTATGTTCGGTGTTCGGTAAAAGCGCCCTGCCGGCGGTTTCGGAGGCGTGGGCGAAAAAAGACAGGGAAAGGGCCTCGCGGGAGATACGCCGGGTGATGACGCTGATACTTTACATATCCGTGCCGGCGGGGCTGGGGCTTTCGGCGATGTCCCGCGAAATATTGGGGTTGCTCTTCTCCTCAAGGGCGAACGAGGTGGAGGCGGCCTCGGCGCCTCTTGCGATTTTAGCGCTCGGCACCGCGTTCGCCGCCGCCGAGGGAGCGGCATACGCCATGCTTCAGGCAGTGGGCAGGGCGGATATGATGATAAAAATAAACCTATGCGGGGCGTTTTTGAAGCTCGGGCTGAACACCCTGCTCGTGCCGATGCCTGAGCTGGGGCTTAAGGGCGCGGCGCTCGCATCGCTGATGAGCGGAGGGTTCATGTGCATATGGGCGGTCGCCTCGCTTTACAAGATTACCGGGACTAAGCCGAGGCTTTTGAGATCGCTCATTATTCCCCTGCTCGGCGGGTTGCTTTGCGGATACGGAGCAAAAAAAATTTATTCTTCCCTTATTTTTTCCATACCGTCGGCGCTCGGGGTGATTATACCGTTGATTTTTGCTGTTATATCGTACATAATTTTCGTTCTTTTGTTGGACATTTCTACTAAAAATCGTCTGTTATCAGAAATCTTCGGAAAATAGGCTTGATTTTTGCGAAAAATTCGTATAAAATGTTTTATACCTTGGGTTTGAGTGGGGTCAGCTCCCACAAGACACCCAAAAAGCAAAGATTCTGCAAAACCACAGGAGGAAACAAAAATGACTAAAGTTGAATTGGTAACCAAAATCGCCGAAAAAGCTGATTGCTCCAAGAAGGACGCTGAGAAGGCTCTCAACGCCGTTGTAAACAGCATCACTGAAGCGCTTACCGAAGGCGAGAAAATCACTCTGGTCGGCTTCGGCACCTTTGAGGTCAAAGAGCGCAAGGCTAAAGAGGGCATCAACCCGCGCAACAAGACAAAGATCACTATCCCCGCCAGAAAGGTTCCCACCTTCAAGGCAGGTAAAGCTCTTAAGGACGAGATTGCAAAGTAATGCCACCCTTTAACCGATTGGCTCATGCCAGTCGGTTAATTTTTTAGGAGGAAATATATGAGACTTGACAAATATCTTAAGGTGTCGCGGCTTATAAAGCGGCGCACCGTTGCCAACGAGGCCTGCGACGCAGGCAGGGTCTTTGTGAACGAAAAACCGGCTCGGGCTTCGTATGACGTCAAGGTGGGAGACATAATTGAAATAAGGCTCGGGCAGACGCCTCTGAGGGCGAGGGTGACCTCGGTCGAGGAGGTTGTGAGAAAGGAAAACGCCGGGGAGCTTTATGAGATAGTGAAGTAGCGCAACGCGAAAGTAAACTACAAAATTTTTCCTTTCGCCTTTTCCGGGCTGCAAGGCGCCTGCGGCGCCTTGCCGGGGAGACCCCCGGCGAGGGTCTCCCCACGAAAAAACTGTCCACCGGACAGTTTTTTTCTCCCCGTCCTGCGCTTCGCTTCGCATTGACCGGAGCGTGCCTGCTCGGCCCGCTCCGGGGAAATTCCGCGATTGCGATCGCGGCTCGAGGGCTCCGCCCCCGAGACCCCTGCTGCCTTTTGAAAAAGGCCGGCGAAAACTTTTCTCATTTTCTCATCAAATAAGATATGTGTATTGACGTGGGCGGGATTTCGTGATAGAATAGCTGCTATACCCGAATTTTGACGAAGGGAGGCGGCTGCGCTCCGTGAGATACATATGCTTCGACGTTGAAACGCCCAACCGCATAAACGACCGAATGAGCGCTATCGGTATAAGCGTTGTGGAAAACGGCGCGGTGACCGAGGAATTCTACTCGCTCGTGAACCCCGAGCAGCGCTTCGACGACTTCAACGTCCGCCTGACCGGGATAACGCCGGAAATGGCCTCCTCGGCCCCTACCTTCGGCGAGCTGTGGCCGAAGCTCTCCCCGATAATGAAAAGCGGGCTGCTTGTTGCGCACAACGCGCAGTTCGATATGAGCGTGCTGTCAAAGTGCCTGAGAGCATATTCGATCCCCCACAAAAGCTTTACCGAATACGCCTGCACCTGCCGAATGGGAAAGCGGTTTCTGCCGGGGCTTGAAAACCACCGGCTCGACACCATCTGCCGGGCGCTGTTTATAGATTTAAGCCACCACAACGCCGGAAGCGACGCCAGGGCCTGCGCGGAGATACTCATCTACTGCCTTAAAAAGGGCGCGCGCGTTGAGGATTTCAGGCGAAGCTACAGCCTGAACGAAATTAAAACCATGAAAGAGCGGCTGACGAGGTGAACCCCTCCCCTGCCGCAAAATATCCGCAAAAGAAAACGCCTGCCGAGTTTTTCGGCGGGCGATTTCCAATATAGTAAATGAAACGTGGGTTGCTTGTTATTGCGGCAAGCCTTCGATGTAGTCGCAGGCGGCAAGGGCCGCGACGGCGCCGTCGGCGCAGGCGGTGGTGACCTGCCTTATTTTTTTTGCGCGGCAATCGCCGGCGACAAAAATTCCCGGGGTTTCGGTGAGGCAGTCCTCGCCCGAGGCAGCATACCCGAAGGAATCGGTATTTATCACCGAGGCGAACGGGGCGTTCTGGGGAATAAGGCCTATCGCAACAAAGAGGCCGTCTAAGGGGATATATTTTTCCTCGCCGGAGGAGTTTTTGACGGTGACGCCCTCAAAATTATCATCGCCGTTTATACTTGAGACCGTCGAGCCGTAGATGACCTCGACGTTCTTTTTTGAGGCGAGGCGCTCGCAAAGGCGGCTTTCGCCGGTGAGAAAATCGAGATTCTGGATAACGGTGACATGCTCGCAGAGATCGGCAAGCAGGAGGGCTTCCTGAAGCGCAGAGTTTCCTCCGCCGACGACGCCCACGGATTTTCCCTGGTAGAACGCGCCGTCGCAGACCGCGCAGAAGGATATTCCGCTGCCTATAAAGCGCTCCTCGCCGGGGACGCCGAGGGTGCGGTGCTTAGCACCGCAGGCTATTATCACAGCCTTGGCGGAAAACTTGCCGCTGTCGGTGACGACGGTCTTTTCATCTGCGGAAGACTTTATTTCAAGCGCCTCGGCTGGCTCGAGATCGGCGCCGAGCTCGAGAACCTGATCCACCAAAGAGGCGGCAAAATCGTTTCCCGAGAGGGGCTCCCGCCCGGGGATATTCTCTACGAGCGGGGAAAAGGTTATCTGTCCGCCGAAGGCCGATTTTTCAAGAACAAGAACCGACTTGTTGGCTCTTTTGGCGTAAAGCGCAGCGGTGAGGCCGGCGGGGCCTCCGCCGATGATGATTATATCATACATTGACACACCTTAAAGTTGGTTTTTAGGGCCGCTCAGGCGCTGACCGTCGCGTGCTTCTTGATGTCCGAGACGCCGGCAAACTTTTCAAACTCGCCGCCCTTGACGACGACAAGCGTGGGCGCCTGGCGAATGTCGAACGCCTCGCAGAGTTCGCGGTTTTCGTTAGCCAAAAGCGTTTCATACTTATAGCCCTGCCTGTCGAGTATGCCCTTTATGACCTTGCAGTTGGGGCAGGTGGCGGTGGTGAACAAATATGCTCCGTCGGCCATCTGCGCGCCGCCGTTGGTGCCGGTGACCTCTACTCTCGACTCCACGCCGTTTCTGCGAAGAACGGAGCCGGCGATGTTATAGGTCTTGCGCTCCTTGAATTCCTGGGCCTTGCCATCGTTCCAGGCCTGGACGGGGCGGTAGTAGCCGGTGATGCGGCTGTAGGTCTCGGTGGCTTCGCCGCAGTGCGGGCAGACGTGCTGCTCGCCGGCGAGGTAGCCGTGGTTGCGGCAGACCGAATAGGTCGGAGAAAGGGTGTAATAGGGCAGTCTGTAGTTTTCGGCGATCTTGCGGACAAGATTTGCCGCGGACTTCCAATCGGGGAGCTTCTCGCCGAGGAACGCGTGGAAGACGGTGCCGGAGGTGTAAAGGGTCTGCAGGTCGTCCTGAATGTCGAGGGCGGAGAAGATGTCGTCGGTGTATCCGACGGGAAGATGAGAGGAATTGGTGTAGTAAGGCGTGCCGTCGGAGGCGGTGATTATGTCGGGATATTTCTCCTTATCATGCTTGGCGAGGCGGTAGGCGGTGGATTCGGCGGGGGTGGCCTCAAGATTGTAGAGATCGCCGTACTGCTCCTGATAGTCGGAGAGGCGCTCGCGCATGTGGTTCAAAACGTCCTGAGTGAATTTTTGGGCGCGCTCGTCTACAAGATCGCAGCCGAGCCACTTTGCATTCAGGCAGGCCTCGTTCATGCCGACAAGACCGATAGTGGAGAAGTGGTTGTCAAGGGTGCCGAGATAGCGCTTGGTGTAAGGGTAAAGCCCGGCGTCCATAAGCTTTGTGATGACCGTTCTCTTTATCTTGAGAGAGCGGGCGGAAAGATCCATAAGCCTGTCAAGGCGCTCGTAGAATTCCTTTTCGTCCTTGGAAAGATAGGCGATCTTCGGCATGTTTATGGTGACGACGCCGACGGAGCCGGTCGATTCGCCCGAGCCGAAGAAGCCGCCGGATTTCTTGCGGAGCTCCCTGAGATCGAGCCTTAAGCGGCAGCACATGCTTCTGACGTCGGAGGGTTCCATGTCGGAATTGATGTAGTTGGAGAAATAGGGGGTGCCGTATTTCGCGGTCATCTCGAAGAGAAGCCTGTTGTTCTCGGTCTCAGACCAGTCGAAATCTTTTGTGATGGAATAGGTGGGTATGGGATACTGGAAGCCGCGGCCGTTGGCGTCGCCCTCTATCATTATCTCGATGAACGCCTTGTTCACCATATCCATTTCCTTCTTGCAGTCCTTGTAGCAGAAGTCCATCTCCTTGCCGCCGACTATGCAGGGCAGCTCGGCGAGATCGTTGGGAACCGTCCAGTCGAGGGTGATGTTAGAGAAGGGAGCCTGCGTGCCCCAGCGGGAGGGGGTGTTCACGCCGTAGACAAAGCTCTGAATGCACTGCTTGACCTCTTTGTAAGAGAGGTTATCGACCTTGACGAAGGGGGCGAGGTAGGTATCGAAGCTGGAGAAAGCCTGTGCGCCCGCCCACTCGTTCTGCATGATGCCGAGGAAATTGACCATCTGGTTGCAGAGGGTGGAAAGATGGCTCGCGGGGCTGGAGGTTATCTTGCCGTTGATGCCGCCGAGGCCCTCTTTTATGAGCTGCTTGAGGCTCCAGCCGGCGCAGTAGCCGGTGAGCATGGAAAGATCGTGAAGGTGGATATCGCAGTTGCGGTGGGCGTCGGCGATCTCCTGATCGTAGATCTCGGAGAGCCAGTAGTTGGCGGTGATTGCGCCGGAATTGGAGAGGATAAGTCCGCCGACAGAATAGGTGACGGTGGAGTTCTCCTTGACGCGCCAGTCGTTTATCTTGAGGTAGTTGTCGACGACTTCCTTGTAGTTGACGGCGGTCTGATTGAGATTGCGGACTTTTTCGCGCTGCTTGCGGTAAAGGATATACGCCTTGGCGACGGTGTCGTAACCGCCCTTTATGAGAACGCTTTCAACGCTGTCCTGAATGTCCTCGACGGCTATTCTGCCGTCCTTTATCTTCGGCTCGAAGTCGGCGGTGACTTTGAGAGCCAGAAAGTCGATGACGTCCTGGTTGTACTGCTTGTCGCACGCGTCGAATGCAAGAACAATCGCATGTGAAATTTTCGAAATGTCGAAGTCTACAATTTTCCCGTCTCTTTTGATTACCTGATACATTTTGAGGTCTCCTTTGCTTTAGCTTTTAAAGGGCCGGGACGTCTGCCCGCGCCCGTAAAAATACAAAATAATTGATTTGCCGAGAAAGCGGCTGTCAACTAATATACCGCATATCTTGACGGTTGTCAAGGGGTAAAATACAATATATTGTGTTTTGACTGTTATATTCCCCGCAATTCTACGTTTTCAATATATTTTGCCGCGATTTTTTGTAGGGTTTCCATAAACTGCTGTGAAGGCTCGGTAAAGCCCTCCGCCGGGCCGCCTATAAGGTCGCCCGAATCCTTAAAACACTGAAGATAATACCTCGGCGAACCCTCGAGCCAGCGGCCGATGGATTCCATGTCGGCCTCGGTGTGCAGCTCGGGGCAGACGGTGGTGCGAAATTCGAAATCGACGGCGCCCGACTTTAAAAACGCGACGCTCTCCTCTATAGGCGAGATGTCAAAATCCTTTATGCCGACAGTCTCAGCGTAGCGCTCCTTAGAATTTTTGATGTCCATGGCCACTGTGTCCACAAGCCTGCCCATGACCGCGCGCTTTAGGCGCTCGGGAAATGTGCCGTTGGTGTCGAGCTTGATAAGGTAGCCGAGATCCCGTATTCTCTTTATCAGATCGAAGACGCCGTCGGACAGAAGCGGCTCGCCGCCGGTGATGCACACGCCGTCAAGAATGCCGCTGCGCTTTTTAAGATATGCGAGGATATCCTCCTTATCAAGCTGATCGGCAAGATTTATTCTCGTCACCAGCGAAGCGTTGTGGCAAAACGGGCATCGCAGATTGCAGCCGGCCGTGAAAAGCGTGGCAGCAACCTTTCCGGGGTAGTCTAAAAGCGTCATTTTCTGAAATCCGTGTATTTCCAGAACATTCCCTCCCTTGCCGGAATTTGCATGACTGCGAGATTGATTATAGCACCGCATTTCGGAGTTGTCAAGGGGTCTGACCACAAAATATTGTGGTTGATGCAAAATTTTTCTCAAAACCTGGTGTTTTGTAAAGGCATAATACTTGCAGAAAGTAAAGGAGCTTTACATTATGATTTTTGAAGATTTTTACATGTGATATCTGTTAAGGCGATATGCTTTACAGACTTTTTTGGCATACAAAAACCGCCGGGCTGACCGGCGGCGATTGACAGTATAAAGGTGGGGCGGCGTTCAGGCCTCGGCAAGACCCTCGGCAACGCCGAGCATGACTATTCCGGCGATAACGCAGACGACCGCGGCGTACTGCAGCGGCTTGAGCTTTTCGCGGAGGAATATTGCGGCCAGCAGAGCCGAGACCACGCAGTAGGAGGCTATCATCGGGGCGGCGATGACGGCGCGGCCGGACATCGCGAAGACGTAGAAGTACTGACCGGCTGTTTCGAAGACGGCGGCGACAAGCTTGTCCCCCTGCTTCGGGATCTCGATTTTTTCACGCTTGACGACGAGTATGTAGATGAGCATAACGACGGCGGCGATGAGAAATGTCAGCTCGTAGGAGATGTTCGCGACCGTCTCGAAGTTGTCTTCGGTGACGTCGACGAGGGGGGTGGTGGCGATGTCGTCGAGGTAGAAGGCGTCGAAGAAGGTGCCCATGGCGTCGAGGACGCAGTAGATGAGCGGGAAGATGAGGGCGAAGGCGCCCTTTGAATATTTTTTGTCCGAAGGGGAGATGTCGGAGGACTTTACGCGCTCAGACCAGCCTAAAAGAATGATTCCGAAGGTGATTATAATCACCGCGCCGGCGGAGAGAAGATCGAGACTCTCGCCGAGGAAGATGAGGCAGAGAATGCAGACAATGGCGCCGGAGCTGTTTTCGACAGGCGAGCTTATCGAGAGCTCGAGGTATTTCAGGCCGAGATAGCCGACCACCATCGAAAGAATATAGAACAGCGAAACGGGAAGATAGACGAGAATGTTTATCGGGTTGTAGCCGACGTCGGCGAAGATGAGGGAAAAGATCGCCTGCGCGCCCATTACGAGGCCGACGGTTATTCCCGTGAGAAGATGACTGTATTTTTCCGCACCACCGCGGGCGCCCTTTTTATAGAAGAGATCCGCAAGGCCCCATAGGCAGGTGGTAAGGACTGTGAATAAAAACCACATAATTAACCCTCCAAAAAAATAATCCGAGCGAAAGTATAACAGATTAAGACAGAAATGTCAACAGTTAATTTTGAGGGCTGATGTGGCCTGATGGCCACATCAAGAAGATAGAAGATAGAAGTTAGAAATCAGATATCAGAATTTCAAGGTGTCGCCTGTGGCGACGCATCTAAATATTTCTGATAATGCGTGCGGAATGGACACTCCTTTTGAGGGCAAAAAACTGCCCAAACGGAGACAACTTATGCTTGACATGGCGGGGCAACTGTGATATAATCATCTCGGCTCAGATGAGAATGAAACTTTAATTGCGGCACAGAGAGGTCGAAAAGCTTATATTTTCCGCAGGGGCTCCCCTGCCGGTCTTTACTGTCCTGCTGCGTTTTTGTCGGCAGGATTTTTTAGGAAAGGACAAGCTATGCTGAAATTTGCGACAAAAGTAAAATATCCCGAAATTCCCGGAACGCTCGGCGTCCGCGGCTTTTGCGCCGACCCCGAAGAATACACCGTTTTACCCGGCTTTTGCGACGTGCATGTGCATTTTCGCGAGCCGGGATTTTCTTATAAGGAGACGATAAAGACCGGCTCGATGTCGGCGGCAAGGGGCGGATATACGGACGTCTGCACCATGCCGAATTTAAACCCGGTGCCCGATTCCTGCGAAAACCTGAAAGTCCAGCTCGACATTATAAACCGCGACGCGGTAATAAACGTCCACCCGTACGGAGCGATAACAGTCGGCGAAAAGGGCGAGCAGCTCTCGGATATGAAAGGCATGCATAAAAGCGTCATAGCCTTTTCGGACGACGGAAAGGGCGTTCAGCGGGACGAGATGATGGAGGCCGCCATGACGGAGGCAAAGCGCCTCGGGAAGATAATAGCCGCGCACTGCGAAGTAAATTCGCTGCTCCGCGGCGGATATATCCACGACGGCGAATACGCCAAGGCCCACGGCCACGCGGGGATATCCTCGGAGAGCGAATGGAGGCAGATAGAGCGGGATCTTAAGCTCGCGAAAAAGACGGGCTGCGCCTATCACGTCTGCCACATATCCACCGCCGAGAGCGTGGAGCTTATAAGAAGGGCAAAGGCTGAGGGCGTCGACGTCACCTGCGAGACGGGGCCGCACTACCTTGTGCTCGACGACGGCGACCTTATTGAGGACGGGCGCTTTAAGATGAATCCCCCGCTGCGCTCGAAGCGAGACCGCGAGGCGCTTATAGAGGGGCTCCTCGACGGGACGGTAGATATGATAGCCACCGACCACGCGCCGCATTCCGCGGAGGAAAAATCGAGGGGGCTTGAAAAGAGCGCTTTCGGGATAGTCGGGCTTGAAACGGCATTTTCGGTGATGTACACCCGCTTTGTGCGGGAGGGAATTATCAGCCTTGAAAAGCTGCTGGAGCTTATGGCGTATAACCCGCGCAGGAGGTTCGGCCTGCCGGAAGAAAACGGGTTTTCGGTATGGAAGCTCGGCGAGAGGTTCACCGCAGACCCCTCAGAATTTTTGAGCAAGGGGCGCGCGACGCCCTTTGAGAGAATGAGCCTTTACGGCGTAAACTGCCTGACGGTTTTAGGCGGAAGGGTCGCATATGAAAATAAAGAACGCAAAGAAAGGGAGAGAAGATGAAACAGTCGATATTTGAAATTATGACGAACGTGCCGCTCACCGAAAACGTCTTTGAGATGACACTTTTAGGCGACTGTACGGATATCACCCGGCCGGGGCAGTTTGTAAACATAAAGCTCGACGGGCTTTTTCTCAGGCGGCCGATATCCGTCTGCGACGTTTCGGGCGGAAGGCTCACCCTTATATATAAGGTAGTCGGGCAGGGCACCGAAAAAATGTCGAAGATGGCCGGCGGAAAGCTCGACCTTTTGACCGGCCTCGGAAACGGATACGACCTTGAGCCGTCGGGGGATACTCCCCTGCTGCTCGGCGGAGGGGTGGGTGTGCCGCCGCTGTATCTTCTGGCAAAGGAGCTTATAAAAAGAGGCAGCAGAGTGACCGCAATTCTCGGATTCAACACCGCGGGAGAGATCTTTTACGAGGATAAATTCAAAAAGATCGGCTGCGACGTCAGGGTGACCACCGCCGACGGATCATACGGGACAAAGGGATTCGTCACCGACGCCCTGCCGGAAAAATATTCCTACTTTTACTGCTGCGGGCCGGAGCCGATGCTAAAAGCGGTCTGCAAAAGCACAGTCGCCTCGGGGCAGCTCAGCTTTGAGGAGCGAATGGGCTGCGGCTTCGGGGCGTGCATGGGCTGCAGCTGCGAGACCCTCACCGGCTATAAGAGGATCTGCCGGGACGGCCCGGTTCTTAAAAAGGAGGAGATAAAATGGTAGACACCAGAGTTTCGCTCTGCGGGATAACGCTTGACAACCCGGTGATACCGGCAAGCGGCACCTTCGGCTACGGATATGAATTCGGCGAGCTATACGATATAAACATTCTGGGCACGTTTTCTTTTAAAGGCACCACCCGCGAGCCGAGATTCGGAAACCCCACGCCGAGGATCGCCGAGACGGCCTCGGGAATGCTTAACGCTGTCGGGCTGCAAAACCCGGGGGTTGAAAAGGTGATCTCGGAAGAGCTGCCGAAGATGAGAAAGGTGTTTCACAAAAAGGTGATGGCGAACATAAGCGGGTTCTCCCTTGACGACTACGTTTACACCTGTTCAAAGCTCGACGAATGCGAGGACATAGGCTGGCTCGAGGTGAATATTAGCTGCCCGAACGTGCACGGCGGCGGAATGAGCTTCGGCACGAGCGCTAAATCGGCCGCCGAGGTGACTAAAGCCGTGAAAAGAGCGGTCAGAAAGCCTGTTATAGTAAAGCTTTCGCCGAACGTCACCGATATAGTTGAGATCGCAAAGGCCTGCGAAGCCGAGGGTGCCGACGGGGTCAGCCTGATAAACACCCTTATGGGAATGAGAATAGATCTTAAAACAAGAAAGCCTTTATTAAAAAACACCACCGGCGGGCTTTCGGGGCCGGCAATTTTCCCGGTGGCGCTGAGAATGGTATATCAGTGCGCAAAAGCCGTTAAGATACCGGTAGTCGGCATGGGCGGCGTATCCAAGGCGGAGGACGTTTTGGAGATGATGTTCGCGGGGGCAACGGCCGTTGAGGTGGGCGCGCAGAATCTTGTAGACCCCTACGCCTGCCGGGACATTATCGCAGATCTGCCGAGGGCGATGGAAAAATACCGCGTTGAAAAGCTCTCGGACATTATCGGCGCGGCGCTGTGAATCGGTTAAAATTTATATATTCGGAGGTAAATTATGGGCAGAGACGTTATAGTGGCCTGCGATTTTTCAAGCGGGCAGAAGACCCTTGAATTTCTTGACAGATTCGGCGAGAAAAAGCCGTTCGTCAAGATAGGCATGGAGCTTTACTATGCCGAGGGGCCGTCTATAGTAGGAAAGATCAAGGAAAGAGGGCACAAGATCTTTTTGGATCTGAAGCTGCACGACATTCCGAACACCGTCAAAAAGGCGATGTCGGTGCTGTCGGGGCTCGACGTGGACATGACAAATCTTCACGCTGCGGGAGGCTCGAAGATGATGGCGGCGGCTGTCGAGGGGCTTACCCGCCCCGACGGAAAGAGGCCTATTCTTATAGCGGTGACGCAGCTGACGTCGACCGACCCCGAGACGCTTAAAAACGAGCTGCTTATCGAGACGCCGATGCCGGAAACGGTGATGAGCTACGCCGAAAACGCCATGAGATCGGGCCTCGACGGCGTTGTCTGCTCCCCTCTTGAGGCGGAAGCGGTTCATAAGCGGTGCGGCCGGAACTTCCTGACGGTCACCCCCGGGGTGAGATTTGCCGACGGCGACAAGGGCGACCAAAAGCGGGTGATGACCCCCGAGGAGGCAAAAAAGGCGGGATCCGACTACATTGTAGTCGGGCGGCCGATAACCGCGGCGGAAGACCCGGTTGACGCCTATGAAAGATGCCTTCGCGAATTTGTCGATTAAGTTAAGGAGGATATATAATGGACAGCTACAAAAGAGAATTCATCAGTTTTCTTGAGGACGCCGGGGTGCTTAAATTCGGCGACTTCACCGCAAAATCCGGCCGAAAGATACCCTATTTTCTGAACGCCGGGGACATCAAGACCGGCGCGCAGATATCAAAGCTGGGCGAATTTTACGCAAGGGCCTATCTTGAAAACGTCGGCGAAAAAAGAACCGTTCTCTTCGGCCCGGCATATAAGGGCATTCCAATAGCGGTCGCGGCGGCGGTCGGGCTCTCGAAAAGCGGCGTGGACGTCCCCTTCTTCTTCAACAGAAAAGAGGCAAAGGATCACGGCGAGGGCGGCGTTTTGGTGGGTTACACCCCAAAGCCGGGCGACGAGGTTGTCATAGTCGAGGACGTTATAACCGCGGGGACGGCCATTAGGGAGAGCATGGAGATACTCTCTAAGCTTGAGGGCGTAAAGGTGGCCGCCTGCCTTATAATGGTGAACCGCATGGAAAAGGGCAGAACAGAGATGTCGGCCATGAAGGAGATAGAGCAGGAATTCGGCTTCCCGGTCTATTCGGTCGCGACGGTATATGACATTATTGAATACCTTGAGGAAAAACCCGAAAACGCCGAAAACGTAGAGAGAATCAGAAAATATCTTTCTGTGAACGGAGCCGCACTATGAGACATCTTATAGACATTCAGGATCTTTCGGTGAGCGATATCGAGGAGCTCATCTCGACCGCGAACGACATTATCGCCCACCCCGATAAATATTCGGAAGTTTGCCACGGCAAAAAGCTTGCGACGCTGTTCTTTGAGCCCTCGACCCGCACCCGCCTGAGCTTTGAGGCGGCGATGTACGAGCTCGGCGGAAACGTGCTCGGATTTTCCGAGGCGCAGTCGTCTTCGGCCTCAAAGGGCGAAAGCGTGGCCGACACCACAAAGGTGGTGAGCTGCTACGCCGACATCATCGCCATGCGCCACCCCAAGGAGGGCGCGCCGCTTGTGGCCTCGCTTAATTCGACGGTGCCGGTGATTAACGCCGGGGACGGCGGACACTTCCACCCGACGCAGACCCTCGCCGACCTGCTGACCATTCAGCGCGAAAAGGGAAGCTTTGAAAACCTGACGGTGGGCTTCTGCGGCGACCTTAAATTCGGTAGGACGGTTCACTCGCTGATAAGCGCGCTCGCAAGATATAAGGGGCTTAAGGTGGTGCTCATCTCCCCCGAGGAGCTTAAGCTGCCGAGCTATGTTAAATCGGAGGTATTGAAGCCGGCGGGGATAGAATATGTCCAGACGACCAGCCTTGAGGAATATATGCCAGAGCTGGATATCCTTTACATGACAAGGGTGCAGCGGGAGAGATTCTTCAACGAGGAGGACTACCTGAGACTTAAGGACAGCTATATTCTGACTCCCGAAAAGCTTAAGACCGCCAAGGAGAGCCTTTCGGTGATGCACCCGCTGCCGAGGGTGAACGAGATCTCGGTGGAGATAGATAAAGATCCGCGCGCATGCTACTTCAAGCAGGTGCTGAACGGGAAATACATCAGAATGGCGCTTATCCTCATGCTTCTTAAGGAAGCCGGGACGATCTGAGAAAGGACAGGATATGAATATAGATTCCATTAAAAACGGCATTGTCATCGACCATATCCCCGCGGGGCGCGGAATGACGCTTTACGATCTTTTGGGCCTCGGCAAGCTGGACTGCCCGGTGGCGATCATTAAAAACGCGAACAGCTCGGCCATGGGGAAAAAGGACATCATAAAGATAGACGCGGACATTCCGGTGAATCTTGACATTATCGGATATGTCGCGCCGAACGTGACGATAAACATTATAAGAGACGGGGTTCTGTGCGAGAAGCGCTCTATAGGGCTGCCGAAGATTCTTAAAAACGTGATAAGGTGCAAAAATCCGCGCTGCATAACCTCGACAGAGCAGGAGCTCGACCACGTTTTCAGGCTTGAAAACGCCGAGGAAAAAATCTACCGCTGCGTTTACTGCGACACCAAGGCCTCATCGGATTCTTAATTTCGGCATAAAAGCCAATTTATGCGCGTTTATATGAGCTTTTTTTGGTTTGACTTTGACGCGCAATAATGTTATATTATAAGTAGTAATTTAATGCTGAGCGTTTGCTGTGATTTTGCGAAAAATGTCGGAATATTATGGGAAGCGCTCTTACATTTTTAAAACCGTATCAGGGAGGCTCGAAATGAGAAAGGTCGGAATCATTATGGGCAGCGACAGCGATCTGCCGATTCTCAAAAAAACAGCTGCAACACTTACATCGCTCGGGATCGGGTATGAGGTTCACGTTTACTCGGCGCACAGGACGCCTGCCGAGGCGCGTGACTTTGCCGTATCAGCGCGCAAAAACGGCTTTGGGGTTCTGATATGTGCGGCGGGAATGGCGGCTCATCTGGCCGGCGCCATCGCGGCGAACACCACGCTGCCGGTTATCGGAATACCCTGCAAATCACAGACACTTGACGGCATTGACGCCCTTCTGTCAACGGTAATGATGCCTTCGGGAATTCCCGTTGCTACCGTTGCCATAGACGGCGGAGTCAATGCCGCTTTACTTGCGGCGCAGATACTTGCCGTTGAGGACGAGGGCCTTGCCGCGAAGCTTGACGAAAAGCGCCGCAAAGACGCCGCGGCGGTTCTTGAAAAGGACAGGGGCATCGCCGAGAGAATAGCGGAATAAACCGGCCTCGGCTGAGGCTGAGGGCTTTGGGCGCAGCCCGTCTTGCGCCCCAAGCGCAAGACGCCCGCCGCTGCGCGGCGGGCGGGCCGCCCCGAAGGGGCGGCGCCGGGCTGCGCCGGAACCGGGGAAATGCCGAACCCCGAAATTTTGACACCCAAACCAACTTTATTATATTTTACGGAGGAATTTATCATGGAAAAAACTGTACAGCTTTATGAAGGCAAGGCCAAAAAGGTATTTGCCACCGACGACCCCAATCTTGTCATCGTCTCCTATAAGGACGACGCCACCGCTCTCGACGGCCTCAAAAAAGGCACCATCGTCGGAAAGGGCGCAATCAACAACAGAATGTCGAACTACATCATGAAGCTTCTTGAAAAGAGCGGCATTCCCACCCACCTCGTCGAAGAGCTGAGCGACCGCGATACCCTCGTCAAAAAGGTGTCGATAGTCCCGCTTGAGGTAATTATCCGCAACATCTCCGCCGGAAGCTTTGCAAAGCGCTACGGCGTTGAGGAGGGCATAGTATTCGACGAGCCCACCATCGAATTCTCCTACAAGAACGACGACCTGCACGATCCCCTGATAAACAGCTACCACGCTGTTGCCCTTAAGCTGGCCACCAAGGAGGAGATCGAAAAGATCAAGACGATGGCATTCAAGGTGAACGAGATCATGCGCGAATACTTCAAGGGCCTCGGCGTCACGCTTGTAGACTTCAAGCTTGAATTCGGCAAAACCGCCGACGGCGAAATCGTCCTTGCGGACGAAATTTCCCCCGACACCTGCCGCTTCTGGGATTCCAAAACCAACGAAAAGCTTGACAAAGACCGCTTCCGCCGCGACATGGGCGGCGTAGAGGACGCCTATAACGAAATGATGCGCCGCGTTTTCGGCGAATAATGCCTTCTGAGGAGTATTTTATGGAAAATGTCATTCATGAAGAATGCGGCGTGTTCGGTGTTTTCGCGCCGAATACACAGGACGTCGCCTCTTTGGTATACTACGGGCTGTTCGCTTTGCAGCACCGCGGACAGGAATCGGCCGGAATTGTCGTGAACGACGACGGCGTGTTTACATACCGTAAGGACACCGGCCTTGTCAGCGAGATCTTCACGGCGGAGCGGCTTGAAAAGCTCGGCCTCGGCAACATGGCCGTCGGCCACGTACGCTACGGCACGACGGGCGGCGGCGAGCGCAGAAACGCCCAGCCTGTGGTGGTGAATCACCTCAAAGGAAACATGGCACTTGCCCACAACGGAAACCTTGTGAATTCCTACGAGCTGAGAACCGCGCTCGAGGAGCAGGGCTCTATCTTCCATTCCACCTCCGACACCGAGGTTATAGCCTACGTCGTGACGAAGGAACGTCTTAAGACGAGAAATATAGAAGACGCGGTCGTGCAGTCAATAAAAAAGCTTGAGGGAGCTTTCTCGATGATAATAATGTCACCCTCGAAGCTTATAGCCGCGCGCGACCCACACGGTTTCAGGCCGCTTTGCTACGGCCGCCGCGAGGACGGCACCTATATAGTCGCCTCGGAGACCTGCGCTTTGGACGCCGTGAACGCCGAGCTTATCCGCGAGATTGAACCGGGAGAGGTTATGGTGTTCACAAAGGACGGCGTCACCTCGATAACCGAAAACTGCAACACCGCAAAAAAAGCCTTCTGCGTGTTCGAATACCTTTACATCGCCCGGCCCGATTCCGTATGCGAGGGCTGCTCGGTGCACGCCGCAAGAATGAGAGTGGGCGAGCTTTTGGCCGACGCCTATCCCATTGACGCAGACATCGTCGTGGGCGTGCCGGACAGCGGTACCGACGCCGCAATAGGCTATTCAAGAAAATCGGGTATACCCTACGACATAGGTCTGATCAAAAATAAATACATAGGCCGGACTTTCATAGCGCCCAGCCAGGGAATGCGGGAGGAAATGGTGTCGATAAAGCTGAACGTGGTTCAGTCGGTGGTAAAGGACAAGCGCGTTATTTTGGTTGACGACTCGATAGTGCGCGGCACCACCTCGGCAAAGATAGTCAAGAGGCTGCGTGACGGCGGCGCCAAAGAGGTGCACATGCTTTCGTCGGCTCCCCCGTTTATGAATCCCTGCTACTACGGGGTAGACATCGATTCGCGGGAATCGCTGATAGCGGCAAATCACAGCCTTGACGAGATAGCCGGGATAATCGGCGCGGACTCGGTGCATTTTCTGAGCATCGAGGACGTCAGGAAGATCGCCGGCACGGACGGCTCCGGCTTCTGCTATGCCTGCTTTGACGGCAACTACCCCACCAAGGAGCCGACACAGTCGAACAAATCGCGCTTTGAAAGAAAGATCTCGACAAATCCCAAATTTGCCGACAGAAACAAGTGAGGTAATCCTATGGAAAAAAGTTTTTCTGAAAGCTACAGACAGGCGGGCGTGGACATAACCGCGGGTTATAAGTCGGTCGAGCTGATGAAGGCCGACATTAAGCGTACCGCCACCGGCGGCGAGGTGTCGGGAATAGGCGGCTTCGGCGGGCTTTTCCTGCCGGATCTTTCGGGATATAAAAAGCCGGTGCTTGTGAGCGGAACGGACGGAGTGGGCACAAAGCTAAAGCTCGCGTTCATGATGAATAAGCACGACACCGTCGGCATCGACTGCGTTGCCATGTGCGTGAACGACATCATATGCTGCGGGGCAAAGCCGCTGGTATTTTTGGACTACATAGCCTGCGGCCGAAACATTCCCGAAAAGATCGCGGCGATAGTCAAGGGAGTCTGCGACGGCTGCGTTATGGCGGGGGCGTCGCTTATAGGCGGCGAGACCGCCGAACACCCCGGCATGATGCCGGAGGAGGAATATGACCTCGCGGGATACTGCACCGGCGTTGTGGATATGGATAAAATCATTGACAACCAAAGAATGCGCGAGGGAGACGTTATAATCGCCCTGCCCTCCTCGGGGGTGCATTCAAACGGATTCTCCCTGATAAGAAAGGTGTTCGACATCGAAAACGCCGACCTTGCCTCCCCCGTTGAGGAGCTCGGCGGAAAGAGCCTCGGCGAGACGCTTTTGGAGCCGACAAAGATATATGTAAAGCCGGTTTTGAAGCTTCTTGAGAGCGTGGACGTAAAGGGGATTTCGCATATCACCGGCGGCGGATTCTACGAGAATATCCCCCGCTCTATACCCGACGGGCTTTGCGCTAAAATAGACAGAAAATCGCTCAGAATTCCGCCGATATTCGGGCTGATACAGCGCACCGGGAATATCCCCGAAAGGGACATGTTCAACACCTATAACATGGGCGTGGGAATGAGCATAGTCGTCCCCGAAAGCGAGGCGGAAAAGGCCCTTGAGATTCTTCGCGACAGCGGCGAGGACGCTTATGTAATCGGCGTCACCGTCAGGGGCGAGGACAAGATAGTCATAGAATAGGAAACTGATATGAACAGAAAAATTCGGATAGCCGTTTTAGTCTCGGGCGGAGGAACTAATTTGCAGGCTCTTATCGACGCCGAGAAGTCGGGCGTTCTGACAAGCGGCGAGATCGTCTGCGTGATATCCTCAAAGGCAGGGGCATATGCCCTCGAGAGGGCAAAAAATGCCGGGATAGACGCGCTGACGATATCGAGAAAGGACTGCCGGGATCTTTCGGAATTCGAGGCGGGAATCGTCAAGGCACTTGAAGATCACGGCGCCGAGGTGATAATTCTTGCGGGATTCATGTCTATACTCTCGGAGGACTTCACAAAGCGGTATGCAAACCGCATTATAAACGTACACCCGGCGCTGATACCCTCCTTCTGCGGAAAGGGCTACTATGGGCTTAAAGTGCACGAGGAGGCCCTTAAAAAGGGAGTTAAGGTTTCCGGCGCGACGGTGCACCTTGTCAACGAGGTGTGCGACGGCGGCGAGATTTTGGCACAAAAGGCCGTTGAGGTAAAGGAGGGCGACACGCCGGAAAAGCTCCAGCGCAGAATTATGGAGCAGGCGGAGTGGAAGCTTTTGCCCGAGGCCGCGGAAAAGCTCTGCCGGAGGCTTTTGAACGAAAAGAAGCCTGAAACCCCGAGCTTTACCCTCAGAAAGTGGGAGCTTTCGGACGCCGCCGGCCTTGCCGAAACGATCAACAAAGTCGACAGAAAATATCTCACCGACGGTATTCCGAACCCATATACCGAAAAAGACGCCGAGTGGTTCATCACCGAAATGGCGCAAAAGGGCGAAGCGAAAAATACCGGAATTTTTTACGGAATAGTTGTTGACGGCAAGGCGGTCGGCAATATCTCGGTGGAAAAGCGGAGCGATCTGTGCTCGAAAGTCGGCGTCATCGGCTACTGCCTGATACCCGAGTTTTACGGCAGAGGCATCATGACCGAAGCCGCAAAGCGAATTTGCGCCGAAGCATTTGAAAAGCTTGATATTTCGCGCATCGAGGGAACGATATTTGAGCCGAATATGGCGAGCCGAAGAGTGCTTGAAAAGGCGGGCTTTGAGCTTGAGGGCGTCTTAAGAGACGCGTTTTATAAGAACGGCAAGCTTTATAATGAATACGTCTACGGACTTGTAAAGGGAGAGTAAAATGGACATCTACAAAATCAACACGATCAAAGAGCTTACGCGCGACCCCTATGTCGGCAGAGGCATCATCGCGGGAATGTCTGAGGACGGAAGGAGCGCCGTGACGGCCTATTTTATAATGGGAAGATCGGCAAACAGCCGCAACCGCGTATTCGCCGAGCATGACGGCGCCGTCTTCACCGAGCCGTTCGACGCCTCGAAGGTTGAGGATCCGAGCCTTATCATCTACGCGGCGGTGCGAAAAATCGGCAAAAAGCTTATAGTCACAAACGGCGATCAGACCGACACCATTGTCGAGGGGATCCGCCTGGGAAGCGACTTTTCGGGTGCCTTAAGAACTCGCGAGTTCGAGCCGGACGCGCCGAACCTCACGCCGAGAATTTCGGCGGAGCTCGATTTTTCGCAGGGCTACAGCTATAAGATGTCGATTTTAAAGAGCGAGGACGCTGCGGGTTCGGCATGCGCAAGATATACCTTTGAATATTCGCCTATCGCCGGCCTCGGGCATTTTATCCACACATATGTCGGCGACGGCAATCCCCTGCCGACTTTCCAGGGCGAGCCTGAGCGCGTTAAAATTCCGAACAACGCCCAAGAATTTGCAAACGACATCTGGGAATCGCTTAACGAGGACAATAAAATTTCGCTGTTCGTGAGATATACCGATATCGAGACAGGTAGCGTGAGCCAGAAAATAATCAATAAGTACATAAAGTAAAGGAGAGAGATCATGTCAAACGAAGTTCTGCTTAAATACGGGTGCAACCCCAATCAGAAGCCGTCGCGGGTGTTCATGGAAAACGGCGGCGAGCTGCCCTTTGAAATTTTAAACGGCAAGCCCGGCTACATCAATCTTTTGGACGCGTTCAATTCCTGGCAGCTCGTAAAGGAGCTTAAGGAGGCCCTCGGGCTTCCGGCGGTGACGTCATTTAAGCACGTCAGCCCGACGTCGGCGGCGGTGGGCATTCCCCTGCCCGAAAAACTCAAAAAAGCCTGCTTTGTAGACGACATCAAGGGTCTCGACGATTCCCCTCTCGCCTGCGCATATGCGAGGGCAAGAGGCACCGACAGAATGTGCTCCTTCGGCGACTGGGTGGCGCTCTCCGACGTCTGCGACGTCACCACGGCTACGATGCTGAAAAGAGAGGTCTCGGACGGAATCATCGCCCCGGGATATGAGCCGGAGGCGCTCGAAATTCTGAAGACCAAAAAGAGCGGCAACTATACGATCTTAAAAATCGATCCCGACTATGTGCCTGAGCCCATTGAGCACAAGCAGGTGTTCGGAATCACCTTTGAACAGGGCCGCAACAACTTCAAGATTGACCGCGAGCTTCTGAGCAACATAGTCACCGAAAACAAGGATCTCTCGGACGAGGCCGCAAGAGACCTTATAATCTCGCTTATAACGCTGAAATATACGCAGTCGAATTCGGTATGCTATGCATACGACGGCCAGGCCATCGGCGTGGGCGCCGGGCAGCAGTCGAGGATTCACTGCACCCGCCTTGCGGGCACAAAGGCAGACACCTGGTTCTTAAGGCAGCATGAAAAGGTGCTGAATCTGCCCTTTAAGCCGGAAATAAAGCGCCCCGACCGCGACAACGTCATCGACGGATACATCAACAAAAACGAGGAGGACGTTTGCGCCGACGGAGTGTGGCAGCGCTACTTCACCGAAAGGCCCGAGCCCCTCACCGACGAAGAGGCCAAGGAATATCTCGCCTCGATAACCGGGGTGGCCCTCGGCTCAGACGCGTTCTTCCCGTTTGACGACAATATTGAAAGAGCTCACCGCTCGGGCGTATGCTACGTCGCAGAGCCGGGAGGATCGGTAAGGGACGACGCAGTTATCGCGACCGCGAACAAATACAACATGGTGATGTCCTTCACCGGCATGAGGCTATTCCACCACTGATTTAAAAACAATACCGACAACCGACAATTGAAAGGGGTTTAAAGATGGATTTCAAGGAACTTAAACAGTATGACGAGGAAATTTACGCCGCTTCGGAACGCGAGCTGAAAAGGCAGCAGCACAATATCGAGCTTATAGCCTCGGAGAACATTGTCTCCAAAGGAGTGCTTTTGGCGGCGGGAACGGTTCTGACGAACAAATATGCGGAAGGATATCCCGCGCACCGCTATTACGGCGGCTGCCAGTATGTCGACGAGGTTGAGGAGATTGCCCGCAGCCGCGCCTGCGAGCTGTTCGGGGCGGAGCATGCGAACGTGCAGCCTCACAGCGGCGCTTCGGCAAACCTTGCGGTATTCTTCGCGCTTTTGCAGCCGGGCGACACCGTTCTTTCGATGAGCCTTGCCCACGGCGGACACCTTTCTCACGGCTCGCCGGTAAACATCTCTGGCAAATACTTCAAGATAGTCCCCTACGGCGTCGGCGACGACGGCAGGATCAACTATGACGAGGTTGAAAGGCTTGCCGAGGAATGCAAGCCCAAGCTGATACTTGCGGGCGCTTCGGCTTACCCGAGGGCCATCGACTTTGAGAGATTCGGAAAAATTGCAAAGAAGGTCGGCGCATACCTTATGGTCGACATGGCGCACATCGCGGGACTTGTCGCCGCGGGGCTCCACCAGAATCCCGTGCCCTATGCCGACGTCGTAACCACCACCACCCACAAGACCCTAAGAGGCCCTCGCGGAGGAATGATACTCTGCAAAGAGGAGCTTGCAAAGGCCATAGACAAGGCCATCTTTCCGGGAATTCAGGGCGGCCCGCTTATGCACATTATCGCCGCAAAGGCCGTCGCCTTTAAGGAGGCCTTGCAGCCGGAATTCAAGGAATATCAGCAGCAGATCGTCAAAAACGCGGCGAAGCTCGCCGAAGAGCTTAAAGCGCGCGGCTTCAACCTTGTCTCGGGCGGAACGGACAACCACCTCATGCTTATTGATTTGCAGAATTTCGGCATCACCGGAAAGCAGCTTGAGCACAACCTCGACGAGGTGCACATCACCGCTAACAAGAACGCCGTTCCGAACGACCCCCAAAGCCCGTTCATCACCAGCGGCATAAGGATAGGCACTCCGGCGGTAACATCTCGCGGATTCAAAGAGGCGGAGATGGTAAAGATCGCCGGGTGGATCCACGACGTCGTCACCGATTTTGAGGGGCAGAAGGAAAGAGTCTCGAAAGAGGTTCAGGAGCTCTGCAAGAAATTCCCAATATACGGGGACTGCTATTGACTTGACTACGGGTGCGCGTCGCTCAGCAAAGCGGCGGGCGGGTGGGGCGATGAAAGCCCGGAGTTACCCGCCATGACAGCTGAGCGACGCGCACCGCCCGCAAAAAAGGCCTATAGCCGCGCTGCGGCCGTAATGCAGCCGGCGAAATTTTCAGTTTAGGAGCATTGACTATGAAAATAATGGTTGTAGGCGGAGGCGGCCGCGAACACGCTATAATAAAAAAGCTCGCCGAAAATTCCTCCGTTGAAAAAATATACTGCCTTCCCGGAAACGGCGGGATTGCCGCCGACGCCGAGTGCGTGCCGATTTCCTCCACCGATATCCCCGCGATAGTTTCTTTTGCAAAGGATAATGCCGTCGATTACGCTGTCGTCGCACAGGACGACCCCCTTGTAATGGGCTGCGTAGACGAGCTCAACGCAGTCGGCGTCCCCTGCTTCGGACCCGACAAAAAGGCCGCGATAATCGAGGGCTCAAAGGTGTTCTCCAAAGATTTCATGCGAAGAAACAATATCCCCACGGCGGAGTATGAGGTGTTCACCGACGCCGAAAAGGCCCTTGAATACCTTGAGACCGCAAAGATTCCCACCGTCGTGAAAGCCGACGGCCCCGCCCTCGGAAAGGGCGCTTTGGTCTGCATGACTAAAGACGAGGCCAAGAACGCCGTCCACGAAATTATGCAGGACAAAAAATTCGGCGCGAGCGGCGACAGAATCGTCATTGAGGAATTCATGACCGGCCCGGAAGTTTCGGTGCTCTCCTTTACCGACGGCGAGACCGTTATACCTATGGTTCCCTCGACCGATCACAAGCGCGCGCACGACAACGACGAGGGCCTTAACACCGGCGGCATGGGCACCGTCGCCCCGAGCCCCTATTACACCCCCGAAGTCCATAAGCAGGCAATGGAGAGGATAATTCTGCCGACAGTCAAGGCCATGAAAGCCGAGGGAAGGCCCTTTAAGGGCTGCCTCTACTTCGGGCTGATGATAACCCCCGAGGGTCCGAAGGTGGTTGAATATAACTGCCGCTTCGGAGACCCAGAGACACAGGTGGTGCTGCCGCTTCTGAAATCGGATTTACTTAACATTATGCTCGCGACGACGAACGGCAATTTAAAGGACGTCCCCGTGGAATTTTCCGACGGCGCGGCCTGCTGCGTTATAATGGCCTCATCGGGATATCCCGAAAAATATGAAAAGGGCTTTGAGATTACAATTCCCGACGGGCTTAAGTCCTCAGTATATGTCGCGGGGGCAAAGCTTGACGGAAACAGGCTTCTGACCTCCGGCGGGCGAGTTTTGGGCGTTACGGCGTGCGGAAAAGACCTTGAAGAGGCCGTCGCCGAGGCGTATAAAAAATGCGAAAAGATAAGCTTTGAAAACGCCTACTACCGCCGCGACATAGGCAAAAAAGCTCTTGAATTCCTACACAGACAGAGGAGATAAAAATGGTATACAGAATATATGTTGAGAAGAAGCCGGAGCTTGCCCACGAGGCCAAAGCGCTTTTGGGAGATATCCGCGGGCTGCTGATGATTGAGAGCCTAAAGGGCGTCAGGGTGATTAACCGCTATGACGCCGAGAATATCTCGCGCGAGCTGTTCGACTACTCCGTCGCCAACGTCTTTTCGGAGCCCCAGCTCGATATCGCCTCCGAGACGCTTGACGCCGACGGCGCGACCGTATTTGCCGTGGAATATTTGCCCGGGCAGTTCGATCAGCGCGCGGATTCTGCGGCGCAGTGCATTCAGATAATTTCCCAGGGAGAGCGCCCGCTCATACGCTCGGCAAAGGTATACTGCCTCTACGGCGAGCTGAGCGACGAAGACATCTCGGAGATAAAAAAATACGTCATCAATCCGGTCGAAGCGAGGGAAGCCTCTCTTGAAAAGCCGGAAACCCTGGTCGTGAAATATGACATTCCGACGGAGGCAAAGACCCTTGAGGGCTTTATTGACCTTGACAGGGCGGGTCTTGAAAAATTCGTCGCGGATTATAACCTCGCTATGGACGCTGACGACATTGAATTCTGTCAGAAATATTTCAGATCTGAGCACCGCGACCCGACCGTCACCGAGATAAGAATGATTGACACCTACTGGTCGGATCACTGCCGCCACACCACATTTTTAACAATCATTGACGGCGTTAAATTCGAGGACGGGCTTTTGCAGAAGGCCTATGAGGAATACCTTGAGGTGCGCCGCAGGGTGGGCGACAAAAAGCCGGTCTGCCTTATGGATCTTGCGACAGTAGCGGTTAAATATCTGAAATCCGTCGGAAAGCTGCCGAAGCTTGACGAATCGGAGGAGATCAACGCCTGCACGGTTAAAATAGAAATCGAGGCGGACGGCAAAAAGGAGCCTTGGCTTCTTCTCTTTAAAAACGAGACGCACAACCACCCGACCGAGATCGAGCCGTTCGGCGGCGCGGCAACCTGCATAGGCGGCGCCATACGCGATCCCCTCTCGGGGAGGTCATATGTTTACGGAGCCATGCGTGTTACCGGCGCTGCCGACCCGACAGTACCCGTTTCCGAGACTATTCCCGGCAAGCTTCCGCAGAGAAAGCTTGTCACCACCGCCGCGGCGGGGTATTCCTCCTACGGCAACCAGATAGGCCTCGCCACCGGCATTGTTGATGAGATTTACCACCCCGGATATGCCGCGAAGAGAATGGAGATTGGCGCGGTCATCGCGGCGACCCCGCAGGAGAACGTCCGCAGAGAGGTTCCCGCCCCCGGCGACGTGGTTATCCTGCTGGGCGGCTCAACCGGCCGCGACGGCATAGGCGGGGCGACAGGCTCTTCGAAGGCGCATAACGCGCATTCCGTTGAGACCTGCGGTGCAGAGGTGCAAAAGGGCAACGCCCCCGAGGAGAGAAAGCTGCAAAGGCTTTTCAGGAACGCGGAAGCGTCTAAGCTCATAAAGCGCTGCAACGATTTCGGCGCGGGCGGCGTTTCGGTGGCCATCGGAGAGCTTGCCGACGGGCTGGAGATAGACCTGAACGCCGTGCCGAAAAAGTATGACGGCCTCGACGGCACCGAGCTCGCCATTTCGGAATCTCAGGAGAGAATGGCGGTCGTTGTGGCGCCGGAGGACGTAAAAAGATTCCTTGAGCTTGCGCACGAGGAAAATTTGCAGGCCTGCCCGGTGGCAAAGGTGCAGAGCGAGCCGAGGCTTGTGATGAACTGGAACGGCAAAAAAATCGTTGACATAAGCAGGGAGTTTCTCAATTCAAACGGCGCGGAAAAGCACATTACCGTGACGCCCGCAGCTCCCGCATTAAAAGCGCGCGAAATAAACGGCGGATTCAAAGAAAACATCACCTCGATGGCGAGCGACCTGAACATATGCTCAAAAAGAGGCCTTTCGGAGAGGTTCGATTCGACGATAGGCGCGGGAACGGTGCTTATGCCCTTCGGCGGGAAAAATCAGCTGACGCCGATTCAGGCGATGGTGCAGAAGATCTCTGTCGAGAAAAAGCACACCGACGACTGCTCCTTTATGGCCTGGGGATATAACCCCTATCTGACCGAGCAGAGCCCCTATCACGGCGCGTATTCGGCGGTGGTGGAATCGGTCTCGAAGCTTATCGCCACCGGCGCGGAATTCAAGGACGTTTACCTGACCTTCCAGGAATATTTTGAACACCCCGGCCGGGACGGCAAGCGCTGGGGCAAGCCGCTGGCCGCACTTTTGGGCGCGTTCAGGGCGCAGTTAGACCTCGGTATAGGGGCAATCGGCGGAAAGGATTCTATGAGCGGAAGCTTTGAGGATCTCGACGTGCCGCCGACGCTCGTTTCGTTCGCGGTTACCACAGGGAAGACCTCGGACGTCATATCCCCCGAATTTAAGAGCGCGGGCCGCCGCGTTGCGCTGATAGAGCCGAAATGCGACGAAAACGGTCTGCCCGAGACGAAGTCGCTGACGGAGGTATACTCGGAGGTGACAGGGCTTATAAGAAGCGGTAAAGCGGTTTCGGCCTATACCCCCGGCATCGGCGGAATTGCCGAAGCGGTCTTCAAGATGGCGATAGGAAACGGAATCGGCTTTGAATTCGACCGCGGCATGAGCCTTGACGAGATCTTCGGGCTTAAGTGCGGCGCGTTCCTTGTCGAGCTTACCGACGGAAGCGACATAGGCAGAACTGTCGGCAGAACCGTTGAGGACAGAGTTATTTCCTTTGGCGGCGAGGCGGTATCGCTCGACGGGCTGCTCGGCGCATATGAGGACAAGCTTGAGGGAGTTTACAGCTGCAATATCAGGCAGGGCGGCGAAAAGATACCGAACATAAGCTATGACGGCCGCAGCAAGGCCTCCCCTGCCGTTAAAACCGCAAAGCCGAAGGTGCTTATCCCGGCATTCCCGGGGACAAACTGCGAATATGACAGCGCGAAAGCCATGCGCGACGCGGGAGCCGAGCCGGTCATTACGGTTATAAACAACCTTTCGGCGGCAGGCATCGCCGAGAGCGTGGAAAAATTCGCAAGCGAGCTTAAGACCTCGCAGATGATATTCATTCCGGGAGGATTTTCGGGAGGAGACGAACCGGACGGATCGGCAAAATTCATCTGCGCGTTCTTCCGCAATCAGAAGATCCGCGAGGAGGTCATGAACCTGCTGAACAGGCGTGACGGGCTTATCTGCGGCATATGCAACGGCTTCCAGGCGCTTATAAAGCTCGGGCTTGTGACATACGGGGAGATTCTTGACGCAGATCCGTCATTCCCCACCCTCAGCTTCAACACCATCTCGCGGCACCAGTCGAGGATAGTCAGAACGAGGATAGCCTCGAACAAGTCGCCTTGGCTCAGAAACGTGAATGTCGGCGACATCATCAACGTGCCGATATCTCACGGCGAGGGGCGCTTCCTTGCGAGCGAAGAGATGATCAAAAAACTTATCGATAACGGACAGGTCGCGACGCAGTATGTAGACCTCGACGGAAACGCGACCTCGGATATTCACTTCAACCCGAACGACTCGATGTATGCAATAGAGGGCATCACCTCGCCGGACGGCAGGGTGTTCGGCAAAATGGGACATTCCGAGAGGATAGGCTCGGGGCTCTATAAGAACGTGCCGGGCAACTACGACATAGGCATGTTCAGGGCCGCGGTTGAATACTTTAAGTAAAATCGCACAGCCTGCAAAATCGGGGCGCAGCCCCGCGCCGTCCCGCAGGGACGGCGCCCCCGGCCCCCCCAGAGGGGGCCGGGGCAGCCCGCGCGAAGCGCGGGCGGGGGCTGCGCCAAGCCGGCAGTTAATGCAAAGGTCAAATTTTAGCTAATCGGACGCATACACTCAAAGGCGATGCCTCCGATTTTGTTTAAATCTACGAAATTTATAAAAGGCGGAAAGTTTTGCTTGACTTTAGCCTGCTACTATGATAAAATAACTGCACTACCCAACGAAAGAGAGTTTTAAATGAATTATTCCAAGAGCGAGCTTCACCGCCGCTTAAGAGCCGTTTTTGAGAGCGCGGGATACCGCCGCTACAAGATGTCTAAATTTGAAGAGTACGACCTTTACGCCGAAAACAAGGACTTTTTAGTCTCGGAAAACGTGCTCACCTTTACCGATCTCGACGGGCGGCTTATGGCTTTGAAGCCGGACGTCACCCTTTCGATCGTGAAAAACTGCCCCGAAGAGGGCATTGAAAAGCTTTACTATCACGAAAACGTCTACCGCGCGGCTGGCCTCAGCTTTAAGGAGATTGCGCAGGCCGGGCTTGAATGCATCGGAAAAATTGACGAATACTGCGTCTGCGAGGTGCTGGCTCTGGCGGCGCAAAGCCTAAGGACGATATCCGAAAGCTACGAGCTCGCCGTTTCGCATCTCGGGCTTATGAGGCAGGCGCTTGAAGCCGCCGGGCTCAACGAGCCCGCCAAAAAAGAGGCCTTCCGCCTTATCGGCGATAAAAATTCCGACGGCCTCGGGCAGCTTCTTAAGCGCGAGCAGATTGACGGCGACGCCTCGGAAAAGCTTCTGAAGCTTTCGCAGCTTGATCTTCCGGCTGAAGATGCTTCGGGCGAAATAAGGAAGCTTCTTTCAGAGCTTGCCCCGCAGGATTCGATAGATCTTTTCTGCGACACCTGCGAGCTTTTGGGAAGTGAATTTTCCTCGGCGGTGAGGGTTGATTTTTCCACCGTCGGAGATCTGAGATACTACAGCGGCATCTTCTTTAAAGGTTATATCGACGGCGTTCCCTCGGGGGTGCTGAGCGGCGGGCAGTACGACGGCCTGATGAAAAAGCTGAAAAAATCCGCCCGGGCAATAGGCTTTGCACTTTACCTCGACGCGCTCGATCCCCTCTTTGAAGACGGGCAGGACGTCGACGCGGACATACTTCTGCTATACAAAGATAATGTTCCCGCCGCGGAGATCTTCAAGGCAAAAAAGGCGCTGTCCGAAAACGGAGAAAGCGTCTGCGCGATGAGCTCGCGGCCGGATAACATGAAATTCAGAAAAATTTACACTGTCGACGGAAGCGGGGTGCGCAGGGTTGAGTGACATTATAAACATCGCCCTGCCGAAGGGAAGGCTCGGCGACAGGGTTTACGAGATGTTCGCGGCCGCGGGATACCGCTGCCCCGAAATTGAAAATCCCGGGAGGCGGCTCACGTTTGAAAACCCCGAGGCGGGAGTGAGATATTTCTGGGTAAAGCCCTCGGACGTGGCAATCTACGTCGAAAAGGGCGCGGCGGATATAGGCGTCGCGGGGCTGGACATTCTTTCGGAATACCGCCCCGACGTCTACGAGCTTTTTGACACCGGCCTCGGAAAATGCCGAATGACGGTGGCGGGCCCCCGCGGCTTTAAGGACGACCGCAAGAAAACCCTTAGGGTGGCGACAAAATTTGCAAACGTGGCAAAGGATTACTACAGCTCGACCGGCCGCGACATAGAGATCATCAAGCTGAACGGTTCGATTGAGCTTGCGCCGATACTCGGCCTTTCCGACGTCATCGTAGACATCGTCGAGACGGGCGCCACCCTTAAGCAGAACGATCTTGAAGTGAAAAACACGCTGTTTGAGGTCTCGGCGAGGCTGATTGCCAACAAGCCGAGCTATCGCTTCAAGCGCGAAAGGATAACAGAAATCAAAAACCGGCTCACCGAATTAAAATCCAAAGGAGAATAAATTTAGCCATGATAAAGATACTGAGAACCTCGCAGGCGACCGCAAACGAGCTGTTCGAGCGGGTCACGCAGACCGTCGACGTCTCGGAAACAGTGCGGGAAATTATCGCAAACGTCCGCGAAAACGGCGATTCCGCGCTTTTGGAGTATGCAAAAAAGTTTGAGAAAGTCGATCTTGAAAAGTTAGAGGTCACCAACCGCGAATTTGACGAAGCTATGGCGGCGGTCAGGCCGGAATTTTTAGAGATTCTGAAAGAAGCGGCGGAAAATATCCGCGAATTTCACAAAAATCAGCTCCGCAGCGGGTTTGTTCTCTCAAACAAGCCGGGTGTTGTCATGGGCCAGAAGGTGATGCCGCTTGAAAAGGTGGGGCTTTACGTCCCCGGCGGTACGGCGGCTTACCCCTCGACCGTTCTGATGAACGCTGTGCCGGCGAAACTTGCGGGCTGCCGGGAGATCGTTATGGCCACCCCCTGCCGCGCCGACGGAACAATAATGCCGGAGATCCTCGCCGCAGCAAAGATCGGCGGGGTTACAAGGGTATTCAAGACCGGCGGGGCGCAGGCAGTCGCCGCCCTCGCCTACGGCACCGAGAGTGTGCCGCGCGTCGACAAAATAGTCGGCCCCGGCAACCAGTATGTCGCCGAGGCGAAGCGCCAGGTGTTCGGCCGGGTGGCTATTGACATGATCGCCGGCCCGAGCGAGATCCTGATAATCGCCGACAGGACGGCAAAGCCCGAATATCTTGCGGCGGATCTTTTGTCGCAGGCCGAGCACGACAGGCTCGCGACGGCCGTTCTGATCACCGACGATTATGATCTCGCCGAAAAGGTGGCCGCCGAGACAGAAAAGCAGCTGAAAGTCCTCCCCCGCGAAGAAATTGCGAGGGCGTCTATAGAGAGAAACGGAAAGATAATCGTCGCCGGGAGCATCGGCGAGGCGGTGAAGCTTTCGAACGAGATCGCCCCCGAGCACCTTGAAATTTGCACCGAGGCGCCGTTCGACCTTTTGGGCGAGATCAAAAACGCGGGCTCGATCTTCTTGGGGAACAGCTGCCCCGAGCCGCTGGGCGACTACTTCGCCGGGCCGAACCACACCCTGCCGACGAGCGGCACCGCGAGATTTTCAAGTCCCCTTTCGGTGGACGATTTCGTGAAAAAAACGCAGTTCACCTATTTCACTGAGGAGGCATTTGCCGAGGTCGCCGAAAAGGTGGCGGCGTTCGCCGAGAAAGAGGGCTTTGACGCCCATGCAAGGAGCGCTAAGGTGAGGATAAAATCGTAAAGGTAATGTGCTTTACATGAAATGCCGGAGGCAGAGATAAGAGATCACCGGAAAATGACGAAATATTGCGGATTTTGCGTTGAATTAAGCTATCTGTAAAGATAAAATGCTTTACATAAAATGATGTTAGGAGACTGAAAATGTCTGAATTTCTTAGGCCGGAGCTGAGGGCTTTGGAACCCTATGTTCCGGGCGAGCAGCCGGTCGGAAAAAAATTTATCAAGCTGAACACGAACGAATCGCCCTTTCCGCCCTCGCCGAAAGTCGTCGAGATGGCTGCGGAGGCCGCAAAAAGGCTGCAGCTCTACCCCGAGCTTGACGGCGGCGGGCTGAGAGGCCTCATCGCCGAGAGGCTGGGAGTCGAGAAAGAGAATGTGGCCGTTACGAACGGTTCGGACGAGGCGCTGAATTTTATCTTCAAGGCGTTTTGCTCGCCGAGCTCCCCCGCAGCGTTTGCGGACATCACCTACGGGTTTTACTCGGTTTTCGCGGCGATAAACGGCGTGCCCTTCACGGTCATTCCGCTGAGGCAAGATTTTTCGATCGACCCTAAGGACTATATCGGGATTGAAAAAAACATTTTTATCGCCAACCCCAACGCGCCGACGGGATTGACAATTTCTCAGGAGGATATCTGTAGGATTGCGGAATCAAACCCCAAAAATATCGTCGTCATCGACGAAGCGTATGTTGACTTCGGGGGCGTCAGTGCGGTGCCGCTTGTGAGAAAATATCAAAATCTGATCGTAGTGCAAACCTTTTCAAAGTCGCGTTCGCTGGCGGGCGCAAGGGTGGGATTTGCCGTCGCCTGCAAGGACATTATCGACGACATTTACCGGATCATCTACTCGACAAACCCGTATAACCTCTCGCGGACAAACCTTGCTGCCGGGATCGGGGCGATTTCGGACGAAGACTACACCGTTGCCAACTGCAAAAAGATCGCGGCGACGAGAGAGCGGATCTCCGCGAAACTGCGCGGTTTGGGCTTTAAAGTTACCGACAGCTCGGCTAATTTTCTGTTCGCCTCCTACCCCGGAATCGGCGGAAAAACGCTCTACGAAAAGCTCAAGGAGCGCGGAATTCTCGTTCGGCACTTCGATAAGCCGAGGATTTCGGAGTATCTTCGGATAACCGTCGGCAGCGACGAAGAAATGGATATTCTTGTAAAAAATATAGCTGAAATTATTGATTCGGAGGCAAAAATATGAGAACAGCCGAAATTAAGCGCAGTACTGCGGAAACCGATATCTCGTTATATATCAATCTTGACGGCAAGGGCGAGGCAAACGTCTCGAGCGGCGTGGGATTTTTGGATCACATGCTGACGCTGTTTGCAAGGCACTCGGGTTTTGATCTTTCCGTCACCTGCAAGGGCGACACCGAGGTGGATTTCCACCACTCGGTCGAGGACATCGGCATTACGCTCGGGCAGGCGTTCAACAGCGCCGTCGGCGACAAAAAGGGCATTAGCCGCTACGGCGAGGCAATCATTCCGATGGACGAGGCGCTGATCATGACGGCGGTCGACATCTCGGGCAGGGCATATCTCGGCTACGGGCTTGAGATTCCCGCCGAGAAGGTCGGCGACTTCGACACCGAGCTTTGCGAGGAATTTTTCGCGGCGTTTGTCCGCGAGGCGCGCGTCACCCTGCACATAAGGCAGCTCGCCGGGAAAAACTCCCACCACATAATCGAGGGGGCGTTCAAATCGGCGGCGAGGTCTTTACGGGCGGCGACCGAAACGGATCAGAGATTTTCCGATTCGGTGCCCTCGACGAAGGGGGCGCTCTGATGCTTGCAATCGTCGATTACGGCGTCGGGAATTTGTTTTCGCTGCGCTCGTCGCTCAGCGCTATAGGTGCCGAGGCAGTTATGGCCGACACGCCGGAGGGTCTTAACGAGGCGGACAGGATCATTCTGCCCGGCGTGGGGGCCTTTGCCGACGCCGCGGAGCGCCTCAAAAAATCGGGTCTCTTTGACGCAATTCTTAAAGAGGCGGCCGCGGGAAAGCCGATTTTGGGGATCTGCCTCGGAATGCAGCTTTTGATGGAAAAAAGCTATGAATTCGGTGAGCACGGCGGCCTCGGGCTTATCAAGGGCAGCGTGCGGCCGATTTCCGACGTGATTCCCGAGGGGTTCAAAATACCCCACATCGGGTGGAACGAGCTGAAATTCGAGGGGCACCCCCTATTTAAGTACATAAAATCGGGCGAGTGCGTGTATTTCGTGCACTCCTACTATGCCGCCGGGTCGCCCTCGGTGATCGCGGTGACTGACTACGGCGCCGAGCTTACGGCGTCGGTCGCGGATAAAAACGTCATGGGCTGTCAGTTCCACCCCGAAAAGAGCGGCAAGACCGGGCTGAATATTCTGAAATCATTCTGTGAGATGTAAATTATGAAAATTTTTCCTGCTATTGACCTCTACGGCGGCAAAGCCGTGAGGCTGAGAAAGGGCGACTACCAAAAAATGACCGTCTACAGCGACGATCCCCATTCCGTCGCCTGCGATTTTATTAAAAAGGGCGCCGAGTGCATTCACCTTGTCGACCTTGAGGGCGCAAGGGACGGCTCGGCGAAAAACTCGCAGGTGCTCAAAAAAATTCTCGGGATCCCCGGGCTTTTCAGTGAGATCGGCGGCGGGATCAGGAGCATTGAGACCATAGAAAACTACCTCTCGGCCGGGGCTTCAAGGGTGATACTCGGGACGGCGGCGGTCGAGAATGAGGAGCTTATAACCGAGGCGGTGCGCCGCTTTGGGACGGCGGCTGTGGCCGTCGGGGCGGACGTCAAGGACGGGTTTATCGCCGTGAAGGGCTGGCTTGAGGATTCCGGCATAAGGCTTTGGGACTTTGCACGCAGAATGCAGGATTTGGGCGTCTCGGCGATCATCTGCACCGATATAAGCCGGGACGGCGAGATGCGCGGGGCGAATCTTAAGCTCTATAAGGAGCTCAAAGAGGCTCTGAAAATGGAGATCGTCGCCTCGGGAGGGGTAACGGATATCGGCGACATCGCCGCATTAAAGGAGAGCGGAATAGACGCCGCGATAATAGGGAAGGCCTATTACGAGGGCGCAATCGACCTTGCCGAGGCCGTGAGGATCGCAAAATAAATCGCATAAGGGAGAAAACATGCTGAAAAAAAGGATAATCGCCTGCCTCGACGTGCGCGACGGCAAGGTTACAAAGGGAGTTAATTTCGTTGGAAACAAGGACATCGCCGACCCGGTGGAGCTCGCCGAATATTACAGCGACTGCGGGGCCGACGAGCTCGTCTTCTACGATATAACAGCCTCGTCGGACGGCAGAAAGCTTTTTACCGATGTGCTGACAAAGGTGGCCTCGAAGGTGTTCATTCCGCTGACTGTGGGCGGGGGGATCAACTCGTTTGAGGACTTCGACAGGGTTCTGAAATGCGGCGCCGACAAGGTGAGCGTTAACAGCGGGGCGATTGCCGACAGAACGCTTATCAGAAAGGCCGCAAAGCGTTACGGGAGCCAGTGCGTGGTGATCTCGGCGGACGTAAAGAGGCATAAGGGCGAGTACCGCGTTTACGGGCGCGGCGGCCGCGACTACACCGGAATCGACGCGGTTGAGTGGATTAAATACTGCGTTGACGAGGGCGCCGGGGAGATCGTGCTGAATTCGATAGACACCGACGGCGTGCGAAACGGCTTCGACATAGAGATGCTCAACGACGTGTGCGGCACGGCAAAGGTGCCGGTAATCGCGTCAGGCGGCGCGGGATCGGCCGAGGATTTTGTGGAGCTTTTCAAAAGCGTCCCGAACGCGGACGCCGGGCTTGCGGCATCGATCTTCCACTACCGCGAGGTGGCGATCCACGAGCTGAAAAAGCTTCTTGACAAAAACGGCATACCCGTGAGAATATGTTAAAGGAGAATGGACATGACAGTAAATGAGCTTAAATTTGACAGGGACGGGCTGATCCCGGCAATTGTTGTTGATAACACGTCGAAAAAGGTGCTCACCCTTGCATATATGACCCGCAAAAGCCTCGATATTACGATGAAAAAGGGACTGACATGCTTTTTCAGCAGATCGCGGCAGGAGCTGTGGCTAAAGGGCGAGACAAGCGGAAACTATCAGCATATCGTCTCGATAACGGCGGACTGCGACGGCGACGCGCTGTTGGTTTTAGTCAATAAGGACGGCCCGGCATGCCACTTGGGAACGGATTCCTGTTTTACAAATACAATTCTCGAAATTGAAAAATCGGAGGAGGATTTCAGCACCGACGGGCTCTACCGGCTGCTTGAGGGGCGCAAGAAGGAACTCCCGGAGGGGTCGTACACGAGCTACCTGTTTGAAAAGGGGATCGACAAGATTCTGAAAAAGGTCGGTGAGGAATCGACAGAGGTGATCATCGCAGCGAAGGGCGGAGACCGCCGCGAGACAGTTTACGAGGTTGCGGATTTGATGTATCATGTGATGGTGATGATGGTTGAAATGGGAATTTCGCCGGACGAAATCAGGGCGGAGCTCGCGTCGAGGCATGTTATTGATCACAAAGTGAAGCAGGAGAAGATGGTATGACCGACCTTCATGTCCACACAAAATTCTGCGATGGATTGACCTATCCTGAGGAGTATGTCCGTGCGGCGATTAAAAAGGGCGTCAGGCATTTGGGGCTTCTGGCGCATTCGTACGTCCCCTTTGACAGCTGCTGCTTGCCGCTTGAGAGGTATCGGGAGTTTATTTCCGAGATCAAAAGGCTGAAGGAAAAGTATACCGGGCAGATTGACATATACTGCGGTGTTGAGCAGGATCTATACTCCCCTGCCCCGACCGACGGTTTCGACTACGTCATAGGCTCGGTGCATTACCTTAAGCAGGGCGACAAGTATATTTCCGTCGACGAGACGCCGGAGATGCTTAAGGGCATGATTGATGAATTCTACTCCGGGGATTTTTATCTCTGCGCGGCGGACTACTTTAAGGCGGTCGGTTCGCTTGCCGACATGAGACCGGATATTATCGGGCACTTTGATTTGATAAAGAAGTTTAAGCGATCGGTTCCGTTTGACAGCTCGGACATGCGTTACCGAAGCGCATGGCAGGCCGCGGCGGACAGGCTGATTCGTGCGGGCGCCGTGTTTGAGGTGAACACCGGCGGGATTTTCAGGGGGTATACCGACGAGCCCTACCCGTCTTCAGAGATCGCAGAATACATCAAAAATAAGGGCGCGAATCTGATTCTTTCGAGCGACGCTCACTCGCCCGAGGGTATCGCCTACGGGTTTGAAAAATACATAGAATACACAAAATAATCCCGCCTGCGTGAACAGACGGGAAATTTTTTATGCCTCGATTGTGACCTCAAAGCCGGGCTGCCCGGTGATCTCGACAATGTTTTCGGCAGTTTTGACGATCTCAGCACCGGGGGCGGATATCCTGTAAAACGGCTTTGTTTCAAGCTTTACGGGATTTCCGAGGCGGGAGATTATCTTCGAGCTCTTAAGCTTTGAATCTTCCCACCCGACATCGACGGTGAGACCTCCCCTGGCAAGAAGGCCCTTGAACGAGCCGCTTTGCCACTTGGGCGGAAGCGCGGGCAGAAGTTTTACCACTCCGCCCTGGCTTTGCAAAAGGGCCTCGGCGATGCCGGCGGTGCCGCCGAAGTTTCCGTCAATCTGGAAGGGCGGGTGCATGTCGAACATGTTGGGGTATGTGGAGCGATTGAGGAGCGCCTCGACGTTCTCGCCGACCTTTTCGCCGTCGCGGAGGCGGGCCCACATGTTGATTATCCAAGCGCGCGACCAGCCGGTGTGCCCTCCCCCGTTGGCAAGGCGGCGCTCGAGGGTGACCCTTGCGGCGCTCATCAGCTCGGGGGTCTTTTCATAGGAGAGCTGATCGGAGGGATAAAGCCCCCAGAGATGGGAGATGTGGCGGTGCCCCGGCTCGGCCTCATCGTAGTCCTCGGCCCATTCCATTATCTGGCCGTATTTTCCGACTGTCGGCTTCGGCAGCTTCGGGAGCATCTCGGAAATTTTGTCGCAGAGGCCGTCCCATACGCCCAAAATGCGGGAGTATTCAAGGCAGCTCTCAAAGATCTCTCTTATGATCATCGAGTCCATCGTGGGGCCGACGCAGAGGCTGCCCTTTTCGCCTGAGGGGTGGATATAGATGTTTTCCGGCGAGGTGGAGGGGCCGGTTATCAAAACGCCGTTTCGCTCGAAGAGGTATTCGGTGAAGAAGCGGCAGGCCTCCTTTAAGATGTCTATGTACTCGCTGAGGATTGATTTGTCGCCGGTGAATTCGTAGTGGGATTTTATGTGCGTGCAGATCCATGCGGCGCCCATCGGCCAGACGGTTGCCGGCATCCACATGTCCTGAGGGGCGCAGTCGCCGAAGACGTCGGTGTTGTGGTGGGCGCAGAAGCCGTTCAGGCCGTACATGTCCTTCGCAACCTTCTGCCCGTAAGGAAGCATGACTTTGAGATGCTCCAAAAGAGGGAGCTCGCACTCGGGCAGGCCGCAGACGCAATCGGGCCAGCAGTTCATCTCGGCGTTGATATTTATCGTGTACTTCGAGCCCCAGGCCGGGGTGTGATCTTTGTTCCAGATGCCCTGAAGATTTGCGGGCAGGGTGCCGGGTCTGGAAGATGAGATTATGAGATACCGGCCGAAATCGAAGTAGAGCTCGGCAAGGGAGGGATCGGTGGCGGCGTTTTTAAGGCGCTCGTCGGTGGGGATACTGTCGCGATCCTCGCCATCGATGCGAAGGGATACCCGGCCGAATAGGGCGCGGTAGTCCTCGATATGGCGGGCCTTGACGGCATCAAAGCCGAGCTCCGCGGCGGCGCGAAGCTTGCTTTCGCACCACGCTATGGGATCGTCGCCGTGAAAATCGCTTCTTACAGTGATGTAGACGGTCATATCGGTGGCGTCGAACACCTCGGCGCCGGTTTCTGAGCAGATGACGCAGCCGTCGCTTTCAACTGCGGCCATGACGCAATAGCAGCAGCCGCCATCCGGCTGGTTTACCGTCACATAGGGGCCGAGCTCGCCGACGTCAAGTCGGTAATCGGGGTTGTCGCGCTCGGAAAGATCTATCTTGCAGCCGAAGCGCGCGCCGCCCTGAGATGTCTGCCTCAAGACGATCACCTGATCCGGGAAGCTTGCGAAATATTCTCTCCGGACGCGGCTTTCGCCGGAGGTAAACTCCACGCGGCAGACGGCTTCTTCAAGGCTGAGCTCACGGCGGTAGCCAGAAAAATCCTCAAACGGATAGCCGAAAGAGATGTGGCCGCAGGTGTCGTAATAGCGCTGCTGGTCGGGTATGGCGTAGAGGTCTGAGGCGCAGAGCTCCTCGGCCTCTTTAATTCTGCCCTCGCACAAAAGCTCTCTGACGCGGCGCCAGCTGCCCTTTGCCTTGGGATTGACGCGGTTTCTTCCGCCCGAGCCGACCCAAACGGTCTCCTCGTTAAGCTGAAGGATATCCCGCGAAACCCCGCCGTAAACCATCGCCCCCAAAGAGCCGTTTCCTATCGGCAGGGCGCGGTTCCAGCCCTCGCGAAAAGCCTCATCGCCCGTGGGCGCAGGCGATGAGAGCCAGATTTTGCCGTTCATGATAAATCGGCCGAGCACTCGGCAAGGAGCTTAGGTATTTCAAGATGCTGAGGGCAGGCGTTTACGCACTGTTCGCAGCCTATGCAGCTGTCAGGCGAGCCGGAGGTTTTAAGCAGCTCGGCGTAGTCCTTCTTGGCCTCCCACTTTTTGTGGATATCCCTTTTCATCTTGTTGTAGACGGCGAAGACCTCGGGGATATTTATAGACATCGGGCAGCCGTCGGTGCAGTAGCGGCAGGCGGTGCAGGGAATCGCAAATTTGATCTCCTCGACGGCCTTTTCAAGAATGGCGCGCTCCTCGTCGGTTATCGGCTTGAAGTCGTCCATGCAGCTGACGTTGTCCTCAACCTGCCAGAGCTCGCTCATGCCGCTTAAAACAACCATTACGTTGGGAAGCGAGGCGGCAAAGCGAACAGCCCAGCTTGCGCAGGAAGCGTCGGGGTTGTAATCTTTAAGAAGCTTTTCGGCCTTCTTGGGAGGATTTGCAAGGCTGCCGCCCTTTATGGGCTCCATGACGATGACAGGCTTTTCGTGAGCGGTAGCTACTTCGTAGCAGCGGCGAGCCTGAACCCCTCCGTCCTCCCAATCGAGATAGTTTATCTGGAGCTGGACGAATTCGACGTCGGGCTGCTCGGTGAGGATCTTTTCAAGGGTCTCGGGGCTGTCGTGGAAGGAGAAGCCCATGTGTCTGATCTTTCCGGCGGTCTTGAGCTCTCTGAGGTAATCAAACGCGCCGACGGAAACCGCGTGGGCATAGCTGTCGCGGCCCATGGCGTGAAGCCAGTAGTAGTCGATATAATCTACGCCGAGGCGCTCCATAGATTCGGCAAAAATTTTTTCCATGCCGGCGCGGTCGGGCTTGCCGAAGAGAGGAAGCTTAGTGGTTACGGTAAAGCTGTCGCGGGGATATTTCTTGACGACGCACTCGCGGAACGCCACCTCGCTGAAACCGCCGTGATAGACGTAGGCGGTGTCGAAATAGGTATAGCCGTGGGCCATGAACATATCGACCATAGGCTGAACGAGCTCAAGGTTGATCTTCGAGTGGTCGCCGCCGATGATGGGCAGACGCATGAGTCCGAATCCTAATTTTTTCATGTTTGTCCTCCTTAGGGTGTCTTGTGATAATGGGTTGTATGGGTGGATAAATTTATCGGCAGCGGCAAATAAGCCGCAGCGTGTTTACGAGTTTTTCCTAAGCTCGCGAAGATAGGCCTTTTTTCCGTCGCTTATGCGAAAGCTGTCCAAAGCCTTTTGTATGGCCATCTTTTTGACCTGAGGGGTAAGCCTCGGCTCGCAAAAATAGACTATCGCGTGATCCCATTGCTTTATAAGCGCCTCGGCGAAATACCACGCCGACATCATGCTGACGTAATACTCGTCCGACTTTACCGCGGCGTTCTCCGCAAGAAATTCCGGGCGGAAGCATACGTCGAGAAAATGCCTCATCGACATCTCAATTCCGAAGCGCTTGGTGTAGGTGCGATCCGACGAGCGCCAAAGGCTTATTTTAGGCAGCAGCGCCTCTTTGTTCTTTGAAAAGCATTTCGGCGATAGCGCGTCGCAGACCGCCCAGTTGTCGACGTAGGGAAGAAAATCCTCTACCATTTTCAGCGCGGAGTCAAAATCGCGGATATTGCATAAAATCGCCGCGTGGAGCATGTTTTCATCGTAGAAGCGGTGCGGAAGATCGCCGAGAAATTCAAGGCGGGTTTTTTCGTCGAGCGTTTTCGCGAGCCGGCGGATTTCGGGAACCCTAACGCCCAAAACACTCTCCCGGGGAACCGTCGGAATCAGCCCGCAGTGAAATTCGCGGTATTTCGGATCCGCAAGGGCGCGAAGGGCTTCTTCAAGCGTTTTCATCGTCTATGTACCGAAAATCTGTGAATTTCGCCGAGCCGGCGGCGGTATCGCCGGTTGAATATCCGAACAGGCCGAAGCGGCAGCCGGTAAAATGCCTGAGATCAAAGCTCAGGGCGTGGCGGCCGCCGAGCTGCTTCCAGGTGCCGCCCGAATATACGTAAAACTCGCAGAAATCCTTTCCGGGGCCGAATGTGAAGCTGATCTTTACCCTCGCCTCTGCCCTCTCGGCGGGAAGGGTTTCGGTGACTGTCTCGCGGCCGTCGCGATCTCTTTCCAAAAGCCTGATTGCATATCCCCCGCGCTCGGCGGCGATTCCCACGGCGCCGTAGCAATACTGCATAGCGGCGAGGCCGGCAAAGCCGCCCTCGGTGAGATTTTCGGCGTTTACGGTCACCTCGGCCGAGCAGCCCGGCCAGAGGGTGCGCTGGGTGAGCGTGTTTTTGGCCATTTCCAAAGACGGCGCAGGCAGGGCGTCGACCTCATATCCATTTGAAAGGCGCCAATGTCCGTTTGAGGGATTGTGGTTGAATTCCCATGCGCCGTCAAGGGCGGGAGCCGAAAAGTCGTCGCTTCGGTATAGCGGCTTATAGACATAGCCCGGGCGGGTGGAGGCTGTTTTCAGCTCCTTCGGGGTTTTGTCGAAGACGGGGCGGCCGCCGGCGTCGAAATGCATCGGGACAAGATTGGGTATTCTGCCCACGGCTCCCCTGTCGGCAAAGATAACGCCGTACCAGTCGCCGTCGGGGGTGTCGACTATGCCGCCCTGCGCGACGCCTGAGGTATGCTCGAACGCCTCGACGATAACGTCGCCGCCGGTCCATTCGCCGTCGATTCTGTCGGCCATGAAGCAGGCCTCGACCCTCAGCCACCTGTCGGGCAGCGAGTGAATGAAGAACGCGTAGTAGCGGCCGTTTATCTTATAAAGGTGGCAGCCCTCGTAGCCGAGGGGGGTGGGGCCGTCCTTTAAAACGCACTTGTGCACGCCGCCCGGCTTCGGGCGGGAAAGATCGGGCTCAAGCTCGGTCACCCAGATCTCGCGGTTGCCGTACATTAGGTATACCCTGCCGTCGTCGTCAAATAGAAGCGAGGTGTCGTGATAAAAGCCCTCGATATAGCTCTTTTTCCATGGGCCCATGATATCCGTCGCGGTGAAATGGTAGGTCTTATGGGTGTCGTTCGCGATAAATACGACATGAAAAACGCCGTCGTGATATCTGAGCACAGGGGCCCACATTCCGCAGCCGTAGGCATGGCAGCCGTCTAAATTTTCGCGCGGGGTGTCCTCGAGTGTATCGTAGACATGGGTGCAGAATTCCCAGTTAATCAGATCGTAAGATCTGAGGATAACGCAGCCGGGCATGTAATACATCGTCGTCGAGGCCATGTAGTATATATCCCCCACGCGGATCACGTTGGGATCAGGGTAATCGAGCCGCGTGAGCGGATTTAAGCCTTTAACTTCTTTCATGATTCCTCCCGATATTTATCAGCATTCGGCGGGAAGCGGCGGAAGCTCGACCGAAACGCACTTTTTGCCGGTGAGGGCTTCGCTCTGGGCGTCGGGCTGAGAGGTGCCGAAGTATAAAACGGTCTTGGCCGAGCCGTCGAGGTAGCGAACTCCCTCCTCGCTGACGACCGTTAAAGCGCTGAGCGGGATATCAAGGGAGACGGTTTTGGTCTCGCCCTCGCCGAGGCAGACCTTTTTGAATGCGCAAAGCGCGTGGTTTCTGACGGCGTCCTTTGAATCGGACTTGAAATAGACCTGTAAAACGTCCTTTGTAGCGCGGCCGGAATTCGAAAGAGTGACTTCGGCCTTAACGCTGCCGCCCGATATTTCGGCGGAGGCGGAGCTAACCCTGACGTCGCCGTAGCTGAGGCCGTAGCCGAACGGGAACAGGACGTTGTCGTCCTCGGAGCGCTCGTTGCGGTAGGTGCGGTAGCGCATGGAGTAGTCGGTGAAATCGGGGAGCTTGTGGACGTCTTTATAGAAGGTGACGGGCAGTTTGCCGGAAGGAGAGGTCTTTCCGAAGAGGACTTCGGCGACGGCCTTGCCGCCCTCAGATCCGGGATAGAATACCTGCAGGAGCGCGTCGGGCTCGACCTCGACGTTCAGCGAGGAGCCGCTTACCACAACTATGACGGTGGGCTTGCCGACTTCAAGGACTTTTTTGACCAAAAGCCTCTGAGGCTCGGGGAGCTGCAGCGAGATCTTGTCGCCGGAGGCGTCGGTGTTCGAGGCGTCGCCCTGCTCGCCCTCAAGGGTCTCGTCAAGGCCGACGCAGAGAATTACGGCGTCGGAATGCTCGGCCACTATGACGGCCTCGGCGATGCGGTCGCCGGGAAGGCCGAGGCCCTCGACCTTGTTTCTGAACAGGTGGCAGCCCTCGGAGAAGAGAACCCTGCCGTCAAAGGCGTCCTGAATGCCCTCCAAAATGGTGACATAGCGGGAGGCGGTGCCGTGGTAGTTGCCCATCAAAGCGCGCTGGCTCTGGGCGTTGGGGCCTATAACGCCTAAGGTGTTTATCTTTGAAGGATCGAGCGGGAGTATGCCGTTGTTGGAAAGAAGCACGCAGGCGTTTCTTGCGGCCTCAAGGCTGACGTCAAGATGCTCGCGGGTCTCGACGTCGGTATAGTTCAGGCTGTCGTATTCGGTCTCGTCGAACATGCCGAGGCGCATTCTTGTCGCCATGAGATGCTCGGCGGCAGCGGTGATCTCCTCCTCGGTGATGAGGCCGTCGCGGTAGGCCTTATATACCAAAAGATACGTCGAGCCGCAGTTGACGTCGCAGCCGTTTTTAAGCGCCAAAGCTACCGATTCTTCGGCGGTGGCGGTGACGTGGTGGTTTTCGTGGAAATCCTTTATAGCCCAGCAATCGGAGACGAAATAGCCGTCGAAGCCCCACTCGATGAGCTTTTTGTGCAGGTATTCCGAGCCGCAGCAGGGCTCGCCGTTGGTGCGGTTATATGCGCCCATGACGCCCTCGACCTTTGCTTCCTTGACAAGGGCTTCAAATGCGGGAAGATATGTCTCCTCCATGTCCTTGGGATTCGCGACGGCGTCGAATTCATGTCGAAGCGCCTCGGGCCCCGAGTGAACCGCAAAATGCTTTGCGCAGGCGGCGGCGCGGTGATATTTGCCGTCGCCCTGGATACCCTTGACAAAGGCGCAGCCGAGGCGGGACGTGAGGTAGGGATCCTCGCCGTAGGTCTCGTGGCCGCGGCCCCAGCGCGGATCGCGGAAGATGTTGATATTGGGGCTCCACAGCGTGAGGCCTTTATAGATGTCGCGGTCGCCGCGCTTGGAATATTCGTTATATTTTGCTCTGCATTCGATTGAAATCACCTCGGCGACGGTCTTTAAAAGCTCGTCGTCGAATGACGCGGCAAGGCCGATCGCCTGTGGGAACATTGTGGCGACGCCGGCTCTTGCCACGCCGTGAAGCCCTTCGTTCCACCAGTTATAGGCCTCGACGGAGAGCCTTTCGATTGCGGGTGCGCCGAACTTGAGCTGCTCGCAGCGCTCCATTAAAGTCATTCTGGAAACGAGATCGTGAGCACGCTCCTCAAATGATTTGGACTTGTCCTTGTAAATCTCCATAATTTACCTCCTAAACCTTGATTTTTTATTTCCGCTTTGTAGATTATACTAAAAACTGTGCAAAAAATCAACCTCTGAATGACATATTTTTTGAATATATTTTGCGCGAGGACAGATTAGCTTGATATCGCCGGCGGGGTATGGTAAAATATACTCAAAACAGGCCGCGCGGCGTATCAGGCTCGGGGCCGCAGCCCCGGTTCGCGCTTTGCGCGAACCGCCCGCCCCCCGCAAGGGGGGGCGGGCCCAGCCGCGCCGCAGGCGCGGCTGGGCTGCGGCGCAAGGGTATAAGTACGGCGCGGCCGGCGACAGAAACGGAGGAATTTAAAATGCAGCTTGCAGTTTTCGGTTACGGACACATGGGTTCGGCTATAATCGAGGGCGCCCTGAGAGCGGGGTGTTTGAAACCCACTGAGGTAACGGTTTGCGAAAAGTCGGAGGGCGCGGCAAAAAAAGCCGCCGCATCGGGGCTAAGGGTTACTGCCTCGGCCAAAGAGGCGGCAAAGGGTGCGCAATACGTCATAGCCGCGGTGAAGCCGTCTAACCTGCCGGAGCTCGCCAATGAACTTGACGGCGCCCTTGATAAAGACGCGGTCATAGTCTCCATCTGCGCGGGAAAGAGCATTGAGACGGTTTCGGGGCTTTTTAAGACCAAAAAAATAATCAGGGTTATGCCTAACGCCCCGGCGCTCGTCGGCGAGGGAATGTCGGCCATATGCTGCGAAAAAGGCGTCCCGCAGAACGCGCTCGACGACGTCTGCAAAATATTCAAAAGCTTCGGCCGTGCGGAGATTCTTCCCGAAAAGCTGTTTGACGTGGTAACCGCAGTCAGCGGCTCCGGGCCGGCATATGTCTACTCGTTCATCGACGGGCTGAAAACCTATGCCGAGGAAAACGGCATGACCCCCGAGCAGGCGAAGATATTCGCCGCGCAGACGGTTCTGGGTTCGGCAAAGATGGTGCTTTCCTCCGACGATAGCCCGAGGGAGCTTAAGGAGCGAATCTGCACGCCCGGCGGCACGACCGTCGAGGCGGTAAAGGTGCTCGACGCCGGGGGCTTTGAAGGCATAATCAAAGACGCCGCAAAGGCCTGCGAGGAAAAATCCGCAAAAATAGGCCGGGGCGAGGCGTGATCGGCCTTTGCGCAACAAAACGGTCTCTATTTGCACTTGCAAAAATTCAGCGGCCGAGTTATAATATATCAAAGACTACAGGGAGGTTACGAACATGTCATTCATAAACGACGACTTTCTTCTGAAAAACGAAACGGCAAAGCGGCTTTACCACAGCTATGCCGAAAATCTGCCGATCATCGACTACCACTGCCATATCCAGCCTAAGGAAATTGCCGAGGATAAGCATTTTTCCGACATTACCGAGGTGTGGCTTGGCGGCGACCACTATAAGTGGAGGCTGATTCGCATGACCGGCGCGCCGGAGAGCGAGATAACCGGAAACTGCGACCCGATTGTGAAATTCCGGCATTTCGCGGCGGCTCTGCCCAAGGCGGCCGGAAACCCGATGTATCACTGGACGCACCTTGAGCTGAAGCGTTACTTCGACTGCGACGATATCCTCTCGCCTAAGACGGCGGACGGAATCTATAAGCACTGCAACGAGGTGCTCGCAAGGCCGGATATGTCCGCAAAGGGCATAATCAGGCGCTCGAACGTAAAGATGATAGGCACCACCGACGACCCCGTCGACAGCCTTGAATGGCATGAAAAAATCGCCGAAGACAAAAGCTTTAACACGATGGTTCTGCCGTCGTTTAGGCCGGACAAAGCGGTCAATATCGATAAGCCGGGCTTTTGCGAGTATATCGGCGCGCTTGCAAAGGCCGCGGGAATCGAAATACTGAGCGTTGAGGACGTAAAAAAAGCCCTCACCCTTAGGCTTGAGCATTTTTCCCGCCACGGCTGCCGCGCCGCAGACCACGGCCTTGACTACCCGGTGTTTGAGGAAAACTACGCCGAGGCGGCTCAGAAGGTATTTGAAAAGGCGATGGCCGGCGAGAAGATCACCCAAAAAGAGGCGGACGCATATAAAACCGCGATTCTTCTGCACTGCGGGCGGGAGTACGCGCGGCTCGGCATAGTCATGCAGATACACTATAACTGCCAGAGAATGGTAAATTCCCGCTATTCGGCGCTGCTCGGCCCCGACACCGGCTTCGACTGCATTCGCACCTGCGACGGCTCACAGGAGATCGTCAGATTCCTGGACGAGCTGGACAGGGAGGGCAATCTCCCGAAGACGGTTCTTTACTCGCTGAATCCCGCAGATAACGAGCTTTTGGACACCGTTGCGGGCTCCTTCCCAGGCGAGGAGGGAATCCAGAAGGTGCAGCACGGCGCGGCCTGGTGGTTCAACGACACAAAATCGGGCATGGAGGCGCAGCTTAAAAGCGTGGCGAATCTTTTGCCGCTCGGCGGATTTATCGGCATGCTGACCGATTCGCGCAGCTTCCTTTCATACACGCGGCACGAGTATTTCAGGCGGATACTCTGCAACCTGCTCGGCGAGTGGGTCGAGGCGGGAGAATACCCCGAAGACGAGGAAGCCCTTAAGGAAATCGTCGAGGGTGTGTGCTATAAAAACGCGGCGAAATTCTTCGGCGTGAAATAATTAGAGCATTAAAAAGCAGGGGGTTTGCCCCTGCTTTTATTTTGTCATGATTTTGTCAGGCTTCAAGCCCGGCGAGGATCCTTTGCATGGTTACGCCGTCGGCGACGTTTACTATGCCGTCGCGGTTGAGATCGGCGGCGGTGATCTCGGGCTCAAGGCTTGCGAGAATGCGCTGCATGACGACGCCGTCGGAAACATCGGGATTGCCGCCGGAGGAATTGAGGTCGCCGCGGCGGGCGTCGGTGATGATAATTCTTTTAGGGATAAGGCTGTCCTCGTTTGTGCCGTCGCCTACCATACCGTTAAGGTTATATCCCCACATGTAAAGAGCGCCGTCCATTGTTGTGGCACCGCTTACCCTACTGCTATTATCAAAGCAGATGACATCATTAAGAACCAATACGGGAACCTGGGAATCCTCCCGGATACCGTTTCCGATAGTGCCGCGATAGCCGTATCCCCACATATAAAGCTGATTGTTATTTGTGATAATGGCCTCTACATCGCCGGAATCGAAAAATCTGAATACGTTATCCATTAATTTTTCGGGGAACAGCTTGTTTTCCGTTCTTCCGATAAAGTTGTCGCCCCAAGTGTAAAGGCTGTTGTCGTAGGTTTTTGCGGCGACAAGATTCTGGAATGCGACGGAAATATAAACCGATTCAACCTGATCCATTACCTTATAGGGTCTGTATTCGTCTGTGCTCGGGTCGAATTTTCCGAGTTTTCCGCCATGCTTGCCGTTACCAAGCTGACCTCTGTAGTTATCTCCCCACATGTAAAGGGAGCCGTCATCGGCGACAGCGGCGGTGTTGTCACCGCAAAGCAATACGGACGAAATGCCGTCCATAATTTTTATAGGAAGATTGCTGTCAAGGTTGCTGTCGTAATCGCTTTGGGCTCCGTAACATCTTCCGTTGCCGAGCTGACCGCAGTAGTTGTCGCCCCACATGTAAAGGGAGCCGTCGACGGTGACCGCGCCGCTGTGACTATCGCCGAGGCTGACGCAGGTGACGTCGTCAAGTATCTTTGTCGGTGTTTTTACCGAGAGGGCAATAGAGCCGGCGCCCACCTGTCCGTACTGATTCTGACCCCACATATATAGCTTCCCGTCTCTGGTGATGACTGCATTGGTCTCGCCGTATTCGTTGCTCGTGAAAGAATATACATTGTCCATAACCCTTACGGGGGTAGTAACTATGTATGGGTATTCGTTGCAGAGAGAAAAGCTGCAGTCTCTGCCCCACATGTAAAGGGAGCCGTCGGTGGTTATCGCGGCATAGCTGTAGCCGTAAATGCAGGTGACGTAATCGACATCTTCAAGCACCTTTACGGGGCGGCAGCTGTCGATGCCCTCGTCGTACTCGTTCCATATTCCCCCGCTTAAGCCGTTGCCGAGCTGGCCTTCGTAGTTGTCTCCCCAGATGTAAAGGGTGCGGTCGCGGGTGACGGCGGCGGTGGTGGTGCTTCCGAACAGCACATAGTCGACGTTGTCCATAATCTTAACCGGGACTTTGCAGTCGTTAGTCGTGCCGTTGCCGAGCTGGCCGTACTGGTTTTTGCCCCACATGTAAAGGCTGCTTTCTTCGCCGGCAATAGCCGCGCAGCATTCCGGCCCGACGTAGACCGCGGAGACATACTTGCCGTAGTCGACGTCCGCCCGGGGTTCAAATACGGGAGCGTAGAACGGATAGGCGGCCGCGCTGACCGTCATGACAAGCGTGAGCGACAGAGCTGTAAGGATTGAGAGAAGTTTTTTCATGGTGATCCTCCTAAATATATCTGAATGTAAACGGAGTTGAATGTTCAGTAAAGCTCGGTGCGGCGGCGGTACATGTCGAGGCAGGCCCGGCGGCGGAAGGCCTCGAGATCCTTTTTAAGCTGGCGGCGGCGGTCGGAGGGCTTTAGCAGCCCGGTGACGAAGGGCGCGTAGACCGTGCCGCTCTCGCGCTCGAGCTCGGAGAGAAGATCGTCAAGGGGGCGCACCGGCCTATAGCGGCTGGAGGTCTCCTCGACGGCCGAGGCGAGAAGATCGGCGGCCGCGATTATATAGATCATCGGCTTGAGGGGCGAGGAATCGGGCGAAAAATCGGCGGGGTATCCGCCCTTGCCGTCGTAACTGCAGTGGTGTCCGCGGGCGATGTCGGCAAAAATTTCGGTGGAGGCGTGCTGCCTCAGAAGCTCGGCGCCGCAGTGGGTGTGAAGCTGCAAAAGCTCCTCTTCCTCCTGGAAAAGCCCGCGGCAGGCATAGGATTCAAGATTGAGAAAATGCACCATGCCGGTGTCGTAAAGTCTGCCCGCCTTTTCGGCGAAATCGGCAAGTTCGTCGCGGCGCCAGAGAATGCTGCTGACGGTATCGTAGCCCGGCAGGCCGATGAGCCTTTCGGGGCAGTCGTCGACCGCCCATAGGGTGAGCTGGCGCGCTATCCGGCCGGCTATCCACATTCTTATATACGTCGGGGGGTGCCGCGAGGCGAAGACGTTCTGCAAGATCTCAAAGAAGGGGTAGCCGTCGGGGAACTCGCGGTAAGCCATCAGAAACTGCCTGATATAGAACATCAGCGTTTCGTTGTCGTTCACACAGGGAACCCTGACTATAAGCGAGAAGAAGCGGCGGGTCATTCTTTTTATGCGGACGCTTAAGACTTCGTCAAGCTTGCCGTCCTTTAGCTGCTTGGAGTATTCCATATAAAGCGCGGGGACGCTGAAATGGGTATAGATGCTCTGGTCGCTGATGTCGTCGTCGGCGTGAACATTCGAAAGGCTGTAGAGGCTGTCGAGAAATTCGGGCAGAAGCATTGCGCCGCAGTGATATCTTGCGGCCATGTAGGCATACTGGATCCGCGGCTGGAGGGGCTCCCCCTTTTCGCGGGCGCTTTTTAATTGGCGGCTCTGGACGGTCTGGGCGGATTCTAAAACCTTGGCGAATGCGTCGGGATCGGCGAGGCCGGAGCGCAAAAAGCTTAAAAGCGTGGTTCTCTCCTGGTGGCTCTTATAGAGATAGGTATCCCAAGGAAGAGATGGGGTCTTTGCCCTGATGTCGGGATCGGAAACTATATTTATGGATCTCGTCGTGGCGTCGAGCTTTGCCTTTGCCGAAACGGGATCGGCGGTGTCGTAGCTGAGCGCGATGTTGCCCATGCTGCGGTGGATATATCCGCGTATCTCGGGGTCTTCGATGTCGTCGTAATCCTTTTCAAAATAGGAAGCGCTCTCCATGAAGCAAAGCCTCATTCTTGAGGTGTAAAGCCGGATCACGTTAGGGCTGAGCATCTTTTCGAGATTAAAAAGGGACATTCCGACGAAGTAAAGCTCGCGGATAAGCATGTCGCGGAGCTTTTTGTGGCGCGCATAGGTGACGAGCGCAAGGTGTATCCTGTAATAAAGGCCGACGTCGGAAAGGGCGGCGCCGCTCATCAGCTTTTCGGCAAATTCTTCAAGGTCTCCGATATCTCTGTCCGAGGCGGAGAGAATGTTGTCCAAAAGCGGGAACAGGTTGTCGCGCAGAAGCTTAGTCCCCTGCTCTACCGCCTTGCGCGAGGCGCGGTTCGATTCTATTGCCGCGGCGACAAACGCCTCGGGCTCGAGTTCGCTGGCGGACGGAACGCTGACCTGCGCCGCCGTGCGCATAAGCTCAAGATATTTTTCCTGATAAGGCTTCACATCTTCACCTCCCGCTTAACGGCTCAGTTGATTTTGCTGTCGGCGTCCGGCCTGAGAAAACGCTTCATCGTGTCGGACAGATTAGCCATGCTGACCGGCTTGGGAACGTGATCGTTCATGCCGGCGCGCTGGCAGGCGCGTATATCCTCGACAAAGGCGTTGGCGCTCATCGCGACGATGGGTATGGTCGCGCCGTCCTCCCGCGGGAGGGATCTTATAGCCTTTGTCGCCTCATAGCCGTCCATGACGGGCATCTGAATGTCCATGAAAATAAGGTCGAATCTTCCCGGCTCGGATCCCGAGAACATATCGAGCGCCACCTTGCCGTTTTCGGCGCACTCGACGGTGGCGCCGAGCATGGATATCAGTTCAACGCCTATTTCGCGGTTTATTTCGTTGTCCTCAACAAGAAGGATATTGCAGCCCTCGAAGCTTTCGTCCTCTTCGGAAGAAGTCTTGGCCTTTTCGGCCATGCCCTCCTTGGTGTAGGAATAAAGCGTTTCGCCGAGGCGGGAGCGGAACAGCGGCTTGGGCACAAAGGCGGAGATCCCCCTCTTTCGCATTTCGTCGGAGGACATAGTCCATTCGTAGACGGACATCAAAATTATCGGAACGCTGTCGCCGAGCATCGCCCTTATTTCGCCGCAGGTCTTTACGCCGTCGACTACCGAAAGACGCCAGCCCAGCATTACCGCAAAGTAATCCTGCCCCGCAACATGGGCGCGCGCGGCGAGGTCGGCGGCCTCCCAGCCGTTTAAAACGGCATCGCATTCCATGCCGAGATCGCCGAGGATCTCCTTTAAATTGTTCAAAGACGCGGCGTCGCTGTCGGCGGCGAGCACCTTAAGCCCGCGCAGCGCCGAAAGACGGCTCTCGTCCTCTTCTATCTGCTCGAGCGGCAGGGTGACCGTGAATTTGGTGCCCTTGCCGAGCTCGCTTTCAACGGAGATCTCGCCGTTCATTATCTTTACAAGATTATGGGTGATAGCCATGCCGAGGCCGGTGCCCTGAATGTGGTTGACGTCCTTATCCCGCTCGAAGGGCAGGAATATTTTTTCGAGAAATTCGCCGCTCATGCCTATGCCGTTGTCCTGAACGACGAATTCGTAATAGGCATAGTTGTGGTCGAAATTGCCGACGCGCCCGTTTTCGCGCACCGTAAGCGAAATGGTGCCGCCGTCGGGGGTGAACTTAACGGCGTTGGAAAGAATGTTGACGAGCACCTGCTGGATCCTCATCTCGTCGCCGCGGATAAGCTCGTGGCGAATGCCGGTGAAATCGAGCTCGACCTTCTGGTGCTTGGCGTCGGCCTGAGGGCGGAACACCGCCATGAGCGAATGGATAAAATCGGCAAGGGCAAAGGGCTCCGGCGTGACGGACATCTTTCCGCTCTCTATCCTCGACATATCGAGAATATCGTTGATTATCGACAAAAGATGCTTCGACGAGAGGGAGATCTTGTCAAGGCAGTCCTCTACCCTCTCGCGCTCGCCGAGATGTGCCTGGGCGATAGTAGTCATGCCTATGACCGCATTGAGAGGGGTTCTTATGTCGTGGGACATGTTTGAAAGGAAATCCGTCTTGGCCTGATTTGCCGCGTTTGCGGCGTCGAGGGCGCTTTGAAGCGCGGCCATTGAGGCCTCCGAGCGCTCTTTTAGAACATTAAGGTCGTCGGTGATGTCGCGAAGAAGCACCATGACGCTGCCGCCGGGGATATCAGCCATCTCGGCCGATATGACGCGGCCGGAGGTTTCGTGGCGCCAATGCTTAAGCCCCTCGGCAAGAGCGCCGAAAAGCGCGGTCAAAAATTCATCGCCGTATGCTGCGTAGAATTTTTCTGCCTGCGGATTCTGATAAACTATGCCGAAAGCGCCGTCTTCGCCGCGCGAGCATATCAGCGCCGGCGCCGGCAGCATGTCAAAGTACATATTCATTTCAGGAATATTTTTTTCCACTTTGCCGCTCCTATAATTTTGTCGTAATTGATGTAGATGTCAGGCCTCAAGGCTGTCCTTATAAGCTTTTATGGCCTCGGCGGTCATGGCGTAATCGGCCTTTACCTGCTCAAATAGCGGGCCGGATTCCGGCGTGGGGCCGTTTCTTAAAGATTCCGTGAGCTCGGAGCTTGAGCGCATGAGCACCGTCAGACCTAAATTCTGGCACATGCCCTTGATGGTGTGGGCGGCGCGAAAAGCGTCTTCGTTGTTGCCGGTCTCCATAGAGGTGCATAAAAGCTCGTAGCTCTTGTCGTCTAAAAACTTTAAAACGAATTTCTGAACGAGCCTTTCGCTGCGAAGGCGGTTGAGCACGTCGGTGTAGTCGGAGCCCATTAGAGCGTAGCACTGTTCAATTGTCATTTTTATTTCCTCCTTCTGATCAAATGTCCTGAGTGTCTGATTCCAAAAGATTTTTCATCGAGTCGTCATAAAAACGGTATTGCGCCTTTCCTCCGCGCTTGCCGGCGTAAAGGGCGGCGTCGGCGGCATGCAGAAGCTTTTCGTAGTCGAGGCCAACCTTGTCGCTTAACGCGACGCCTACCGTGACCGAGACGGTGTAGTTTTCTATCACTCCGCAGACGCTGCGGCGGATTCTGTCGACGGTCTTTTCGATATCCGTCTTGTATTCAAGGAACATTAAAAATTCCTCGCCGCCGAATCTTCCCGAAACGTCGGATTCGCGTATGCTTTCCCGAAGATTTTTCGCGACGAATTTCAGCACCTCGTCGCCGAACATGTGGCCGTAGATGTCGTTGGCCTTTTTGAAGTCGTCAAGGTCGATGATCGCAAGGGCGAAGCGGCTCTGGGGGTGGTCGAGCATCTTGAATTCTATCTTTTCGCGGGCGCTTGCGCGGTTGAGAAGGCCCGTCAGGGGATCTCTTGCGGCTTTCTTTTCAAGCTCCTGCATCTTTGAATGGGAATCGTGGATATCCATCGCGGTGCCTATGACGCCGTCGAATTTCGGGGGCGCGTCGTCCGTCCATAGCGAGCGGGTGACGAGCCTGTACCACCTGACGGCGTCGCCGGTTTTCAGGGGCAGATCGAGCCTCATTTCGGGGTGCTCGGGGGTTGTCGCGCGGACTGCTCTTTCAAGCTTCGGCCATGCGCCCTCGCCGAGGATATCGTTAAGCTTCGGATCCTGCGAGGGATTCATTATAATCTCCTCGACGCCGAGCTTTTTGGCTCCCCAGCCTGAAAATGTGATCATCGAGGGATTTATGCCGTATTCGAACTGAACCGATTCCGTCATTGAGGCGTAGAAATTGTTTCTCATGCGCTCGCGATCCAAAAGGCGAAGCGTGCGCTTTGAAACTCCCCCGCCCTCGTTTTTGAGCATTTCCTCGGAGATGCTGCGGATCTTCGAGCGCTTCAGCTCGTCTATAGGATCGCTTGAAAGGGTGGCGAGGAATTTTTCGACGTTCTCGCTGAGACATTCAAGGAGCAATGGATTGAACACGCCGCACTTGCCGTGGGTGATCATGTCAACCGCCTCCTCGTGGGAAAACGGCGGCTTATAGACCCTCTCGCTCGTGAGCGCGTCGTATACGTCGGCCAAAGAGACGACCTGCGCCGAAATAGGTATCTCGTCGCCCTTGAGGCCGTCGGGGTATCCCCTGCCGTCCCAGCGCTCGTGGTGCCAGCGGCAGATCTCGTAGGCGGTCTTTACAAGCTGCTCCTGCTGGTGCACCGGCAAATCGCTTATCATGTTGGCGCCGATGGCCGAGTGGGTCTTCATTATCTCGAATTCCTCGTCGGTGAGCTTTCCCGGCTTGTTGAGTATCTTCTCGTCTATCGCCATTTTGCCGACGTCGTGAAGCGCCGAGGCGGTGCTTATCAGCGAAATATCCGCCATGGTTAGCTTATATTTGTCCGTCTTTTTGACAAGGCAGCTCAAAAGAAGATCGGTGAGGTTTCTTACATGCAGAATGTGCAGGCCGCTCTCGCCGTTGCGAAACTCCATTATGTGGCTTAAAATATCGATCATCAGGTCGCTCTGGCGCTCCTTTTCGTAGACCTGATCCTCGACAAGGCTAATAAGGCGCTTTTGCTTGGCGTATAAAAGAAGCGAGTTTACCACCCTGCGCTGAACGATTATCGCGTCGAACGGACGGGCGATAAAGTCGGTCGCGCCGAGCTCATAGGCCCTCTCGACGTGGGACGAGCTCGTCTCCGCCGAAATGATGATGACAGGCAGATCCTCTATCCACCCGTTCTGGTTCATCGCCTCGAGCACGCCGAAGCCGTCCATTCTCGGCATTACGATGTCCAAAAGCAACAAAGACAGATCGGCAACGCTGTTTTTAAGGATCGAAACCGCCTGAACGCCGTCCTCCGCCTCGATGATCTCGTAGCTATCGCTGAGCATATCCGCGAGAATCGAGCGGTTCATCTCGGAATCGTCGGCGATAAGAATTTTTTCTTTCTTCATCTTTTCCTCCCTATATGTAAAATATGTAAATGAGATTTTTTAAATTTAACCGCCCCGTGGGGATTTACCCGCCGGCGCGTCCGCATAATTATCGGATTATACAGATTGATTATATCATAACGTCGCGGAAAAATCAACATGTTTATGAAACAAAATTCCGTTTTTTGACACCTTTGAGACATAATAGCCGGGCCGCGGAGAATTTTCCGCGGCCCGTAAGGTTTGGTTCTGTTTTAAGGGTTTACCTTCCCCTTCTCTTGCTCGCTATGACGGCGAGGGAGGAAACTATCAGCAGGAGGCCGGAAATGCCTATCTTCGAGACGTATCCTCCGCCTGTCTTCGGGTTGAAGTCAATGAGCGGCGTCATGTCGTCGAGGAGCTGCAAGACTTTCGGTCTGTCTTCCTCAGTCAGATAGTTGATGTATTCGCAGCTTGCAGAGCCTCCGCCGACTATCACTCCGTCGGCGCCGTTGGCAGTAACTACGTAATACTGGTTGTTGGATTCGGTGACCGAGTAACTGATGCCCGCCGGTAAGCCGGAAGCGGACTTGGTCTGGCCATGCCTTAAGGTGAACGTCGCGACGCCGCCAGAGAAGGTCATCTCGCCGTACTGGCCGGAAAGAGGCTCGCTCAATGTGACAGTAAAGGTGAAGTCCTGGTAATCAATGCCGAAGCCGGTGACGAATTTCGCAACCGTCAGGCCGCCGAAGGGCTCGTCGGGTTCATCGGGTTCATCGGGCTCGTCGGGCTCATCAGGCTCGTCGGGTTCATCGGGCTCATCGGGTTCATCGGGCTGATCCTTGGTGTTTACGAAGTCTGCAACCGCGTTGCCGTTCGCCGTGATGAAGCCGGTGGAGCCGTAGCTCTCGACCGTGTAGCCCTCGTTGTCGGTCTCGGTGAC
>CANQPB010000006.1 GCA_947625615.1 uncultured Clostridia bacterium | reverse complement strand
GACCGCACCCCGAAAGCAGTAACATCAACAATACGAACAGTATTGAAATAGCAGTTTTTCTCATAAAATCACGCTCCTTTGAATTCACATCTGACAAATTCTTACTTTTCGCAAACACATAATAGACTGAAAGAAGTCATAAGTCAACTGTTTTTTCTCAAATCCCGCCATATTTTTGCCGATGTCTTTCTACCTGCAAAACGGCTCTGTAAGCTGATTTCATAACGCATTATCCCCGTCGTAGTCCTCAATCTGCCGGTCGGCGGTCATAACACCTAAGTATCTTGAAAGTATTCTCTTGATGTCCTCTCTGCCAAGCCTTGAGCACTCAAAGCCTTGTTCGTTGATCATCTTCTCAATCCTATTAAGACCAACCAATGACTGCTCTGCGCTCTCGTCCCTAAAGCGGATAACGAATAAAAACTCGCGGGATGTAGACATCTCAATCTGTATCTCGTCGAGGAAGAATATATCCCTTGAAATAAGGTTGCGAACTTTTCGGTTCTTTTCGCTCTCCGCAAGCTCGGTCAGATTGAGCTTGTTTTCTTCAAAGCTCTCTTTGGCGTCGGTGCAGATTATCTCAATGTCCGGCTGTGCAGACAGTAAATCGGTCAGGTGATGAATCTTGGTTGAAATGCTCGACCTCGACAATACAGATATATTCGTAGGTCTTACTGCAAGATATGCAAGCTCACCGTAGATTGAAGATTGACGGCATACCGCTCAGAACTTGTATGGCGCTAAGCGCAACCTCTGCGACGCTTGTCGTTGAGCCCATATATCCGGCGAATACTCCTGTAAGCTCTTTTGAAAATGTATTCTGAAGCGTAATGCAAAACGTGTAGAGTCTTACGGGCACAGTGGTAAAAAGGTTTACAGCCAAAAAGCCGTACAAAAACGGCATGACCTGTCTTTTGATATTGAATCTCCCCATAGATTGGTATTCTATTGCTGTATCAAAGACAGCCACAACAAGACCGGCGATAAACATTCCCCAGCCGAACAGATAGAAGAACCGAAGGCACGCCGCTATCCACGGCAGGTCGAAGAACTCTGCTCCCATCTGACCCATAAGCGTGAAGAAATCCGCTATTGCGCTGTATATGGCGTTATATATCCACTCGATCAAAAGATCCCAAATCGATGATGTAAGCGTATCCCAGATCGATGTAAATGCGTTGCCTATTGCATCGCCTATGCCGCTCAGCAGACTCCCGAGCCAATCCAAACAATCACCTCCCTAAAGCATCTGTCCGAGAATCGGTGTTTTATAATCAACTGCTCGAAAGACATCAGATGCCTACAATGCTCCAAATGTAGAGCGGAGCGGTCATTGAGAAGACGAGGCAGGCGAAGAGAATTGCCGGTGCTGTAAACTCAAACTGCCCGTGCTTTCGGTAGTCCATATACGCCGTTGCCACTTTTGCGAAAAACAGAACCGCAAGCACAACGTCGATAACGGGAAAGACGACATTGTTTACAACCTGTTTTATCTGTCCCTTTGCGGCGTCCCATGTGTCCTCGATTGCGCTCGCAACATCTCCGCCTCCGCCGGCAGAGGTTGTCGCAGCAAAAGCGGTCACGGACATCGCCGAAACTATAACCGCTGCAATGGTGAAAGCCGTTAAGATTTTAATAAACTTTTTCATTTGGTCACTCCTTCTTTAGATTTTTGCAGAGGTCATCCCTCCTGCGCCGTATTTTTGTTTAAGCCTTCGTCCTGTCTGCGGTACTCGCCAAGAACGGTTTCGGTCAGATCGTCCCTCGCCTCGACAGTTATGGGGTGTACGATGTCATAGTGCCTGACAACGCCTTCCCAATCGACTTTTCTCTCACAAGGGAAGGAAACAAACAGACCATCTTTTCCCTCGACCACCCTTACACCGTGAACTACGACAGCATCGGCGATCACAATATCGCATATCGCCTTGATCTTGCCGTAATTCAGAATTCTGAGTGAACTTACCTTATTGCTCATAGATTTCACCTCCTGATGCAGAATTATTAAAAGCCCTGCACGGGCGGGGCTTTCAGACATTAAAATGTATAAAAGGTCATATTTAAAGAATCCGCAATCTCTTTGGGTGTAAACGACTCATCCTGTGAAAACATCTCCTTGTACTTTGCAACCTGTTCGTCTGTAAGGTCACCGAAATCATCACCCTTTTCTGCGGCTATAATAATGTTTCCGCAGTAAATGTCGCCATTTATGCGTCTGTTGCCTTCCAAACCGCGAAGCTTGGCTTCTTCGTTTGAAATGAAAACAGTCCCGTCGTCAAACGGATATGTAACTTCAATATACCCCTGAACGGACATCTGCCACTGTCTGAGATTGTTCGGGTGCAGGGCTTCATACGGCTTTTTGTGAGGCTCGATTGCAAGAACCCTTATTCCCTTGAGCGGCTCAACCAAGTCCGAATCAAAGTTTTGAAGTTTTCTGAAGCCTATGCTGTCACAGAAATAAACACCTTTCTCCTCTCCGTCAAGGACTTGAACGATGTCCGAAACGCTTAGACTGTAAGAGCGAAACACACAGGGTCGGTCGGTATTGAATCTTTTATATATCTCCTCGAGAGTCTTGCAGTCCACCTCTCCGTTAAAGGTTTCGCTGTAGTGGTGTGGATTCGGCTCTCCTGTCGCAGCTTTTGTCTCATCATAACCGAGAAAGCGCTCTTTCGAGTATCTGTTCTCGGTTATCTGGTAAAGTCGTATCCTCATGCTGTTTCCTCCGTTTCTTTCTGCGCACGGTTAAAAAGGCTCGGGTGTCCATCAAGACTGTTTAAACCCACATACGCATTTCCGTTGATACTTCTTACTTTCGCGTTTATCATTGCAGTCATTTTACATTCCCTCCATCTTCATCTCATTATGCTGTTGAAATTCCTCGACTTTTAGCTTTGCCCAGTCGGGAATGTTCTCGTCTTTAAGAGCGCCGGCAATTTCGCTTCTAAAGATATATGTCTGCTCGTCGGTGTCCAAAAACCTCCCAAACACTTTTCTGCCGTTCGAATCGGGCTTACAGCCAAAACCCGTCTCGGCATAAAACAGCTGAGAATCGGGATTCAGATACTCGTCTGAGAGCTTTTCTGCTTTCAGGACGACTATTCTGCCTGTATAGTCTATTCTGCCTTCCTTTTCGGAAATACAGTGCGAGCTGTCATAAAGCCCCAACTCCTGCCACTGCTTTCGTGCGCTGTCAACAAGCAGATTAACAAGCCCGGGGTGTGAGTTCACACAGAAATCTATACGAAGATTCTCTGCAACGGCGCCGATCTTTCTCGCCCATTGCTTGTTTTCGTCGGAGATTCTGCCGTCGCATATGTGTTCAAGAACGGTGGCACCCAAAACCCAGTTGAGCCTTGAAAAACCGTGCTTGTCTATAAGGGCTTTTACACAGTCGGTATTAAGTCGCTCGCCGTCGTAATTTTCGGCGATAGCTTTTTCGATATCGTTAGCGCAGACGATGTTTTCTCTGTAGCTTTTGCGCCATTTATCTTTCTCTCCCCAAGAGACGGCGTAACTGAGCGGATATTTATACAAAGGTTCGTGTTTTCCCACCTTATCCCTCCTTCCGTTTATTCTCTGTCTTTATCTTCAATCATTCCGCACATGCAGATTCTCAATCTCCTGCAGAAATTCCTGCATCCCTCGCAGTCGGAAAGATTTCCGTTGCAGCGCGCATTGTCAAGCTCCTCGTCCGAAAGGCTTGAAATGCGAATCCTTCCGTCCTCGAAATAGCATTCAAATACTGTTTCTTCCGAAACATTTGCGGCGAATAACAACTCCTCCGGGACATCGACGGTTATGTTTATCTTCGCGCTCACTCTTTAGCACCTCCTTGTTCTTTTGCTTCTTTCGTTTCTTCTCCCGAAGCCCGGATAATCTTTCTGTCCGAAAGACTCTGCTCGCTGCTTTCGAGATCAAAAAATGTCATCTGACCGAATGATGAAATTCTCTCCGAAGTGTCATAATTTGAGATCAGCAGCTCCGCATACATCTTACCTCCCTCATATCTCTGGGCAATGTTGCTGAGTCTCTCCGTCGCTTCAATGTAAACTCCCTTCCTTGAATAAAGCTCACGGATTTCGGGACAGTCGTTATATGACAGCAAAAAGCGCCCCTGCATATTGCAAAGAGCGCCTGCCAGCCTTTCGTGGTCTTTTTCGGTAAAGTTTACATCGTCATAATAATCCTCAGTGTGAAAATACGGGGGATCGCAGTAAAAGAACGCGTCGGGGCGGTCGTACTGCCTGATGAGCTTTTCAAAATCCTTGTTTTCGATAACCACTTTCTGAAGCCTTGCGCAGGCCTCGCGAATAAGAGGAAAGTTAGACCACATCGAGTGAGGCTGCCCTCCGAAGCTGTCTACCGACGAGGCATAGCTGTATCTTATAAGCTGATAGAAATACGCCGCCCGCCGAATGTCGGGTATTTCGGCTCCGGACTTCAGAGTTTTTCTCATATACTCAAAATCCGCTCTTGAATTCAAGGAATATGTAAGCTCCTCAATGAGCTCCTCGGGGTGTTCCCTAACACACCTGTAAAGATTGACAAGATTCGGATTGAGATCGTTATATACCTCAAAGTCATTTCCTGCAGGCTTGTGAAATAAAACCCACCCACCGCCTCCGAAAGCCTCTATATATCTTGAATAGTTCAGGGGAAAGCGGGCGAGAATTTCGTCCCGAAGAGCCTTTTTACCGCCTATCCAGCTGATGAAGCTGTTCAACGCTCATCATCCTCTCCTCTGTTTATCTGCACCAAGCACATAGTAAAGATTCCGACGAAGCCGCCTAAAAATAATCCTATAAAAAAGTTCAGCATATCTGTAAATCCTCCTGATTGCTGTATCCGAGTGTTAAAAAATCTTCTATTGTCATTTTATCGCCGAGGAAGTTCGGCTCGGTGTCCTCGGTAAAGCCTATATAACCCTTTTCACCGAAATCAACCTCGCCGTAGGTTATGACCGTGCCGCCGAAGTTTACAATAACCTTGGGTTCAAGAGATGCGAAACGATCTCCGTCGTCGGATTCACGAAGACGGTAGCAGTGCAATCCTGCGGGAACTTCGTCATCTGTAATCCGTCCGTTTGAAAACAGCGCCTTGCGTCCTAAAACTTCAATTACATCAAGCTCGTCTTCCGACGGATAGATGTAATCCGTGCCGGCGCCGTTCAAGTACAGCCCCCAATCTATAGGCTCCGCACTCATAACCCCCGCCGCGAACTCTATCGCTTCCTTTCGTGTTTCGGGAACCCAATCCACGACCGCCACCCCGCCTACATAGTGCCGCTCGCCACAGTTGTTACCTATATCCTCATCAGCCCACTTATGCACAATGAGAAGATCCGGATATTTTTCTGCGAGCTTGTCTATAACCGGAACAGGAGCGCTCCAGGCGGTCTGAAACGACAGAACATTCTTGTCGTCGCACTTGTCAAAGCCGTATGCATTCCATTTGGTATTCCAGTTTTTTATGCACCAGTCATACCAAGTCGGCGCGCCGTACTTTATTATATTCTGAAACGCAGTTCTTCCGTTATTCCATTCTTCGTCGGTTATATCCGACCTGCGCTGACGGAACACATTTTCGCTCTCTTTCGGTATGTTGAGCAAATCCCGACCTGTTATAGCACCTTCGAGAGTGTAAACAGACACAAAATCCTTATACGCCCTTAGTCCTTTGTCTGTTACAGAACCTGCCGTGATGTCAAGCTCTTTGGGCATAGGTATGAGCTTGTTGAAATCTATTGAACCTATACCTTCTTCGTCGTCCCTGACTTCTTCCAACAGTTTTTTTATCTGCTCATCTTTGCCCTGAAACTTGATTATATTCGTCACATTATTAGGCATATATCATTCCTCCTTCAAAATGTTAAATTCTTCGCAAAGCTCGGCGATTCTAAGACCTATTGCCGTTATGACCGTTACTGTCACGCTGTTTCCGGCCATTTTATACAGATGGCTGTCGGCAAGACCGAGTGCGGCGGCTTTACTAAACTGCTCATCGGTAAAGCCCTGAAGCCGCCAGCATTCTATGGGCATAAGTTTTCGTATTCTTCCGCGGTGAATAACCCCGTGTCGGTCTTGAGCTGTTATGGTGAACATAGGCTCATCAGGTTCTTTGAACCGTCTGCCGTTCTGCCTGGTCTTTCCCTTTTCGGGCGTAAGAATAGCCCTCGGAGCTTCCTCGACAAAAACCCCCGAGTGTTCGCCCTTACGGTTGCTTATTCCGGAATCCTGACGGGCGGTAATGCACCTTGCAACCTCGGTAAAGCCCGGAGCGGGGTTCATATCTATGAAGTAGAGCCCGGTCTTGTCGCCCCTCGTCGTCGCAAGCTCCGTATCGCTCGTCCCGACATAAACGTCGGGACTCACTCGCTCCGCTGCTCCTCCGCTTCCCGAAAAGCAAGCGTTTCGGTCTCTCTTGTTTGAGCTTGCACATTGAGTGCAGGTGACACCTGAAGGATCGTATACCCGACACCCCTGCGATCCTTCAATGAGTTTTTGCAGATTTTTCGCACCGCCGTTTCTGACAGGAAATACTTTTCCGGCACATCTTCCATCAAGAAATCCGACAATGAACAGCCGCTTTCTTTGCTGTGGGACGTAAAAGTATTGGCTGTCAAGCACACACCATTCGATACTGTACCCCATTTCAACAAGCACGGAGAAGATGGTTTCAAGTGTCCTGCCTTGGTCATGCGATAACAAGCCCGGGTCGTTTTCCAGAAGTAAAAACGGAGGCCGTTTCTTTCTAAGAATCCCGGCAACTTCAAAGAACAGAGTGCCTCTCGTATCTCTGAATCCGAGACGCTTTCCTGCCAACGAGAAGCTCTGGCAAGGAAATCCGGCACAGATAAGATCAATGCTCGGCAAGTCATCGGGATCAATTCGTTTTGCGTCTTCACAAAAGTATTCACCTTCCGTTTCATACATTGCCCTGTAGGCTTTTTGTGCGTATTTATCTATCTCGCGCCAACCCACAGGCATAAAAAATCGCCGGCATTGGTTAGCCCCGACCGAAAGCCCCCAATACCGGCGAACATATCTAAGTATCTTATTTTCCGCACTCTACATTCCCATCTCCATTCCTCCCGGCTGCTCGGTCTGTTCCTCCGCCAGCTCAGCTTCGGTAAGTCTTCTGAAAGAGTCCGCATCGGGAACAAGCCCCAATGAGCGGCCGCTGTCAAAGATGCAGTGGACTGTTCCTATATCATCTACCGCAACCACTGTACCTCTCGTTCCGTCCTCAACGGGATTCGGATCATCATCTCCCATATGCAGGAGCATCACCCTTGTACCTTTAGGGTAAAGTTCCTTATACATCTTGACCTTATTGTGAGTTTTCTGCCACTCGTTCATAAAAACCTCCTTGGAATATTTACCACAGAAACGTAAAGTCCGTTTTATCTATGACCGTACATCTTGAATTGAGAAAATTCGGGTCACCCTCGATTCGCTTATACATATACGCAACCTCGCAGGGGGTGGCGGCAACTCTTTCACCCTCGCCGTAAATGTAAGCGTCAGCGTGAACTTTGATTTTTATATCCTCGTCGATTGATTTGAGATAGTTATCAAAAAAGGTTCAACCTTTAAGGTCGTTAAACTCCCTCGGATTTCCTCCGACTAAAAATTGCAGACAATCCTTTTTGGTTTCGGCGGTCAGTGTTACCTTTGAAAATACAACTGCCATGTTCACATTCCTCCCAGGCTCATATTTTGATTTAAGTACGCTGACATCTCGTTCTGATCGTAGACAAAGTAATCATTCCCGCTGTGCCAGAAAGATACATACAGGTCGCCATCCTCGGTTCTGATCTCCCTTTGCTCAAAGCCCTCTCCGAGTCCGTCGCTGTTCTGACCGCGAATCCAATCCCTGAAAGCCTCTTTTTCTTCGCGAATAAAGGGCTCGGTCAACCTCGCGTCTACCTTTCCGTAGAGAACACCGTTTAACTCGGCAAATCCCCAATCAGCAAGGAGCACCTTTTCGTGACCTGCGCCGTCAAAATAGCTTGCCATGTTTTCGCCCCGACCGATGTAACAGGCAAGCCTTTCGGAAATGAGACCTAAATTGCCGAGCATTGTATAGTTGTCAATCTCAAACGCTCCGTCGTATTCGGGATCGTAAATCTCTCCCGAAAGAGGGAAATAATAAGTTTCGGTAACGCTTCCGAGGCTGTATGTCATTTCGTGAATGCTATCATACACTTCTTCCGGGGAGATATATTGATCGTGAATAATGTCCTGTTCAAGCTCAGTGCGAATATCTTCGCGAGTTTTTAAAATAGCCTCCGTCATATCATTGACCTCTCCGAGCGTGCAGCCGTCAAACAGCTTTACAAGATGTGCGCCGAAGTCCGAATCAGAGGTGAGCGTGACCTTCGGGAAAGCGTGTTCGGCGTTTGAAACCTTCACAGCCCAAAGCGGCATGAGCACGCCCATTTCTTTGAGTTGCGAAAAATATTCCGTTTCTCGGTTGAGTGGAAATTCAAACTCTTTTGTCTGTCCTTCTGCAGTGATTATCGCTTTAATCATACTGATCTTCCTTTCATCAAATATATTTAGTTCTTCCGATCCCTGACCCTGACCGAAAGATTAACCTGCAAATGCGATGTCATCTCTATGATAGACATATCTGAGCATTTCGCCGTAAGATAGGATAAAATACCCCTCCGAATTCCAAAGACGCAGATTAAGTATCCCTTCCTCGGTGAGTATATCCGTGTCGCCGACCAATGCCCCGAAGCGTTCAGCGTTTTCGTGAAAAATCCAATCCTTAAATGATTCGGTTTCGTCTGCATTAAGCGGCTCTGTGAATCTCGCCGACACTGAGCCGTAGAGTGCGCCTTCCCATTCCTCAACGTCCCATTCAGCATAAGTGAGTTTTTCCCTGCCAAGACCTTCGTAACATTCATGCATAAAAATACCGCTTGCAAACGGCAGAGTATGAAGGTGTTCCCTGATGATGTCTTCGTTATTTAACAGTTCTTCCACCGAGGCAATGTCATAATACCGGCAGTCATCGTCGAAGTATATAATTCCCGAAATCGGGAAATAAAAGACCTCCGAAACATCTCCCAAAGACAAAAACTCGCTCCGCAGGCCTTGTCTTAGCTCACGGAGCGAGTAGTATTTGTCTTTCACAATATTATTTGTGATGTTATCTTTGATACGCAGGTCAAGATCTTCAAGTGCTTGGATTGTCATATTCAATTCAAACAAAGAATTCAGCGGTGAAAAGATTTTCGCAAGGTGTCTGTCATACTCAGTCTCGCCTGACAGGGTGATTCTGATCGGGCTGTCTTCCTTATTTGACAGCTTAATCCGTGAAAGATTTTCGGGAACGCCGATATGGAGCAGATAGTCACGAATCGCTTCCGAGAAAAAGGGTGTTTTTATCTTGACGTTCTGCTCGGGTGTTGTTAGGTTTACATATAGCATATACCCTCCTTTCGGAAAAATAAAAAAGCCAAGCTATGATAGTCATAACTTGGCTTGGTGATTATTCGATTTCAAACCCGTTTGGATCCGGTTCATTTCCTTTCAGCTGCTCGACTTCATCTATAAAATTATAAGCTGAAATTACATACAAAAATTCCCGCAAACGCTTTGTTTACGGGATTTTACAGGGTTTCATCTATTTTGACCCTTAAACTTGGTGAGGATAATAGGACTCGAACCTATGACCCCCTGCACGTCAAGCAGGTGCTCTACCAGCTGAGCTATACCCTCATATTCAATTTTTGGTGGTAACAGTGTGATTATATCAAATCGCGCGGGGTTTGTCAATACCTTTTTTAAATTTTTTTCGGATCTCTATCGCTGCTCCCCCGCGGATATGATGTCCTTTATCACCTCGCCCGCGATGATAAGTCCCATGACCGGCGGCACGAAAGAAACGCTTCCGGGAGGCACCCTGCCCGCTTTGAGATCCCCCTCGGCGGCGCATGCCTCGGCTGCGGCGGCGTCGGGTTCGGCGGGCTGCTCCTTGGAATACACAACCTTAAGACGGTCTATGCCGCGCTTTTTCAGCTCGCGGCGCATCACCCTCGCAAGCGGGCAGACCGACGTTTCATAGATGTCCGCAACCTCAAATCCCGTCGGGTCGAGCTTGCTGCCGGCGCCCATCGCGCTGATTATCGGCACGTTTTCCTTTGCGCAGGCAGATATGAGATCAAGCTTGCTGCCGACGCTGTCTATCGCGTCGACAACATAGTCGTAGTCCTTAAAATTGAACTCCCCGGCGTTTTCACCGGCGAAAAAGAGCTCGCACGCCCTCACCCTGCACTCCGGGTTGATGTCAAGCACACGCCGCCTTGCGACCTCCGCCTTCGGCATTCCCACCGTCGAATGCAGGGCAATTATCTGGCGATTTAAGTTGGTCAGGCTGACGCTGTCTCCGTCGATAAGGTCGAGCGCGCCCACTCCGCCGCGCGCCAGCGCCTCGACGGCATATCCGCCTACTCCGCCTATTCCGAAAACCGCCACCCGCGCCGATTTCAGCCGGTTTATCGCCTCGGCGCCGAAAATAAGCTCCGATCTCATGAACTGATCCGCCATTTTTATGCTCCATTCTGTGTATTGACACTTTCTTCGGTAAACAGTATAATAATCCAAAAAGGGGGAAATGTCAATGGCTTCTTGGATAATTCATTTTCGGATCGCGGAAAATCTCCTGAAAAGCTTCGGAGGCTTATGTAAAACCGAATTCGTCTTCGGCAACGTCGCGCCGGACAGCGGCCTGCCGAACGCCGCCGGCGGATACGATCCCCCGAAAAGCGTGTCCCACTTTCAGTCTCTCTTTGACGGCTATAAAATGGCGGATTACGAAAAATTTGCGGGGGAATACCTCCCTCCCGAAAAAATCAAAGATTACTCCCCCGCCGCGCTTTCCTTTTATCTCGGATATTACTGCCACCTGCTCACCGATTTTTACTGGTCTTATAAAATCGTCCACCCCGCGCTTTCAGAGCATGCCGAGGAGAATCTTAAAGATCACGCCGGGCTGATAAACAAATTAAAGGGCGACTGGTACGGCCTCGATTTTTTATACCTTCGCGCCCACCCCGATCTTGAGGCCTACCGAATATTCACGGCCGCAAAAAACTTCCCGAACGTATATCTGCCTATCTTCGGCTCCGACGCCTTTGACGTGACCCGCGAGCGGATAGAAAGGTTTTATTCCGCCGAATGGCCGGATATAGACACACGGCCATACCTTTATCTTCGCGCCGACGGGGCGGACAGGTTTGTCGGCGATGTCACCGAAATTGCGGCGGACGGTATCTTAAAGCTTACCGGGCGGGCGGAAATGCACAATTACAATTCGGTAACAGATTAGATAATTCTATTGACATTATTTTTTGCCGGCGGTATAATCAGTTTACGCTGAGACTGCGAAAGGAGTTTTATACAGATGAAAATTTTATCCATTCTGCTTGCGGCGGCTATGCTTATCATGGCCGCGGGCTGCTCGGCAGACGGCACCCCCTCGGTCAACGATCCTGAGCCCGCCGAGAAGGACACCGAACCAGTCGGCGAGGAGATCCCCGCCGAGCCGCAGATACCGAAATACACCTTGGAGGACGTGGAGCTTGATTTGCCGGAGGGCAGCGTAAACCTCACGGTTTGTCGCGATTTTTACGGCGAGATCTACCTTGTCGAATCAAAAAACAGGGTGATCATGCTCTCGGGTAACGAGCTTATCGTCGCCGTCGGCGACCCCAAACTGAGCGGAATGACGAGGCAGTATCTTGTCAACACCGACGACCTCTCGGCAACCTCGCTGCTGCCCGATGAGCTTTCGGGCCACACCCCCGACGAGTTCTACAATTCGATAACGGGCAAGACCACCACGCTTTCTTGGTGCGACGGCTGCATTTTAAACGGCAAACGCGGCAACGTCGAAAAGCCGACACTCGCCTACTATTCCAACAAATTCTGCGACGGCGACATTATAACCGACAGCTCTAACTGCTACGATTTGGGTGCGATATGGCTTTTTGATCTTTACTCATCTAAGGAGACACGCATCGACCCGCCGGAGGGGTATGAAGTCATGGCGAACGGCTTCAAATGGCTGAACGATTCGGCCTTGCAGTTCACGGCGTGCGATCCCGAGGGAAACGAATTTTACTTTATTTATGATATCAACACTTCCGAGACCGAAATGCTGGAGCTCGACGGTAACGCTTTGAGGGAGCTCATCGGGCGGGACGCGGATTTTTATAATCTCACACACTATGCCGGGAACCTTGACCCCGACGAGCTTTTAATTCACGAAACCGACGGCGTATTCATGCAGCTTAAAAACGACCCCTTTAACGGTGATTTTTCGGCGTTTTTGGCCGAAGAGGATAAGATCTACACCGAGGATTTCAGAGAGCGTGCGGTTGAAAGCGACGGCAAAATTTATGTCTCCCCGCTGGGCGGAAGCCTTGAGGCCGAATACCGTTTAGAGGGCACGACTATAAGAAGCTGCTCCCCCGAGGAGGGCAGAATAGACATGATCGCGCGGTTTGCTCCCAACGACGGCGACAAGCTCACGCTTCACACAAGGCTCGTCTGCTGGTATACCGTCATGAAAACTCAGGACGGCTGGCGGATAGCGTACGCCGACCGCAATATGATCCCCTATTTTGACGATTTATCATATGACATTCAGACGCCGCAGTTTTTGTGCGTCAACGACGACCCCTTCGGCGAGTTTGCCGAAAAGCCGGATATTTCTACAGATGAGATTATCAACCTGCTTATGAACAGGCGTTTTATAATGGAGAGTGAGAGAAGCTCGCTGAACGTCGGCGCGCCGGGGGTGGAGTTCAATCTTTCGGATCCCGAAAACTATATTGAGAGAATGACTGCCGACGGGAGCGTTTACCCGTTCTACGAGGTCGCCGACCCGGCTTTCCTCAGCGCCGAAAGCTGGTACGGCCTCATCGACGAAACATTCACCGGCGAGCCCGCCGACAAGTACCGCGGATTTGAATACTACGCCGACATCGACGGAAAGCTTTATACAACCGGCTTTGCCGGCGGCAATGCGGTGCGGCAAAACGCCGTCTGGCAGGTGACGGAGGCTTCGGCGGACAGCTTTACGGTAAAGCTTCTCACCGGAGGCAGCGGCGAAATCGACACGGCATTTTACGTGCAGGAAATCGGCTTTAAAAAGACCGGCCCTGACGGCACGAGTTGGCGGATCGAATCGGAGAATTTCAGCGAGATCAGGGGAGAATAAGGCCAACTAAATAGAAGAGTTTTCGATCAAACCTTTTTCAAAAGGTTTGCGAGAGTCCAGAGGCGAGGAGCCTCTGGCCGCGACCGAAGTCGCGGAACTTTCCGGAGCGGGCCGAGCAGGCACGCTCCGGAAAATGCAAAACAAAACGCAGGAAGGGGAGCCCGAAATCAGTCCGGTGGACTGTTTCGGGCCGGGGGAACCCTCGTCGGGGGTTCCCCCGGCGATGCGCCTGCGGCGCATCGCATTCGGAAAAGGGTTGTGGGGGAAAACCTTGTTAAGGGTTTCCCCCAATTTGCCGAGCTTTGCGAGGCAAATAAAAAAATATACCCACGCCTTGCAGAACCCGCCACGCGAAGCGGGGCGGGTTCTCAGTATAGCTCGGGCAGGTCTTCCTTGGTGACCGCCCAGGGGTTGTGATAGAGGGCGTTTAAATAATCGTTGCGGTTCGCCTTCTCGCCGAGGCAGAATTTTCCCGACCAGGTCATGTAATACGTCCAGCCGATGCCGCCGCCGTGAATGGCGTCAACGTCGGGCAGAATGCCCGTCTCACCGATGGCGGCTATCTTTTTGGCCTCGGTGATCTTTAAAAGCTCGTAATATTTTTCCTCCTGCGCGGTGTGGTCGTGCGGGGCGGGATACATGTCCCGCGAGATTATGTCGGTTACGTCGTCGCCGGGATAGCACTCGGGCAGGGGCGCGTTTCACACCCATATAAGGTTGTTGAGGCGGTGCAGATCGGTATAGCGCTTATACATTATCCTGAACAGCTTTTTGACGGTCTTGGGGCCTTTTGCTCCCCACCAGAACCAGCCGCCGTCCCCCTCGTGAAACGGTCTCCAGAGAATAGGCACGCCGCGGTCGCAAAACGGCCTCAGCAGCCCCGCCATGCAGTCCATGTCGGATAAAAGCGCCCGGTTTTCCGGCGTTCCGTCGATAATCGCCTTAGAAGCGTCAAAGTCGGTGTTTCTTGTGAAGAATGACTTCGAGCGCCCGCCGAGCGGCGAGAACCAATGCCAGGTAAAGGTGATAAGCCCCTTCTGCTCGGCCCATTTCCAGGCGTGCTTAAGGGTTCCGTAGTTTCTCTCGACCTCGTCCATGCACTCTCCGTCGGTGTCGAGATAGTTTATGTTCGGCGAATAGGACAGAAGCTCGAAGCCCAAAAGCGCGGGCTGTCTGCCGGTGACCTTTTCTATGTAGTGGAGCTCCGCCTGATCCATCGTCTGCGTATGCTGGCCGGTGACTATTTTTTCTCCCGAAATATCCGAAAGATATTTCATTACGTTTCTGACGCCCTCCGAGGCGTTCGGGTTGACCGGGACGAAAATTTTATCGCTCATAGCTGTTCTCCTTTCAGGCCGTGCGGACGTGTGATTTTCGCAGCCTTCGGCCGCACCTTTATCATGCACTACCCGCGCCGATAAGTCAAGAGGAAATTTCATATTTTTTTGTTTTTTGCACAGAATTTAATCATTCCGGCGTTAGAGCAAAGCATGACAACGTGGCAACGCCACATGTATAGAAAAAAGTTTTCGCCGGCCTTTTCAAACCTTCGCAGGAAAGTTTGGCAAAGCCGGTGTTTGCGTCAGCAAACCCGAGGCGGTGCCGAGGCGGCTTTGCAGCGCAACGCAAAACCAAAGTGCGATTTTGCAGAATACTTTCGCGTTGCGTGCCTGTCTCACCCCCTGCCCCCTCTCCCTCGCGGAGGGAGAGGGGGTTCCACCCCGTCACCCGGCCGTTCACCTTGCGGCGAACGGCGCGACCGCGGCCTCAAGGGGAGGGGCGTGTTCCCAAAGGCGTCCCATAAAATCGAAGCTCGCGAGGCACTCTTGGTGTGGTGCTTATCGAATGCGTAAAAGCGCAAGCACAGCATCGCTCCCCGCTTTGCCGAGCAAGCGAGGCAAATAAAAACTCCCCCGCCGTTTCGGCAACAGGGGGGGAGCTAAACTCAATCTCACTTATGATATTTCCCGCCGGCGATTATCGTGAACGCGCGGTATATCTGCTCGCAGAGCACCACCCTCGCAAGCTGGTGGGGGAGCGTCATCTTTGAAAGGCTCAGCCTTAAATCGCAGGCGGACTTTACCCCGGGGTCGAGCCCGAAGGAGCTGCCGATAAAAAAGTTCACGGTGCTTATCCCCGAGACCGCGCCGTCCGAGATCCTCCCGGCCAAATCCTCGCTTGAAATCTGGATTCCTTCAACGCACAGCGCAATATTCAGAGCCGATTTTGCCCCGAGATAGGGCGCTATCGATTTTGCCTCGGCGGCGAGCGCGGCGGCTATCTCGCCCTGCGAGGGATTTTGCCCCAGCCTCGCCTCCGCAAGCTCGGCCACCGAAAAGCGGCAGTAGGCCGATAGCCTCTTTGAATATTCCGCGCAGGCGTCCCGCCAGTAGGCCTCTTTGAGCTTTCCCACGCAGACTATATTTACTGCTGTCATTTTCACCGCCCCCTAAAAGGATATGCTCAGGCCGGAGGTTTCCACCGGGGCCACGGTAAGCATGTAGTCGCGGTTTCTGATGATTTCCCCGCCAAGGGTCTCCTCAAGGGTTCTTTCGGCGACCGCCGGGGTGTTGTTCTCGCGGCTCAGGTGGCCGAGGATAATCCTCCTCGTGCCCGATTCGATCAGCCGCTTCACCTCGCGGGCGCTGTCGCGGTTCGAAAGATGGCCGTTCGGCGAGGCGATCCGCTTTTTTAATGGATAGGGATACGGCCCCATTCTTAACATATTCTCATCGTAGTTGGATTCCAAAAGCACCAGCCCGCAGCCGGAAAGCTTCCTGTCGATCTCCTCGGTGACGTGCCCGAGGTCGGTGCAGACGGCGCAGATCTTCCCGTCGGGGGTATGTATCTTGAAGCCGACGCTTTCAAGCGCATCGTGCGGAGTGTGAAACGCCGTGACGAAAAATCCGCCGGCCTCGGCGCCGCTTTCGCCGACAACCTCCGCCCGGCACCCGCAGAGCATCTCCTGCCGCTCGAGGTAGCTAAGGGTTCCCGCCGAGGCGTAAACCGGCGTCTTAAAGCACTTTGTGAATGTCTTCAGCCCGCCGATGTGGTCGGAATGATCGTGGGTGACAAATACGGCGCGCACCGCCTGCGGCTCGATTCCGTTCAGCCTCAGCGCCGACGCGAGCCGCCTGCAGCTCACGCCCGCGTCGATAAGTATGCCTCCCTCGGGGGTGCCGATAAAATGGGCGTTGCCGCTGCTCGAGGAAAAAAGCGGGTAAATTCTTGCCAATTTCTTCTTCCTTTCAAAAGAAAAGCTGTCATGGGGACAGCTCGCTATGCTTATTTATATAGTCTAAAATAATATTGACGTTTTCCGATATCGGCCTCTCGCCGTAGCGGTCAAAATGCCTCTTGCGGATACGCTCTATTCTCAGGTCTTTCGGCGCCTCCGGCCAGAAAACCGCCGAGATGAGGTCGTCGATGCCGCAGCCCGAGGGCGTTTGCGAGCGCCTTGGCGACGGAGGACTTCCCCGCACCGTTCATTCCGCAGACGGCAAGGCCGATCATACCGCCATTCGCTTTGAATCGAAATCGTTCGAGCGGATAATGTCCGCGCCGAGCGCCCGAAGCTTTTCGTCGATGTTTTCGTAGCCGCGCTCGATGTGGTAGATATCCTCTACGACGGTGGTGCCGGTGGCCATAAGCCCGGCTATGACGAGCGCCGCGCCGGCCCTCAGGTCGGTGGCCTTGACGGTGGCGCCGCTCAGCTCCTCAATGCCCTGAATGACGGCCGTGGTGCCCTCGACGGTGATGTCGGCGCCGAAGCGCCTTAGCTCGTTTGCATATCTGAATCGGTTGTCGAATATATTGTCGGTGACAACGCTTGTCCCGTCGGCGGTCGTGAGCATGGTGGAGAATTGGGGCTGCATATCGGTCGGGAAGCCGGGGTGGGGCAGGGTCTTGAAGCTTGTCTTCATGAGGCGCCTGTCGCAGCTGACGTGAATGCTGTCGTCGAATTCTTCGACATACGCTCCCGCCTTGCGAAGCTTGTCGGTTATGGATTCAAGATGCTTGGGTATGACGTTCTTTATGAGGACGTCTCCCTTTGTGGCCGCCGCCGCGACCATATATGTTCCCGCCTCAATGGGATCGGGTATAACGCCGTAGGTGACGCCCTTTAGGTATTTCACGCCCCTGATTTTGATGACGTCGGTGCCGGCGCCCATTATGTCGGCGCCCATGGAATTCAAAAAGTTGGCTACGTCAACTATCTGGGGCTCCTTGGCGGCGTTTTCAATGACGGTAAGGCCGTCGGCCTTAACGGCGGCAAAGATTGCGTTTATCGTTCCGCCGACGGTGACTACGTCGAAATAGATCTGGCTGCCGATAAGTCTGTCGGCGCGCAGGCTGACGTTTCCGCCGTCGATGGTGTGCGTTGCTCCCAAAAGATTGAACGCCTTGAGATGCTGATCTATCGGCCTGTCGCCGAGATCACAGCCGCCCGGCATAGGCACGTCGGCTCTGTGGAACCGCCCGAGAAGCGTCCCGAGGAAATAGCTTGAGGCGCGGCATGCTCTTGCGAGCTCATAGGGGACGACGGGATCGGATATCCCGCGGGGATCGACGCGAATGGTGTTCTTGCCGATTATCTTTATTCCGGCGCCCATTTCGTAGAGGATCTTCACGCAGATGTTTATATCTCTTATCTCGGGGACGTTCTCGATAAGGCAGGGCTCGTCCGAGAGAATTGTTCCGGCAATTATCGCGACGGCGGCGTTCTTTGCGCCGCTGATTGTTACCTCGCCGCGAAGAGGCTTCCCGCCTCTTATAACAAATTTTTCCATAGATTATCTTATCTCCAATCGGGCAAAGGGGTTGCGCCCGCAATTTTCATATTGATAACACTATTGTATCACGCTTTTTAAAAAATAGCAATTACAAAATCGTAACAAATGCAAATTTTTTTAAATTTTTTTCTGATTTTTTGGGGTGAAGAGCGCAAAGTGAAGGAAGTATTGGGCGCAAGGCAAAAAAGGCTTGTGATTTGCCTCGCCTTGCTCGGCAAAGCGGGGACAATCCCCTGCGGAGTTTCCCCCGCACCCTTTTCCGGGCTGCGGGGTGCCAGTGGCGCCTCGCCGGGGGGAACCACGCTGCGCTCGGACTTTGGCGGTTGTCGCACCGGCTGCGCGCAGCTGCTGCCGAGCCCATTGGGCTCAGCCAAACAAAAGGATATATCTATAACCGGGTTTCCCCGCGCCCTTTTCCGGGCTGCGAGGCGCCTGTGGCGCCTCGCCGGGGAGACCCCCGGCGAGGGTCTCCCCGGCGAGGGTCTCCCCGCGAAAAAACTGTCCACCGGACAGTTTTTTCTCCCCGTCCTGCGCTTCGCTTCGCATTATCCGTAGGACGCCTGCTCGGCGTCCTACGGGGGATTTCGCGCTCTGCGGAGCGCAACGAGGGGCTTCGCGCCCCTCGACCTGCGCGGCCTTTTGAAAAAGGCCGGCGAAAACTTTTTATTTTTCCCGCGCATTCTCGCTCCCGGGTTTCCTTGACATTCTCGGCCGGACATTATATAATATAGATACCATTTACAGGAACCTGTCATAAAAGGAGGAAAATATTATGAAAAAATATCTCGGAATTGAATTCGGCTCCACAAGGATCAAGGCCATCATCATCGGCGAAGACGCCGGGGTGGTCGCTTCGGGCGCGCACGATTGGGAAAACCGCCTTGAAAACGGCGTCTGGACTTACAGCCTTGAGGACATTGAAACCGGCCTTCAGGACGCCTATGCAAAGGTCGCGGCGGATTACAAATCCAAGACCGGCGAGACACTTGACAGCCTCGACGGCCTCGGCATCAGCGCTATGATGCACGGTTATATGCCCTTCGACGCCTCGGAAAACCTTCTTGTGCCGTTCAGAACATGGCGGAACACCATCACCGCCGAGGCTTCCGAAAAGCTCTCCGAGGTCTTCGGCTTCAACATTCCCCAGCGCTGGTCTATAGCTCATCTCTATCAGGCTATCCTCAACGGCGAGAAGCACGTTCCGGCGATAAAGAGCGTACTCACCCTTGCGGGATATATCCAGTACAGGCTCACCGGCCGAAAGGTTGTCGGCGTGGGCGAGGCCTCCGGCATGTTCCCGATAGATTCTTCAACCTGCCGCTACGACGAAAAGATGATCTCCCTCTTCGACGGCCTTGTCGCCCCCAAGGGCTTCGGCTGGAAGCTTAAAGAGGTTCTGCCCGAGATAGCCGTTGCCGGCGAAAGCGCAGGAACGCTCACCGCCGAGGGCGCGAAGTTTTTGGATCCCACCGGCACGCTTAAGCCGGGAGCGCCGGTCTGCCCGCCCGAGGGCGACGCCGGCACGGGAATGGTCGCCACGAACAGCGTAAGGGTCAGAACCGGCAACGTCTCCGCGGGCACCTCCGTCTTTGCGATGATCGTCCTTGAAAAGTCGCTTTCAAAGCTCTATCCCGAGATCGACATGGTAACCACCCCGAGCGGCGCGCCAGTCGCCATGGTGCACTGCAACAACTGCTGCACCGATCTCGACGCCTGGATGAAAATTTTCATGGAGTTCGCCGAGCTCTCCGGCCACCCGATGCGCAAGCCGGATCTTTATGATCTGCTTCTCATGAACGCGATGAACGGCGATCCCGATTGCGGCGGCCTCACCTCCTGCAACTATTTCTCCGGCGAGCCTATAACCCACCTCGACGAGGGCAGGCCGATGCTCCTTCGCCGCCCCGATTCGGAATTCAACCTTGCAAATCTCATAAGAAACAATCTATTCTCGGCGCTCGCCACCCTCAAAATCGGCCTTGATATTCTGCTCGCCGAGCATGTCGAGATTGATAAGATACTCGGCCACGGCGGATACTTCAAGACAAAAGGCGTAGGCCAGAAGCTTCTTGCCGCCGCCATGCGCACCCCCGTTTCGGTCATGGAGACCGCCGGCGAGGGCGGAGCCTGGGGCATGGCTATCCTCGCGAAATATGCCGTCGACGGCAAGGACATGAGCCTTGAGGATTACCTCGATGAAAAGGTCTTCGCCGGAATGAGCGCGATAACCGAACAGCCCGATCCCAAGGACGTCGAGGGCTTCGAGAGCTACATGCGCAGCTACGCGAAGATGCTTAAAGCCGAGGAAGCCGCGGTAAAGAGCTACTGATCCGCAGCAGCCCCAAAAGCAAAAGCCGATAATAAAAAAGCCGCCTGCCCAAAAGCAGACGGCTTTGATTTTGCGCGCTTACTTATTTTTCATGATCTCTCCCCAGCCGCCGAGCGCGCGGCCGCCCCAGGAAAAATAGGTCTCGCAGGTGGTTGAGACGGGAGCATCAAGAAAACAGATGTCAGAGGTCAGATATCAGAATTTCAAGATGTCGCCTGCGGTGACGTTGCTAATAACGCGCGCGGAATGGACGCTCCCTCCGTCTAACCGGGTATTGACAAAAAGATAAGACAATGCTATAATAATGGCAGAGAGCCGAACGGCTCAGCTTATCTAACACAATTACAAAAAAGTAACCGCTTAGCTTTGGACAGTGCCGGCGGTTACTTTTTTATGGTTTTGAATATTTCCAGAACGATAAACGCTAAAATAACGATAAGTATCAATTCTTCCATTCGCCGCCACCCCCTTTCGGGGGCCGAACCGCAAAAGCTCTCTGCAAACGGCATTATACCACGTCGCGCAAATAATGTCAAATTTATGCCGGGCGGCAGCCTATTTCCCCGCCGTGATTATTTTCAGCGCCTGCTTATGGCAGGTGATGCGCGTTTTGGTGTGGGCGCCGCCGTTTTCGCCGTCGAGCGTCCAGGAAAGCGGCTCGTCGCAGCTTAGGGATATTTCGGCGGTCTTGAAATAGTCGAAGCAGTCGGCGCCGAAGTCGCGCTTCATCACCGAGGTGAGGATCTTGTTCAGCTCAATGGGGTTTCGGGGATTTTTCACGAGCAGCACCTCTAAAAGCCCGTCGTCAAGGGAAATATCCCGGGGGAGGATATTTTTCATTCCCGCAACCTGCAGGGTGTTTGAAATAAGCCCGAGGATATAATCCCCCTCGCCGATTTTTTCCTGCGATTCATATCTTATGTGAACGGGGGTGATGTTCGGCAGCGAGGCCGCCCCCGATATCAGATAGGCAAAATAGCCGAGCGCGTTTTTCGTCTCCTGCGGGGTGGTGTAGGTGACGTCGGTGAATGCGCCGAATCCCGCAACATAGGTGAACCAGCGGTCGTTCATAAGCCCGGCGTCGTAGGCAAAGGGTACGCCCTCGAGCGCGGTTCTTGCGGCCTTCATTATCTGAACGGGTATCCCCACCGAGTGGGAAAAATCGTTTGTCGAGCCGCAGGGGATATACCCGAACGGCGAGGTTATCCCGGCGGATAAAATTCCGTTCACCGCCTCGTTCAGGGTGCCGTCCCCGCCGGCGACGATGACGCGGTCTACCGTGTTTCCGAGCCTTTTGACCGTTTCAAGGCAGTCGCCCCTCGACTGCGTGGGGTGGCATATCACGTCGTAACCCGCCGCCGTGCAAAGATTCATTATATCGTTCAGCTTTTTGCCGACCGTCATGCCGGTCTGCATTCCCGAGCGGGGATTGTACACAAACAGAATGCTCCCCCTGTCCATCGGCGATTACCTCCCTTAAATTATTACAGTCAGATCCTTGCGGCGCCGCATTTTCTTGCCGCCTTTACGGTTGCCTCGGCGACGGCGGCCGCCACCCTCTTGTCGGTTGCCGGCGGAATTATATATTCCGCGCAAAGCTCGCCGTCGGATACCAAAGAGGCGAGGGCAAAGCTTGCCGCGGCTTTCATCTCCTCGGTTATCCGGGTGGCGCGGCAGTCGAGAGCGCCGCGGAAGATCCCCGGGAACGCGAGGACGTTGTTTATCTGGTTCATGAAGTCGGATCTTCCGGTGCCGACCACTTCCGCCCCCGCCTTAAGCGCGAGATCCGGCATTATCTCCGGCACCGGATTCGCCATCGGGAAAGCTATTGCGCGGGGAGCCATAGAGGCTATCATCTCGGGGGTGACTATCCCCGGCGCCGAAACGCCTATGAAGATGTCCGCGCCCCGCATGGCGTCGGCAAGGCTTCCGCGCATATGCCTGAGGTTTGTCACCTTTGCCATCTTTTCCGTCTCGGGGTTAAGCCAGTCCTCCCCCTCGCAGACGATTCCGCCCCTGTCGACGAGCGTTACATCGGAAAAGCCTATGTTTAGCAGGTGCTTCGCTATTGAGCAGCCCGCCGAGCCCGCCCCGCAGATAGTCACTCTGGCGGACATGTCCTTTTTGACCACCTTGAGGGCGTTTATAAGCGCCGCGGCCACCACGACGGCGGTGCCGTGCTGATCGTCGTGAAAGACGGGAATGTCGCAGATCTCCTTTAGGCGGCGCTCTATCTCAAAGCATCTCGGCGCCGAGATGTCTTCAAGATTTATTCCGCCGAAGCTGCCGGAAATCAGGTATACCGTCCTGACTATCTCGTCGACGTCCTTTGAACGCACGCATATCGGGAAAGCGTCGACGTCGGCAAAGGTTTTGAAAAGGGCGCATTTGCCCTCCATCACCGGCATTCCCGCCTCGGGGCCGATGTCGCCGAGACCCAAAACGGCGGTGCCGTCGGTTATCACGGCGATGAGGTTTCCCCTGCGCGTGAGCTCGAAGGACTTCGAGTAGTCCTTCTGAATTTCAAGGCAGGGCTGGGCTACGCCGGGGGTGTAGGCGACCGAAAGATCGTGCTTGTCCTCGATTTTGCAGCGGGGGACTACCTCGATCTTGCCCTTCCAGCCGTAGTGCATTTTCAGCGATTCTTCGTTGATTGTCATTAAAATCTTCCTTTTTCTGTCATATTTTTAATACTATGCGTATATTTTAAGTTGATTTATACTTTAGGTGCGATGTTTTAGGTCATATCCTCGGGGCGGAATACTCTGTCGAACTCCTCGGCCGTCAAAAATCCGAGCTTTACGGCGGCCTCCTTGAGGGTGATGTTTTCCGAGAATGCAAGCTTGACGGTCCTGGCGGCGTTTTCGTAGCCTATCGATGGATTCAGCGCCGCGGCGAGCATCAGCGACTTGTTTACGTTTTCGGTCATCTTTGAAATGTTCGGCTTTATTCCCGCAACGCAGTTTTTGCGAAAGCTCTCCGTAACGTCTGCAAGAAGCCTGATAGATTGCAGCAGGTTATAGGCTATCACCGGCAGGAAGACGTTGAGCTGGAAATTTCCCTGCGAGGCCGCAAAGCCGACGGCCGCGTCGTTGCCCATCACCTGCACGGCGACCATCGTCACCGCTTCGCACTGTGTGGGGTTGACCTTCCCCGGCATTATCGAGCTGCCCGGCTCGTTTTCGGGAATGGTTATCTCGCCGAGGCCGGTTCTCGGCCCCGAGGCCAGCCAGCGAATGTCGTTGGCGATCTTCATGAGATCGGCGGCGAGGGCTTTTAAGGCCCCGTGTGCAAACACGGCTTCGTCCTGCGAGCTTAGCGAGTGGAACTTATTGGGGTCGGTTTTAAAGGGGTGCCCCGCGGCGGCGGAAATTTTTTCGGCGGCCAAGGCGTCAAAGCCTTTCGGTGCGTTAAGCCCCGTGCCGACGGCGGTGCCTCCCAAAGAGAGATTTGAAAGCGATGAGAGGGAGAGGGTTATCTGCTCGCGGGAGCGATCCAAAAGGGCTTTCCAGCCGCTTATCTCCTGCGAGAAGCGAATCGGCACGGCGTCCTGAAGGTGGGTGCGCCCGCATTTTAGAATTCCCTCGTTTTCCTTTTCAAGGCGGTCAAACTCCCCGATGAGCTTTAAAAGCGAGGGCAGAAGGCGCTCTTTTATCTCGCATACCGCGGCGATGTGAATGGCGGCGGGGAAGGTGTCGTTTGAAGACTGCGACATGTTGACGTCGTCATTGGGGTGTAAAAGCTTTTTGCCGGCCAGTTGGTTTCCCCGGTTGGCAATTACCTCGTTGAGATTCATGTTTGTCTGGGTGCCGGAGCCGGTCTGCCACACGGCGAGCGGGAATTCGCCCGAAAGCCGCCCCGAGATTATCTCGCCGCAGGCCGAGGATATCGCCTCAAGCTTTTCGGCGGTCATTTTTTCGGGTAGAAGCTCGCGGTTTGCCTCGGCGCAGCATTTTTTGAGTATCGCGAACGCGCGGATAAGCTCGGGCGGCATTTTTTCAACGCCGATTTTGAAATTTTCAAAGCTGCGCTGGGTCTGCGCGCCCCAGAGCCTCTCGGCGGGCACTTTTACCTCGCCCATAGAGTCGTGTTCGATGCGGTAGTTGTCCATAATTTTCTCCTTGATTTTTTATTTTCGGGCTTTTCTGGCAGCCCGCCTTCGGGCGAAGCCCGCGGCCGCCTGACGGCGGCCGCCCCCGCGCTTGCTTTGCAAGCGCGGGGTGCCGGGCCGCAGGCCCGGCAGGGCTTCGCCCTGCCCCAAGTTATGCGCCAAGGCTTATTCGGCGCTCGATTCGTCTTTGTATTTTTCCCGCAGATTTTTTAGATGTTCGACCGCGTTCGGATTCCAGTGTATAAGCTCCGGCAGTTTTTCGCAGGGAAACTCCCCGCAGCTCCCGCAGAAACGGGTACTGTGCTCTTTAGCGCAGGTGTGGATCTTGCATCTGCCCGACCCAGCCCATTCCGGAACATAGCCGTCGGCCTCGATGCAGCCGGGGCAGAGGCCGTCAAGCCGCTTTTTGCAGCCGGTGCAGTCCTCACCGCAGGCGGTAAGAGTTAAAAAAACCATTTTACACCTTCCTGTAGTATGAGTAGTGCGCCACGACATAACGCTTTTCGCCGGTGTAGGCGTCTATGCCGGAGATCTCTACCCCGTTGCCGGAGAGAAGCTCGGCGACGGTCGCGCCCTTTATTTTGCAGCGAAAGACCTCGTGCGCCTCGCACATCACGACGATTACGTCGTCCAAAACTATTATCCCGCCCGATTTTCCGAGGCTTTGCTCAATCCCGTCTACCCGCTCTATCGCATACTGTATCGCCTTGCCGTTGAAGCGCTCAAGCTCCTTGCGGGAGAGGGCGTATTTGTCCTTTTTTCCGAAAAGTCCCATTTTTCCTCCTATTTTATGACGGCGCGCCAGTTGCCGTCCTCTACGACGTACTGAAACTCGCTGAGGGCGGGGTCGAGCATCATGTCTATAAGCTCTTCAAGATCCGAAACGGTTTCGAGATTTTTAAGGTCTTCTCGGCTCACCCAGCGCATCTCCCCCTCTTCGGAGGAGCGAAGCTCGCCGGAAAATTCCGTCGCCTCAAACAAAAAGACTATGTATCTGCCTCCGTTTTTCGGAAACTGCTTTATCCCGCAGAGGCGGGGATTTTTTATTTCAAGGCCGGTTTCCTCCTGCATCTCCCGCTTTACGGAATCGACAACGGATTCACCCGGCTCGACATGCCCGCCGGGGAGAGCGTAGCCGCGCCAGTCCTTTGCTACGCGGTTCTGCAAAAGATATTTTCCGTTTTGGTGCACAAGGCAGATGTTTGTCAGCTCGGTCTGTTCATACTTCGGCATGGCTTCGGCCTCCTTCAAGAATTTTTTCAAACCGCCTCAGCTCGTTTTTTATCCTTGCTATCGGTAAGCCGATGACGTTATAGTGGTCGCCGTTGATTTTCTCAACGAAAAGCCCGCCCCTGTCCTGAATTCCGTAGGAGCCCGCCTTGTCAAGAGGGGAGCTTTCGCTTATGTATGCTTTTATATCCTCATCGCTCAGCGGATAGAACGTCACGAGGGTCTTCTGAGTAAAGGACATTGTTTTTTTGCGGCAGCAAAGGCACACCCCGCTGACGACGGTGTGGGTGTTCCCCGAAAGAGTTTTAAGCATCGAAAATGCCTCGTCGGTGCTTTTGGGCTTGCCGAATATCACGCCGTCGAGGACGACAACGGTGTCGCAGCCTATGACAAGCGCTTCGGGGCAGCTTTCGGCGACATACATCGCTTTTCTGACCGCGAGCACCTCGGGGATATTCTCGGGCGGGATATTTTCGGGCGGAGTTTCGTCGGCCCCTGAGGGAATGATCTCGAAGCTGTCGAAGAGGTAGCTCATCAGCTCGCGGCGGCGCGCCGACTGAGAGGCGAGGATAACTCGGGTATTTTCAAACATTGTCGGTCTTTCCTTTCATGAAGGCTTGCGGGTTGTCGGCGGCGCAGCCTTGCGGGGCTTGGGCGGGTATTTGCGGGTTGGGCGAAGCCCCCCGCCGCCGCTTCGCGGCGGCGGCCCCGTAGGGCGGGCCTTGCCCGCCCTACGGGGGTGCGCGCCCGCAGGGCGCGCAGGGCTTCGCCCGCGGGCCGGGATTTTTCGCGATATTTTCCCCGGGCGCCGCCGACGGCTGCATACAGTATAGCACACCTTTTTGATAAAATCAACTTGAATCAGAGCCGGGAGCGTCCATTTTGCACGCATTATTAGAAATATTCAGATATATTGCCGCAGGCGATACCTTGATATTCTGATATCTGACTTCGGACATCTGTTTTCTTGATGTGGCCTTCAGGCCACATCTTTTGGCGTCGCCCTTGACTAACGCAAAAAAACGCATTATAATATAAGAATCGCATGGAAAGGAAAATTTTATGAAACTGTTTTTAGATGTTCTTCTGGACACCCTCAAAGACACGGCGAAGATGCTGCCGTTTTTGTTCGGCGTCTACCTTCTAATAGAATATCTCGAGCATAAGGCCTCGGACAGGCTCCCCGAGGCGCTGAGAAAAATGGGCCCCTTCGGCCCGATAGGCGGCGCCGCGATAGGCTGCCTGCCGCAGTGCGGCTTTTCCGTCGCGGCGGCAAATCTCTATTCCGGCCGGCTTATAAGCCTCGGCACCCTTCTTGCCGTCTTTCTGGCCACCTCAGATGAAGCCGTGCCCATTCTGCTGTCAGACCCCTCCGCCGCCAAGAGAATACTCCCTCTCATAGGCGCAAAGCTCGTCATAGCCATATCCGCGGGTATCCTCACCGACCTCATAATCAGGCTGATACGCCTTAAAAGAAACACCCAGCAGGAGCCCTACCGCGATCTGTGCGAGGACTGCGGCTGCGAGGAGCACGGAATAGTCCGCTCGGCCGCCGTGCACACCGCAAGGATCACCCTCTTCGTCTTCGCGGTATCCCTCGCCATGGGGCTTGCGATAGCGCTTTTGGGGGAGGACGCCATAAACGGCTTTCTGCTTGCCGACAGCCCCGTCCAGCCCTTTGTCACCGCGCTCATCGGCCTCATACCGAATTGCGCCGCTTCGGTGGTGCTGACAAATCTTTACGCGGCGGGAAGCCTTAGCTTCGGCTCGGTGATAGCCGGGCTCTCCACCGGCGCGGGAATGGGCCTTGCGGTGCTCTTTAAGACAAACAAGGGCTTAAAGGAGAATATCTCCATCACCGCTCTGCTGTATTTGGTGGGAGCCCTAAGCGGCCTGATAATCGAGCTGATATTCTGACAGTGACGCACAGATTTTCGCAGCGCTTTTTTGCGCTGCATTTTTTTGCCCTAATCTCCCCGGAACACGGCCTTTCGAATGTATAAATTCCAAATTCCTGCTAATACTTAACTTGAACAGCAAGACTGTTGGCAATCAGGCAATTAACCGAATTTTGGAGGTAGCTATGAAAAAGGTTAAGTTTACACATCACAGAGGAGCGCTTTACGCAACGCTCTGCGCAGGAATCATGGCGGTTGGCGCGGCCGCATATGTCGGTTACCGCTCGGCGGTGGGATCAACGATCCGCGGGGTGATCTCGCCGGACAGCGGCCCAAACCTGCCCGAGCTCGACTATTCCGCCGTCGACGCCGTAGTGCCGGACGTCCGGAAGACGGCAGGGGATCAGTCGGGCGAAAATCAGTCCCAAAACGCCGCGGCGCAGAATCAGAACGCTTTGCAGACCCCGCAGAGCGCCGAGAACGCCGGCGCCGCTTCACAGCAGGGCGAGGGCGGCAATCAAAACACGCCGAACGGGGCAAATGCAGGAGCAGCGGGCGCCCCTCAGACCCCCGCGGATAATCAGGGCGCGATGCCCGAAATGCCCGAGATAAGCAGCCCCACGCAGCAGAACAGCGACGAAGCCCTTTTGGACATCAGCGGCGAGCTCGAGGCGCTTTACTATAAGGAAGCCGTGATGATGCCGATAAACGGCGAGGTGATAACCGAATATTCCGGCGGCGAGCTTGTAAAGTCCTCCGGCGGGGTATGGCGCACCCATGACGGCGTGGATATCGCCGCCGCCGAGGGAGACGGCGTAAAGGCGATGACCTCCGGCACCGTCTCCGAGATATACAGCGATCCGCTTTGGGGCAACTGCGTCATCGTCGACCACGGCAACACCCTCAGCGGCTGCTATTTCGGCCTTTCCGACGACGTTTTGGTGAGCGTGGGGGACAGGCTTAACGCCGGAGAGGTCATCGGCAAGGTGGGCAACACCGCCGACATCGAATCCGACCTCGGGCCGCATCTTCACTTCGCGCTGAAATATCAGAATCAGTGGATAGACCCCGTCGGCTATATCGAGCCGATGAAATAGGGGTTGGCGCAGATTGCGGAATAAAAAAGTTTTCGCCGGTCTTCTTAAATAGACCGGCGAAAACTTTTGCTTTTGTCCGAAAAGGGTGACCGCCACAATTTTTCTTGACATATCCGTTCGAACGTGATATATTATCTCCTGCGGGGTGTTCCTTGATAACCACCCCGAATAAAAAAACAAGGGGTAATTTAATATGTCCGAAAAAAGAATCAGTCCGAAAATCACACCTGCAAGAATCGCAAAGCTTGCCGCCGTCGCGGCCGTCTACGTCGTTTTAACCTACGCCCTCGGCTTCATGTCCTACGGCAGCATTCAGTTTCGGGTGGCCGAAGCGCTTATGCTTCTTTGCTTCTACAGAAAGGATTACGGCATATCTATGATAATCGGCTGCTTTGTCGCAAACATTTTCAGCCCTATGATGCTCATGGATATGATTTTCGGAACGCTGGCCACAGCTATGGCGGTGCTTTTGATCTATGTAAGCCCGAATCTTTACATAGCCTCGCTGGCGCCGGTGCTCACAAACGCCGTAATCGTCGGTATAGAGCTCACGCTGAGCTTTAAGACGCCATTCTGGCTCAATGCCGCAGAGGTCGCCGCGGGGGAGTTTGTCTGCGTGTCGGTTGTCGGGGTGATACTTTTCAAGGCGCTCGAAAAGAACACGAAATTCATGCGCCTTGTCACCGGGTAAAAAAATTTTTCGGGAGGGTGCAATATTTTGCCCCTCCCGCGCGTATTATATGTGAGAACTAAGGTCAGCCTTCTGACAATTCTCCAAATACGTTTCACCCCCGTCCGGGTCTTCCGGGCGGGGACTTTTTTGATATTTGCTTTTTGCCTTTAAAGATGCGTAAGGTTTCCGCCCGAAAGAAGATATAGCGCCGAAAGCTTTATTCCCTGCTCGCGAAACGCCGATTTTATCTCGCCCGCCGGAATTTCGGAATTTTCCTGCCCGCGCGAACGCAGGCGTATCACCGCCGCGCATTCGTTTATGCCGGCCTCCTTGGCCTTTTTTGCGGCCTCCGAATACGGATTTTCGCCGTCAAGGCTGCATATAGCGTATCCCCCGCCGACGGTGCCGAGGCAGAGAATGGCGTCTTCGCCGGCGTCCTCCAAAAATCTCTCGGAGCAGATCTTCACCTCAAAATCGCTTTCAAGGTTTGCCGCAATTCTCTCCGGCCGGCTGCCGTACATCTGATACACCCAAAACAGCGATTTTAAAAATCCCGCCGCCGTCTCGCCGACCCCCTCCACCGAGGCAAGCTCCGATTCCGGCGCGGTTACGGCCGCGTATACCGTCCCGAATCTGTCGAGTATCCGCTTTGCGGTTTTGTGGGTGTCCTGCCGTTCTATCACAAAAAACAGGAGCATTTCAAGTATCTGCTCCTGCGTGAAGCCCGAAAATCCCCCGGCCTCAATATAGCGGTTCCGCAATCTTGCGCGGTGGCCGCTCGGATCCGAGACCTCGGGCTGGGTATATTTTGTCTTTCCGTCAGGATTCAACGGGGCTCCCTCCCTTGCAGGATATCACTCGGGCGTGTTCGGGACTTCCGCGAGCGCCCTCTTTTTGGCTATTCTGTAGAAGATAATAAAGCAGAAGACATGCACCGCAAAGGCCATCACCCAGCTTACCGGGTAGGATATGTAAAGCATGCGCAGCGAATCGAAGTCGGCGGCGCCGCTCGCCTTATAGCTTGCAAATACGGTGTATATCCAGACAATTCTTATTCCGCAGACGCAGATTATCGAATCTATCGTCGGGATAAGCGAGCGCCCTATTCCCCTGAGAAGACCGACCATTACGTCCATCATTCCGCAGGTGAAATATGTTAGGCAGATGACGTTCATTCTTACAAGCCCCGCGGCGATCTCGTCCGGCTTCTGGGTGTATATCCCGAGGAGCTGCGTACCGAATATCTTTGCCAAAACCCCCAGCCCGAAGCCCACGCCGAACACCAGCGCCAGGCATTCAAAGGCCGCCTTTTTAATGCGCTTGAAGTCTTTGGCGCCGTAGTTCTGGCCGGTAAAGGTTATCGCCGCCTGATAGAGCGAGTTCATGGCATTGTAGATAAATCCCTCGATGTTTGCGGCGGCGCCGTTTCCGCCCATAACCGCCGGGCCGAAGGCGTTTATCGAGCTTTGAATAATTACGTTCGAGATTGAGAAGATAGAGCCCTGAATTCCGGCGGGAAGCCCGACTGCGGCTATCTTTCCGAGCTTTGCCCAGTGTATCTTTATCTTTTTAATGTAAAGCCGTACGTCGCCGTCGGTGTGCATAAGGCAGATAACGATGAGCACCGCCGAAATAAGCTGCGAGATTATCGTGGCCAGCGCGACGCCTGCCACGTCAAGGTGGAAAATGATGACGAGTATCAGGTTCAGTATGACGTTCACGACGCCGGAGAACATCAGGTAATAGAGCGGGCGCTTGGTGTCGCCTACCGCGCGCAGAATAGCCGCGCCGAAGTTATATATCATGTTTGCGGGTGCGCCGATGAAGTATATTTTTACATACAGCGCCGAGAGGTCTATAACGTCCTCCGGCGAATCCATCAGCTCAAGCATTCCGCGGGAGGCGAAAAAGCCGAACAGCCCAACCGCGACGCCGCTTATTATCGCCACCGCCATAGAGGTGTGCACGGCTTCCGAGACGTCCTTGCGGCTGCCCGCGCCGAAATATTGCGCCACAAGCACCGAAGCGCCTATGGAAAGCCCCATGAACACGTTTACTATGAGGTTTATCAGCGAGCCGGTAGAGCTTACGGCGGCAAGAGCATTGTCGCTTCCGTATCTTCCGACGACAACGATGTCGGCGGCGTTGTAAAGAAGCTGCAGGGTGCCGGTTAAAAGAAGCGGCAGTGTGAAGCGCACTATGTTTGGCAAAATTGCGCCCGAGGTCATGTCGATGGTGTTCGAGGAGCGGCGCAGAGATGGAATTTTCAAAAGATCACTTCCGAATAAAATTGTGCGAAGATAATCTTACTCCTTTGCGGCCGGGTTTTCAATAGGTTTTGACATATTCTCCGAATCAGTCAAAAACCTGCAAATCTCGGGCCGATTTTCGTGCAAAAATCAGGAACCGTTGAGGGGGTTAGCGGTCGGAACATGCCGCCAGGCAGGAAAATTAAGGCAAAATATAACCCTTTTGCGACGGCGCGGCCTCATTTTTCGCAAATTTGCGGAATAGTTATTGACAAATCCCGAAACATCATTTATCATTGAATCAAATCAATATTCGGGAGGTTACTATGGACAACATGAAGATCTATTCCATACATATGGGCAAGGCAAAGTGCGCCGTCGACCTTGGCGACGGCAGCGAGCGCGGCGGCTATGTCAGTCAGGATTATATCCTCAACAAGCTCGGCAGACCCCACCGCGGCATCAATCTTATGTACTGCTACTATCCTCTTGACGAGGGCTGGCCCGAGCGCGCCTCGGTGGCTTTTCCGCCGACCGACAAGACAAACGCCTGGGGATATCCCTACGACGACTATTTCCCCTACCGCGGGGGGCTTTTGGGCGACAAATCGGCGGAGGTGTTCGAGCAGATGCGTGATATCCGCCGCCACGGGCAGGACGTCATCTTCACCCTCACGATCGACCCGCACGTCACGGACGATCATCTTATAGCCATAGCCGAGGATCTTAAGCCCTACGGCCGCGTGCTTATGAGGATAAATCACGAGGCCACCGGAAGCTGGTTCAGCTTCAACAAGAGGTGCTCCTACAAGGAAGTCGCCGATTTCTTCACAAGGTTTGCAAAGATAATCCACGAGCACGCCCCGAACGTCAAGACTATTCTATGCGCCGGCTGCGTCGAGCGCCACACCGAGGGCAAGCTTGAAATGGAGGATCTCTTCTTTGAGGCTGCCAAGGAGACCGATATCTGGTCGCTTGACAAATACTTCACCCTTCACTACGGCTATCCCAACGACATCTGCGAAAAGGGCGGGCATTCCTATACCTACAACGGAAACGGGCCGGTCTGGGACGCCGCAAAGGCCACCTACGAGCGCTACCGCGAGATTACCGGCCAGGACAAGCCGCTTGTTATGAGCGAGCTTAACACCGACGGCGACGTCACCGGGCCTTACGACCAGGCGAAGATGGTGTGCGCTTTCTGCGACCGCCTTGCCGACGAAAAGGCCGAATGGCTCTCGGCGTTCACGTTCTATCAGTTCCGCGATCAGGGCCGCCTCGGACTTGAGTGGGAGGATCCCAACAACCCCGAGGTGGGGATCGAGATGCCGATGCTCAAAGAATACAAGGAGATAATCAACCTCGACTGGTTCATGCCCGAGATGAAAACCGGCGAAGAGGTAACTCTTCCCGTAAAACTGAGATGGGGAGGCGCCGAGGACGCCGAGGGCGTTGCGCTGCCGCTTCACTTCGAGGGCGATCCCGTCTTCTGCGAGCTTTACTTCAAGGGCGACGACAACCTTATGATCGAGCTCAACTGCCGTTGGTTCTATAAGGCCCCCGGCACGAAATTCGTCGACCTCATGCCTGCGTTCTTTGAAAACAGGCTTTCGGGCGAAAAGGATCTCACCCTCAAGATATTCGCCCCGCCGGCAAACGGTGAAAACGATATCCCCGGCAGCACCGACACCTATTCTACGCTCACCGAGCTGCCCGAGATAAGAATAAGATACGAAGCCGTGCAGCCCTTTACCTACTGATAACCCGTAAAATTTCGGCGGAAGACCCTATGGCAGGGCCTTCCGCCTTTTTGTTTATATTTTAAAGCATTTCTGAACGGCTTTCAGTGTGCCCATCACGAGGATAGGGCACTGAGTGCTCATCACGGTGTCGGGGGTTATCATGTTCAGCACCCCGCCGGTGCGCATCGCTATTATGTTCAGGCCGAATTTTTTTCTGATGTCGAGCTGAACCACCGTTTTGCCGGCCCAGTCTTCGGGAACCGTCAGCTCGAAGATGTCAATGTCCCCCTCAAGCTCGATATAATCCCTTATGTGATCGGAGGAGCAGCGGATAGCCGTCCATGCGGCGAGCTGCTTTTCGGGGTAGACCACCTCGTCCGCGCCGTTTCGAAGCAGGAATTTTTCCTGCACCCCACGCGACGCCCTCGCGATCACCCTTTTTGCGCCGAGCTCCTTTAAAAGCGAGGCGGTCTCGAGCGAATTCTGGAAGTTGTCGCCTATGGCGACTATGCAGGCGTCGAAATTCTTTATCCCCAAAGATTCCAAAAAGCTGCGGTTCGTGCTGTCGCCTATCTGGGCGTTGGTGACGAAGTTGAGCGCCGAATTCACCCTTTCCTCGCTAATGTCTACGGCCATTATCTCGTGGCCGAGCTCGTTAAGCTTTTCGGCGATATGCCTGCCGAACCTTCCGAGGCCTATTAAAAGTACGGATTTCATTTAAATTACCTCCTGAATCAACCGACGGTTATTTTTTCCTGAGGAAGCGTGGACGGCGGGGCGGGCTTTGAGGAAACCGCCGCGAAGATTACCGTCAGGCCGCCTACTCTTCCGAAATACATGAGGGCTATTAAAATCGCCCTTGAAATGCTGCCGAGGCTCGGCGTTATGCCAAGCGTGAGGCCGACGGTGCCGATAGCCGAGGCCGTCTCGAAGAGGCATTCTTTGAGGGGTAGGCCCTCTATTCGGCTGATTACGCAGCCACCGCCTATGAACAGCGCAAGATACATCGTAACTATGCTCGCCGCCTGTCTTACGGCCTCCTCGTCTATTCTTCGGCCGAAGAAATTGGTCTGCCCGCGGTGCCTAAATACCGAAAACGCCGTAGAGAGCATTACCGCAAGGGTGGTCGTCTTAAGTCCGCCGGCGGTAGAGCCCGGCGAGCCGCCGACGAGCATCAAGGCTATCATAAGCGTCAGCCCCGCGCCGGAAAGAGCGGTGAGATCGGCGGTGTTAAATCCGGCGGTTCTCGCCGTAACCGACTGAAACAGCGAGGCCCATATCCGCTCGCCGATAGGCATATCCCCGAATTCGAGCCAAAAATAGAGCAGCGCCGGAATTGCTATCAAAAGCGCCGAGGTGGTTAAAATCACCTTTGTCTGCATTCTGTAACGCTTAAAGTGCAGCTTGTTTTTGCCGATGTCCTGCCAGGTCAGAAAACCTATGCCGCCTATGACTATCAAAAGCATGACCGCTATGTTCATTACGGGATTTGCCCTGAACGCCGTCAGCGAGGAATATTCCGCCTCGGCGCCCATAAGATCGAAGCCGGCGTTGCAGAACGCCGATATCGAGTGGAACACGCTGTACCATATCCCCTTTGCGATCCCGAAGCGGGGAATGAACACCGGCAGCATAAGCGCCGTGCCGGCGAGCTCGAATATCGCGGTCATCTTAAGGATAAAGCCGGTGAAGCTGACTATCCCGCCGACCTGATGAGCCGAGACGGATTCCTGCATGGCCGAGCGCTGTTTAAGGCTTATTTTTTTGCCGGAAAATGAGGTTACCGCCACCGCAAGGGTGAGCACCCCCATGCCGCCGGTCTGAATCAGCAAAAGTATCACCGCCTGGCCGAAGGGGCTCCAGTATGAGGCGGTGTCGTGAACGACGAGCCCGGTTACGCACACCGCCGAGGTCGATGTAAAAAGCGCGTCGGGAAAGGGCGCGCCTTGGCCGTCGCGGGTGGCGAACGGAAGGCAGAGTAAACAGCTTCCTATTATTATAACTATCAGAAACCCGAGAATTATTATCTGCGGGCCGGTGAGTGAAAGTCTGCGTTTCATTTTCATGCTCCTGCATATTATGCTCCGGCGTTTACATGCTTTGGCCGGATAGGTATATTTTACCCCCGCGCGCCGGCTTTGTCAAGTAGCAGATGCGGCCACATCAAGAAGATAGAAGTTAGAAATTAGAAGATAGAATTTCAAGGTGTCGCCTTCGGCGACATATTTAAATTTTTTTAATAATGCGTGCGGAATGGACACTCCCATGCGGCCTTGATGCGGCCATCAGGCCGCGTCAAGAAGACAGAAGTCAGAAATCGGAAGTCAGAGTTTCAAGGTGTCGCCTTCGGCGACATATTTAAATAATGCGCGCGGAGATAAATTCGAGAACTCCGCTCTCCCGGCTGTTGAGCCGCGCTCACTTTATGAGTTATTGATATTTCCCCGAGCGGCATGCTATCCTTTAGTTGATCCGTTCGGCGCCCCGGCTTTCCAACCTTTTCGGCGCCGAAGCTGTCATAATGATATGAGGATCAAACCGAAAGGAGGCGGAGCCATTGGAAGCGCTTCTCTCAATCAAAGACGAAAAAATCCGGCTTGCGCGCGAGCTTTGCCTTCCCAAGGTGCGCCGCGAGACCGGGCGGGTGGTTCTATACGGCGAGGATGGCGTTCGCTGGGCAAAAAGCCCTCTTTGCACGCCGGAATACATTCTTTGCACGCGGCCCCTGCCGCAGGAGCTTTTTGAGTTTTCCGAGGGAGCGGAGCTTTTTTCGGTGTCGGAGGGGATATCCAAAAAGGTCTCGGGCACGTCGCAGGTGATCCCCTATATAACCGTCGCGAAGATCGCCGGAACCGAGCCGGATCTTTCTGAGCCGGCGGTGATCCTTGACGACGTCAGAGATCACGGAAATATCGGCACCATAATCCGCACGGCCGCGGCGTTCGGGTTCAAAAACGTCATTCTCACGAACACCGCAAACGACATCTACTACAAAAACATCGTAGGCGCATCGCGGGGGACGGCGCTCGGAATACGCTATGAAAACATTCCTGCCGGGCGGCTTGCGGGATTATTAAAGAGCTCGGGATATGCCGTTATTTCAACGTCGTCTTACGGGAGCGTCGCCCTCGGCGAGGCCGCGAAAAAATTTTCGGGGAAAAAGACTGCGGTCATCTTTGGCAACGAGACCGTCGGCGTTTCAAAAGAGCTTCTTGCAGCCTCCGACGCGGCGGTGAGAATAGACCTCGAGCCCTGCGTGGAATCGCTGAACGTCGGCGTGGCAGCGGGGATAGTGCTTTCGGCGCTGAGGGCCCAGGGCAGATAAAAAGCGGCATGACAGTCATGCCGCTTTAATAATACGCTATGAGGGATATTTGCTCACATATTCTCCACGGCTTCGATGCCGAGGCAGTCGAGGAGCTTTACAAGCACCCTTCTTGTCACCGAGCATAGCCCGAGCCAGTTGAGGCGCTTTTCGGCGTCCTCCTCGGTGAGGATTCTGTTGTCGTGGTAAAATCTTGAGAACGCCGAGGCTATGCCGTAGGCGCTGTCGCAGAGCGCCGCGGGGTTCATGTCCTCAAAGGCGCGTTCATAGCTTTCGCCGCTCAGGGCTATCAGAAGCGCAAGGCCGCGCTCGCCCTCAGAGCTTATTTTTTTATACTCCAAAACGTCGTCGTAGCCTATCCCCGCCTTTTTGAGTATAGAGTTTATCCTTGTTACGGTATAAAGCAGATAGGTGCCGGTCTTGCCGTCGAAGGAGAGGAACTTGTCGGGGTCGAAGATGTAGTCCTTTGTCGGCTGGTTGGAAAGGTCGGCAAATTTCAGGGCGGCTATGCCGATCTTTCTTGCCGCGCCCTCCTTGTCCGAGGTGATGTATTCGGAATCCTTAAGCTTATCCATGGCGGCGCTTTCGACGGTGTCGATAAGCGTTTCAAGCGGCATAACCCCGCCGTCGCGAGTTTTGAAGGGCTTGCCGTCGGGGCCGGTCATTGCGCCGAAGCCGAGGTGCCTCAGTTCCGTCTCGGGCGGGACGAGCCCCGCCTTTTTTGCGCAGCGGAACACCTGCATGAAATGCAGGCTCTGGCGCTTGTCGGTAAGGTACCATATCCTGTCCGGCTTGAAGTCGCGCTCGCGCTGGATTATTGTTGCGAGGTCGAACGTCGCGTAGATGGAGGAGCCGTCCGACTTTTTCACAAGAATAGGCGGAACGCTTATTTTGTCGCCCTCCTCGGCCACGTCTACCACCTGCGCGCCCTCGCTTTCATGCAAAAGCCCCTTTTCGGTGAGGATATTTATAAGCTCGGGGGTGTAGCAGTCGGAATCGGACTCGCCGTACCAGACGTCGAAGTCTACGCCCAGCTTTTCGTATATCCTCCGAACGCTTTTCACCGAGACGTCCTTAATCTTTTTCCAGAGATCGTAAACGCCCTTTTTCCTGTTCTGAAGATCCACGACGGTCTGCCGGGATATCAGCTTGAATTCCTCGTCGGATTTGCTCTTTAAGGAAGCGCAGGGGTAAATTTCGTTCATCTCGGCCTCGTCGATTTCGGGTATGACGTCCTTTTCGGGGTCGAAGTCCTCGCGGAAGCAGGGCCAATCGGGGTGGCGCACCTTATACTCCGCTATAGTGAGGCCGTAGGGGGTGCCCCAATCGCCGAAGTGAACGTCGCCGAAGACTTTTCGGCCGGTGGCACGGGCGGTGCGCTTTAAGGATTCGCCGATTATGGCCGAGCGCAGGTGGCCTATGTGAAGCGCCTTTGCGACGTTCGGCCCGCCGTAGTCTATAACGACGGTCTCGGGCTTCTCAACCTGAGGGACGCCGAGGCAGGGATCGGCGGAGATTTCGTTCACTATCCCGGCGAGGAATTCATCGGTCAGCGAGAGGTTAATAAATCCCGGGGGGACGGCTTTTGCGAGGGAGAACGCAGGATTGTTTGAGAGAATGGCGACGACGTCGCCGGCGATGAGCATGGGAGCCTTGTGGTAGAGCTTTGCTCCCGAAAGCGCCCCGTTGCACTGGAACTGGCAGAGGTCGGTGCGGTCTGAGACCGAGACGGCGCCGAGCGAGGGGCTGTAGCCGGCGCTCTCAAACGCCGCCGAAACCGTTTCGGTGAGGATCTTTGTAATCTTTTCCATGGTATCTCCTGAATTTTTAAAATAAAACCGGGCGCAGGCGCGGCCTTTTGCATGCCGGCCCGCCGGTCTGTTATCATGTATAATATCATAAACCGCCGCCGATTGCAAGAGCATTTTGCGCTTAGGCATCGAAAGTGCCGTAATTAACTTCGACTTTGCGGCGAAAACTTTTTATCTGCGCCCTTTACATTTTTCCCGGTCTGCGTTAAAATTTTTCTGCAACCTTTTCAAAAAACCGACGATATATAAGACAGGCGCCTAAAAATCATCATAAGAAAGACGGGAAAAATCTATGCAGGATCAGCAGATCGTGGAGCTGCTCTGGCAGCGCGACGAATCGTCGCTTTCGCAAGCGCGGCAGAAATACGGCGGATATCTCAAAAAGATCGCCTATAATATCCTCGGCGATTTCGGCGAATGCGAGGAATGCCTTGACGACGTTCTTTTGCGCGCGTGGAATTCTATTCCGCCGCAGCGGCCGGAGGATCTTCGGGCTTACCTTGTCATGCTCACCCGCCGGTGCGCCGTGGACGCGCTTCGAAAGCGCACCCGCCGAAAGCGCAGACCCACGGGTTACACACTTTCGCTCGAGGAACTTGACGCGGCCCTTTCCGACGGCCGCACCCCCGAGCAGGAGGCGGAGCTTTCGCTTCTCACCTCGGCCATAAACGACTGGCTCAACACCTTGCCGCCTCTGCAAAGGCAGGCCTTTGTCGGCAGATATTATTTCTGCGACCCCGTTAAGACGGTGGCGGATTACCTCGGTATAAGCGTCACCAACGCGAAAACGGTTTTAAGGCGCGCCAGGCTGAGCCTGAAAGCCTATCTTGAAAAGGAGTGCATAATATAATATGAATAAAAATTTATTAAGCGACGCTTTGGATAACATTTCCCTAAGCGCGGCGGCGGAGACCGCCTCTATAAGAGAAAAGGCCGCGCCCAAGCCCCGCAGACTGCCTAAAATAGCCGCTGCAGCCGCGGCGGTTGCGGTATGCGCGGCGCTTGCGACGGCGATAGCGGCGGGCGGCGGTTTAATAGACGTCAAGAACGTCTTCGGCACCGTCACCGGCCAGGAATACTTCGGCGACGCCACGGACGACTTTAAGGTGAGCGTTTTGCGGCTCGGCGCAAACGGGATCGAGCTTTCTGTCGAAAAGACCGACCCGTCCTCGAAAATCGACCTTAACGGCAGCCGGATAACCGCGCTGAGCTATTCGGTCAGCGATTCTGATGGGAAAGTCGTCGTGACCGACGAGCCGGACGAGAAATTTTTAAGGGCGATCCCCGAGGGCTATACGCCCACCGACGACAGGGCCGACGTTATAGAGCAGCGTTTTTCGGAAAACGCCGACGGCAGCATGGAATACACCGCCGTCGTCACGCACCGCAGAAAATACGTCAACCCAGACGCCGAGCCGGATTTCAGGGAGGTGTTTTTCACCGAATCGGAGGAGGTGCTGAAAAGCGGCACCTACACGCTCAACCTTGAAAGCTTCAGGATATCCCGCAAAGGCGATCAGGATCTTGACGTCAGCGGAAGCTGGACGGCGGAATTCACGGTATAAAACGGCAAAAAGCAGACGGAAACCGTCTGCTTTTTGCATGTTTAAGCGCACACTGCTATGAAAGGGGGATAAATTCTTGATGCGGCTTTGGCCGCGTCAAGAAACCAGATGTTAAAAGTCGGATATCGGAATTTCAGGGTGCCGCCTGCGGCGGCGCATCTGAATATTTCTGATAATGTGCGAAAAATGGACGCCTCCTTAATATATAGGGGCCTATATGTAAATCCTTATCACTCCGCCGCGAAAAACGCCGCGGCTATGGCGCCGGGGCCGGCGTGGGTGCCGACAACGCAGCCTATCTCCGAGGCTCTCAGCGCCTCGGAATGGCCCTGCCACAGGGTGGAGAAATCCTCGACATAGCTGCGCAGCTTTGAGTTGTCCGTGCCGGAATATCCCAAAAGCACCGGCTTGGAAAAATCAACGCCGCCCGCCTTTTTTATCTCCTGCTCCAAAAGGTTGTCTCCCGCCTTTGCGCCCCTTGCCTTGCCCAAAAGCTTAACTTCGCCGTCCGCCACCGCGATGACCGGCTTGAAGGAGAGAAGCTCGCCGGCAAACGCCACCGTTTTCGAGATCCTCCCGCCCTTTCTGAGATATTCAAGGGTGTCTACCAAAGCCACGAGCCGCACTCTTTTCTTTTCGGCCTCCAGCATTTCGGCGAGCTGTGCGCCGCTCTCGGCCTTTTCGGCGAGCTCAAGGGCATATTCCGCGAGCACCCCGGTGCCTATGGTCACCGTCTCGGCGTCGACTACATGCACTTTTCCGGGAAAATCTCCGGCGGCGATGGCCGCGCTCTGGTAAGTCCCCGAAAGCTTCTTTGAAATGGTCAGCACCACGGCCTCGTCGCCCGCCGAGGTGATTCTTTGAAACAGCTCGGAGAATTCAAAGGGCGCGGCCTGGCTCGTCTTCGGCAGATCTTTGCTCGACGTCAGCTTTTCGTAAAATTCCTTGTGCGTAAGGTTTACGCCGTCGATATATTTCTCCTCGCCGAAGAACACCGGCAGGTTTATCCACTCGAATTTTTCACGCAGCCCCGGCGCGAGATCGGCCGAGGAATCAAGAACTATTTTTATCATGATATCTCTCCTTTACGTCTCGGCGGCGGCAAGCTTTGCCGGGCCGTCCTCCGCGGGCTGAGGTTCTGCGGGGGATTCGCTCTCCGCGGTCTGCGGAATGCCCGTTTCGCAGAGGGCCTGCATATTCTTTGAGACCTTATACAGCGCGCGGTAGAGGGTATCCCGCTCGGCGGTGGTGAGCCCTGCGCCGGATATCTGCTCGGCAATAACCGCCTTTTTCACGATGCTTTCGGTTATCGCCCTGCCGTATTCCGTCAGAACGAGCTTTGCGCGGTATAAATTCGACGACCCCGCCTGCTTTGTCAGCATGCCCTTTGATTCCAAGACCGCGACGGCCCGGGAAATGTCGGCCTTATCCCGCCCGCAGAGCACGCCGAGCTGCGTGGCCGTCACCCCTTCGGGGCGGCGGTACATCGCTATAAGGTAGAGCGCGTGCGAGCCTTTGAGGCCGTAGTATTCCATACCGTCGGCGGCTATTTTATTCCAGCAGCGCTGGATTTCATAGATGCAGTTTGTGAACATTTCAAAGCGTTCAAGCATAGAGACGCTCCTTTGCAAAAATATTGTTGACAAGTCAACATTGACAGTATAGCACGCTTTGGTTGAAATGTCAACAATTTTTTTGATAATTTTTTTCGGGGGGCAGGGGGAGAGGCGTTTAAAAGGGGACACCCTTTAGTACAAGATGCATTTTTTATTTGCCTCGCGTTGCGCTCGGCAAAGCGGGGACAATCCCCTGCGGGGTTTTCCCCGCGCCCTTTTCCGTGCTGCGACGCGTCGCCGCGCCGCAAAAAAGGGACGCCCTCTCTTTCAGGGCGTCCCCTCTTGCAAAAACAGTCCACCGGACTGTTTTTGCAATTCACCCCTTGCGGAGCGCCTGACGTATAGGATTCCGCGATTGCGATCGCGGCTCGTGGGCTCCGCCCCCGAGACCCCCGCGGCCTTTTGAAAAAGGCCGGCGAAAACTTTTTGTTTTTGGGAGTGGGTATTTCAAAAATTTTTACAGATAAAAAATTTCTCCGGCGGCTATTGAAATTCTGTGCACAATGTTGTATAATCAATTCAGTACAATATCACACCGAAAGGAGTTATATAATATGAGAGAAATGGAACTTTATAAGCTTTGGCTTGAAAACGCCACCGAGGATCCCGATCTTATCGCGGAGCTCAGGTCGGTAGAGGGGGACGAGGAGGCCATAAAAGACCGCTTCTACCGCGACCTTGAATTCGGCACCGGCGGACTTCGCGGCGTAATCGGCGCGGGCACCTATCGCCTTAACATCTACACCATTCGCAGGGCCACGCAGGGCCTCGCCGACTATGTGAACGGCGCGTTCAAGGACGGCGACAAGGCCGTCGCCATTGCCTACGATTCAAGGATCAAGTCCGATGTCTTTGCCCGCGAGGCCGCAAGGGTGCTCGCCGGAAACGGAATCAAGGCTTATATCTATCCCGAGCTCATGCCCACCCCGATGCTCTCCTGGGCGGTAAGATACCTCGGCTGCAAGGCGGGAATAGTCTGCACCGCTTCGCACAACCCCTCGAAATATAACGGCTACAAGGCCTACGGCGCCGACGGCTGCCAGATGACGATCGAAGCCGCGGACATAGTCCTTGCCGCGATAGAAAAGGTGCCCATGTTCGGCGGAGCAAAGCTTGTCGGCTTCGACGAGGGCCTCGCCTCCGGCATGATTGAATTTATCGGCCAGAAGGTCATCGACGACTACCTCGACGAGGTCGCGAAGCATCAGGTACACCCCGAGGTCACCCCGACGAGCGGCCTCAAGGTGGTATACACCCCCCTGAACGGCACGGGCAACAAGCCGGTTCGCGCGATACTCAAAAAAGTCGGCATTTCCGATGTCACCGTCGTTCCCGAGCAGGAAAACCCCGACGGCAATTTCCCCACCTGCCCCTTCCCGAATCCCGAGATAAAGGAAGCTCTGGCCTGCGGCCTTAAGCTCTGCAAGACGGTTCAGCCAGATCTTCTTCTGGCGACCGATCCCGACTGCGACCGCGTCGGAATCGCCGTTCCCGACGGCAAGGGCGACTATGTTCTGTTCACCGGCAACGAAGTGGGCGCCATGCTTTTGGAATACATATGCCGCGAGAGAATAGCCCTCGGCACCATGCCCAAGAATCCCGTCGCGATAAAGTCGATAGTCTCCACCGACATTGCCGCGGCGATAGCCCGCGAATACGGCGTAGAGCTCAGAAACGTCCTCACAGGCTTCAAATTCATCGGCGAGCAGATAGGCTATCTTGAGGCCGCCGGCGAGGAGGACAGATTCATCTTCGGCTTCGAGGAAAGCTACGGCTACCTCGGCGGCTCCTACGTCCGCGACAAGGACGCCGTAATCGGCTCTATGCTGATCTGCGAAATGGCCGCGTTCTACCGTTCCAAGGGCGTCTCGCTGCTCGAGGCCCGCGAGGCGATGTATAAAAAGTACGGCAACTACTACCACGGAATCGCAAACTTCGTCTGTGAAGGCGCCGCCGGCATGGCCGAAATGGCGGAGCTAATGGCAAGGCTTCACGCCGAGCCCTTCGGCGAGATTGCAGGCTATAAGGTCGTCGGCCTCGCCGATTACGAAAAGAAGACCGACACCGACATTCTCACCGGCAAGGTAAGCGAGATCACCCTGCCGAAGTCCGACGTCATTCAGTTCAGGCTTGAAAACGGCGCTTCGGTCATAATCCGCCCGTCCGGCACCGAGCCCAAGATAAAGGCCTATTACACCACCGTGGGCGCCACCCACGATGAGGCCAAGGCTTTAAGCGACGTCATCGCCGCAGATTTCAAGGCAAAGCTGGGCTTCTGACAGTAAAATCGGGCGCTTCCCCCCGCGGGGAGGCGCCTTTTTTGATAAAATAAGACCCGGGGCTAAGCGCTCCGGGCCTGAGAACAGATTTACTTTTTCTCCCGCTCGCGGAAGAGGTAGTAATCGAGTTTTTTCTTGACGTCCTCGGGTATCTCCCGGTCGACGGGGCATTTTGCGCCGTTCGCCATGGATTCCGCAAACGCGACTATAAAATCTATATCCTTAGCCATCTGGCGGCCGTTCATCACCTTAAGGGTGTCATATGAATTGTGGATAGTCGCGGTGTTTTCGGGGGCGAGGCGGGCAAAGCTTAAGCTGGGCACTCCCTTGTCGGCAAAGGGTGTGGAATCGCTCGAGTAAACGCCTGTACGGGCGGAAATTCCGAAGCCGCGCTGAGCCGCGAAGTATTCTATGTAGTGAACCAATTTTTCCTCGGCCGAGCAGCAGGCGATGAATCTGCCCATAATGCAGCCTATCATGTCGAGATTGATGTTGAGAACTATCTTTTTAAGCTCCTCCTCGGAAAGAGAGGCGGTGTAGGCCTTCGAGCCCAGAAGCCCGCGCTCCTCCGAGCCGCACCAGATAAACCTCAGGCTGCATCTCGGGGGATTTTTTGCGAAATATTCCGCCGCGGCGAGAATTCCCACGCTGCCCGACATGTTGTCGTAGGCCCCCTGCGAGAGGAAGGTGGAATCGTAGTGCGCGGTGAAAACCACGGTTTCGTCGGTCTCGCCCTTTATCTCGGCCACGACGTTTCGGCTTTCGCCCTCATGCTCGTCCTGCTCGATGACTATTTTTGCGGTCTTTGCGCCGCCGTTGATTATCGAAATCGCGCTTTTTGCGTTTATGTTCACGCCGAGGATCTTTCTGCCGTTCGAGACATAGCTGCGAAGCTCTCTGAGGTCGATCTCGCTGTCGGAATAGTTGGCGTTTCCGCTGTAGGTGATGAATCCCACGGCGCCGTTGTCCACTATGTCCTGATATGTCCAGTAGCCGAGGTAGCCGTCGAGCATGACTATTTTTCCGCGGCACTGCGAAAGGGAATAGGCGTCGGTGTTCCTTAAATAATAAATCTCGGCCTCGGCTTCTCCCGAGCCGCACAAAAGATATCCGCGGCATGCCGTCGGCTTGCCGTCGATATAAAGCTCGGCGCGCCTCATTTCGGCCATGTCTACCTTAAATGGCAGGATTTTCGCCTCAACGCCTATTTCGGCGCACTTCGAAACGAGATACTCCGCGCATTTAAGCTCCTCGGCGGAGCCGCCCGTGCGGACGTAGGCGGTGTCGCGGAAGATCTGCATAATTTTTTTGACTGTCATGGTTATCCTCCTTAAAAATTTTTTCGGGGTTATTCGTTCACCCAGAATCTTCTGTCGAGGGTGCGGTAGCGCACCGCGCTCAAAACGTGCCGGCGGTCTATGGCGGCGCTGCCGTCCATGTCGGCTATGGTGCGCGAGACCTTTAAGATCTTGTCGTATGCCCTTGCCGAAAGCCCCAGCCTGTCGAAGACGTCCTTTAAAAGGGCGTTGGCGTCGGGCGTCAAGCGGCATACCTCTCTTAAGATGTCTGGGGTGATCTGCGCGTTGCAGGTTATCCCGCTGCCCTTATAGCGCTCGGTCTGAATCTCCCGCGCGCGCTGCACCCTCTCGCGTATGGCCTCCGAGGGCTCCTCGTGCGCCTCCGAGGCGAGGCTTTCGTATTCCACCGGCGCGACCTCTATGTGCAGATCGAAGCGGTCTAACAGCGGCCCCGAAATCTTCGAAAGATACTGCGAGACCTGCTTTTGGGTGCAGGTGCACTTTTTCGTCGGGTGGCCGTAATATCCGCAGGGGCAGGGGTTCATCGCGGCGACGAGCATTATCGAGCAGGGGTATGTCACGGTGCCGGAAGCCCGGCTAATCGACACCCGACGGTCTTCAAGCGGCTGGCGGAGCACCTCAAGGGTGAGGCGGTTGTATTCCGCAAGCTCGTCAAGAAAGAGAACGCCGTTGTGCGCTAAAGATATCTCCCCGGGACGGGGCGCCGAACCGCCGCCCGTTAGGCCGGCTGTGGAGACGGTGTGGTGGGGCGAGCGAAACGGCCGCGAGGTTATCAGCGGCGAGCTTTTGTCTATCATTCCGGCGATGGAATAGATATTCGTCGTCTCTATAGATTCGTCGAAGGTCATCTTCGGCAGAATTGAGGGTATCCGCTTTGCAAGCATGCTTTTTCCCGAGCCGGGCGGGCCGATCATTATGATGTTGTGGCCGCCGCATGCCGCCACCTCGAGGGCCTTTTTGGCGAACGCCTGGCCTCTCACGTCCCGAAAATCGGCCATGGGTGCGCCGCCGCCCTCTTTAAAGACATAGGGCGTGGTTCTTTCAATGCGGTTTCCGCCGCCGAAATGCTGATAAAGCGCCGAAAGCGAGGGCACGCCGTAAACATCTATTCCGTTCACCACCGAGGCCTCCGAGGCATTGTCCTCCGGCACGAAGATGCGCTTGAAGCCCGCCTTTTTGGCGAGAATCGTCATGGGCAGAACGCCGTTCACCCCGCGCACCTCTCCGCCGAGGGACAGCTCTCCCACAAAGGCCGCGTCGTCTATGTCCTCAAGTATTTCGCCCATGGCGTCCAAAACCGCGGCCGCCATTGAAAGATCGTGCAGCGAGCCCGCTTTTTTGACGTCGGCAGGGGCGAGATTTATGACTATAGACGCGCTCGGGAATTTTATCCCCGAGGAGCGGAAAGCGGATTTTACTCTCTCGCGCGCCTCTTTTACGGCGGTGTCCGCCATGCCGACGACGTCGAAGCGCTCGATTCCCCGGCTCAGCTCGATTTCCACCGCCACCGGGTAGGCGTTCATGCCGTTTAGGCCGATGCCGTTTACCTTGCAGAACAATCAGATCACCCCCCGAAATATTTCGGTTATATTTTACCACAGACGGGCGGCAAGGTCAAGCGAAAGAGATCAGAAATTCAAGGCGTCGCCTGCGGCGGCAAATTTTTAAATTTCCTCTGCGATAAAACCGCGTTCCCGGGCAATATCTTAATGAAAGGAGCCGATGCATATGACCGATTCCGAAAACGGCGGCCGCAGCCTTGAAAACGCAATATTTCGGATCGCGGACGGCGACAGGAGCGCTCTCGCCGATTTTTACCGCATTATTTCGGGGCCGGTTTATGCCTACTCGCTTTCACGCCTTAAAAACCCAGCCGACGCCGAAGACATTGTTTCGGAGCTTCTGATAGAGGTCTGGCGCTGTGCGCCCGCCTACAAAAGCATGGGCAAGCCTATGGCATGGGTGATGACGGTTGCGAAAAATCTCTGTCTGATGAAGCTTCGGGAAAGCTCGAAGACCGCCGGCGTGCCGCTTGAAGACGCCGCCGCATATCTAAAAGACGAAAGGGGCCTCGGCCCGGAGAATTCAGCCGTTATAAGGGCGTGTCTTGAAATTTTGGGAGAGACCGAACGCGAAATTGTCCTTCTGCATGTCCTGGCTGGCTTAAGACACAGGGAGATAGCTAAATTTTTGGGCGTTCCGCTCTCTACGGTGCTTTCAAGATACCAACGCGCTGTAAAGAAGTTGAATAAAGAATTAGAGGGGGCGTTGCGATGAAAAAAAGAGAGCTTGAGGGACGCATACGCGAGGCCTTTTACAGAGCGGCGCCGGATTTCCCGGAGGCCGTTTACGGACAATGTCCCTGCAGAAAGGAATCTGTGATAAAAACGGCGGAAAAAAGACATATCAGGCCGCTGAGAGCGCTGATTATCGCCGCGGCGCTTATCGTCGCCCTTGCGGCGACGGTCACGGCGGTAAGCTTCAGCGGGCTTATCGACCCCGAAAGCGCGCTCGCGCAGGCAAAGACCTATATCGTCTCAAACGAGACAGACCCGGAGCTTAAGGCCGAGCTCGCCGAAGCGATTATCGGGGGAATGGTCTACGACGAAAGCTTCGGGGCGGGCGAGGCAGATTTAGGGCTTAAAAACGGCAGGATCGTCTACAGCATTTCCTTCAACACCTGCGGATACTGCTATGACATCGTCGTGGACGCGAAGACGGGAGTCGTGTATTCCGCAGACCGCGCGGCCGACGCCGGCTGGGAGGAGATATACCCCGAGCTCGCGAAAAAGCGGGACGATCTGTTCGAATCCCAGAAGGCCGAGCAGCAGAGGCAGGAGCAGGAGCTGCAAAAGGAGCTCGACGAGGCGCCGGATTACTCTTTGATAAGGAGCAGATTCAACGAATACTTCGGACTGAATTTCTTCACGAATACCGATATCGAGCCGGATCCCGAGACCCGCACCGCTATCTGCACAAAAAGCGTCGACGGCTACATCTACACCGCGACGGTGAGCTATGACGGCAGCGTAATCAGCAATCCGAGCGTCGCCGAAGACCCCGGATTTAAGGGTGAAAGGATCCTTCACGAAAAGGTTGAGGGGATAATCAGCTATGACGAGGCCGACCGCCTTGCCGAAGAAGCGGTCATCGAAAAATACCCCGACGTATGGCAGGTGTCCATAAAGAAGTTTTCAATCAAAAAATTCAAATTACGGCACCCGTCAAGCGGAATTTAGGGCGAAAATAGGGCAAGGATTATCCTTGCCTTATTTTTTATGCTTCCTCTTACCCCTACCGTGCTTTCCCAACTTGCCCAAAATCTTTGACTTTGATATTGCACTCAAAAGCGCAGCTTTCTCGTCAGATTTCAAAGTGTTATATGGAATTTGCAGTTGATTACAGACTAAAAACAGCTGTTTTTCTCGCTCACTCCCCTTGAAATTCAAAACCTCGTCGATCTTTTTCTGGGCTTCGTCTGCCGTGTACGGAGCATCGGCAGTCGTGTTGTCAGTCAAATGTCTTTCTCTAATGTCGTTAAGAATCGAAAGCAAATCCTGTATCAAAACGCCCTCAATATAATGCTTGTCTGCCTCCGCTGCAATCTCCAAAGTCCGCGCGTCTAAATTGTTTATATCGCCGTTTTTCTCTAAAACGCGAAGCCTGCCGACATTCATGATCGAGGTAAATTCCTCAGTGTGCATTTCTGCTATTCTATCAACGAAAACTTCGGAGTCAACAAGCAGCCGCCTAAAATTCTCGTGACAAAGGATTTCACAAATTAGCCTGTTATTCAACTTGCCGCTTTTCAAAACATCTATTGCTCCATCACTCAAATGCAACTCACTAAGAGTTGTGTTTGGGTGATTTTTTGTTTCGGTTAAACCGAGCAAGTAGTCGGTAGAAACGCCATAAAATTCTGCGAGTGTGACGATTGCAAAGGGACTTATATCCTTATAGTCGTCGGTTTCGTATTTGCCAAGAGCTGACTTTGACAGACCAGTTTGTTCTGCCAACTCTTCTAAAGTCAAGTGCTTTTGCACTACCCTTAAATCTTTTAATCTTTCGGGAATTGTAAGTTTTGCATACATAATATCACCTCACTTCAATTATATCACAAAAATCTAAAAATTCCAAGAGCGTGGAAATTTTTGATTTTCAAGCAAATTTCCATCTTTATGGACATACGGGAAAAGGGGCGATTTTTCGTTATACTATATTTGTCAGTAGACGAGCAGCTTGAAAATTGAATGACCGCGAGAAAGGGATATGCCCGTCGGTGAAGTTTGCGACGAAAGTCTTAACGACCGAGCGAATCAAGATGGGCGGCAACGCCAGTGTAGCGAAAACATGGCAGGAACGGCTTTCAGGGAAGCGGCAAAAATCAGGGTAATCGCGAATCAGCGAATTTGTTATCTGACCAGTATGGATAACTATATCAAACCGCGTGACGCTGTACGGCGAACAGCATTTGTTATACTGCGTGAATATTTTCGATTTAGCGAAAAGCCATGCTAAACGATGAAATCGACAATGCCAAGATTGAACAGGTATACGCGCCAAGGATAACTGAAAAGATAATCAAAAGTAGAAAAATACGCCTGACAGGTATGCACATTCGCTTAAGTGCGAATGTCATACTCGGTCAGGCGAATACAAAATTTGGAGGTAAAATGAACATTAGAAATGAAATTAAATCTTATATTGTCCGTGAAGGACTAACAATGTCGGGGGTTGTGGAAAGGCTTGTCGAAGAACACGGTTGGAGTAGTAGTGTCCCAAACTTTTCTGGCAAGTTGCAGCGAGGAAGTTTGAGATACAGCGAAGCTAAGGAGCTTGCCGACGTCCTCGGTTATGAACTGGTATGGCAGAAAAGGGGCGGGCGATGATTTACGGCTACATCAGGGTCAGCACAAAGGAGCAGAACGAGGATAGGCAGCTAATAGCGATGAAGCAAGCGAATGTACCACCTGATAATATCTTTATGGATAAACAGTCTGGCAAGGACTTTAACCGCCCGAATTACAAGCGGTTATTGCGAAAGCTCAAACGCGATGACGTGCTTTATATAAAAAGTATCGACCGCCTCGGCAGGAACTATGAGGAGATTCAGCAACAATGGCGGCTCATTACCAAAGACAAAGGAGTGGATATTTGCGTAATTGATATGCCCCTGCTTGACACAAGGCGTGGGAAAGACCTCGTAGGAACTTTTCTTAGCGACATTGTGTTGCAAGTCTTGAGCTTTGTTGCAGAGAACGAGCGCACGAACATCAGGCAAAGGCAGGCCGAGGGAATCGCCGCGGCAAAAGCAAGAGGTGTCCGCTTCGGCAGACCGCCCGAGCCGCTGCCCGATAACTTTTACAGCAATTATCAACGGTGGCGGGCGGGCAAAATCACAGGCACAGCAGCCGCAAAAGCTTGTAATATGCCGCTTTCCACGTTTCGATACAGGGCAGAAATTTACAAAAAGTCTGCTATTTTGTAGCAAACCGTTTTTACAACAATGTGTACATTTATGTAACTTTCAGCTTAATCATAAACACGAATATTATACTACATAAAGTTAGAAAAATCAACTCCCCAAAAGCATTTTTCTTGACAAATCGTACAAATAAAACTTGGGATTTTACTGTAACAAAAATGTACACTTTTTTACAAAAACTCATATGACAGGACGTGAAACATTTGGAATATCCGTTGACTACACAGCAGCGCAACATCTGGAATTTAATGAAAACATATGACGCAAGCATAGCAAATATAAGCGGTTTTATCATGTTTAATGCGCTTCTTAACACTGAGTGGCTTGCCGAGGCGATAAACCTTTTTGTTAAAGGTCAAGAAGGGCTTCGTTCCCGAATCTTAACAAATGGGAAAGACGTATTTCAGAGTTTTGAGGAGTATCAGCATTTTGAAATTCCTGTCATAGATTTTGACAGTATGTTAAGTGCGGAGGATTTCTTTAAAACGGAGGGTCGGAAGCCGTTCGGAGAAAGCGAAAGGCTTTACAGATTCTATATCTTTACAGCTGAAGGCAAAACCGGGGTGTTCCCGTGTTTTAGTCATCTTGTTGCCGACGCATGGTCGTTAAACCTGTTTTGCGATGATGTTATCAAGTACTACAAGCAGTTATCAAGCGGTTCAGATATAGACCTGCAAATCTTGTCGTATCTTGAATATGCCGAAAAAGAAGCAGAATATCTCTCATCTCAAAGATATATTCGAGATAAAGCATATTGGGAAAACCGATTTTCAGACAAACCGAATCTAAGCTATATCGTTCCCGAACGGGTTGAAAGTGCGGACGGAAAATCGGAAAGATTCACTAAGATTTTAGAAAAAGATATAAGCGAGCAAATTCGCAATTGCTGCTCGGAACATAATATATCTCCGGCAATACTTTTTGAAGCAGCGGTGTTTATCTATCTTCACGGCATAAATGAATTCTGCTCCGAAAACATTATCGGCATACCTGTACTGAATCGTACTACCCGCCGCGAAAAGCAGATTGTCGGTATGTTTATTTCAACTGTACCCCTCGGCGTCAAAATAGACGAAAACAGTACCGTTGAACAGCTGTTTGCCGATATTTCCGCTGAACACAGCGCAATATTCAGACATCAGCAATACCCGTATTCAGATACTTTGCGGTTTTTGAGAGAAAAGCATGATTTTACAGGAAATCTCTTTGACGTGATGGTGAGCTATCAAAATGCCAAAATAAATGCTGACTGCGAATTTGAATATCGCACAAAATGGCTGCACAACGGCTTTGGAGAAATTCCGCTCGCAATCCATATTGACGACCGCGACAGCAGCGGGAGCTTTACGCTCAATCTTGATTATCAGACCGCTATTTTCTCGGAAGAGCATATAGCATTACTTTTTGAACGCCTTATATTCATAATACAGCAGATGATTTCCGACGGAAATGCTTTGCTTGGCAGCATTCGCATCATGCCGGACAGTGAGTATAATAAGGTCGTATATGAGTTTAACGATACATACTCCGACTATCCCCGCGACAAATGCGTACATGAGCTTTTTGCGGAGCAGGCTAAGAAAAATCCTGATAAAACGGCACTAATCTTTGAGGATACAGAGTTTACCTACCGTCAGCTTGATGAAATGTCAAATGCCCTCGCTCATCATCTAAGAGAAAGAGGGATAAAGCCGAACGACATCGTGCCTATAATATCCAAAAGAAGTTGGCACGTCATTGTTGCGATGCTCGGAATACTCAAAGCGGGCGGGGCATATATGCCTGTTGATCCGACATATCCGAAGGATAGAATTGAGTATATGTTAAGCGAAGCAAAAAGCAGTATTGCGCTGACTTTCGGATATTCTGAAAGTATTGACATCAGTTCCGTTGACCTTGAAACATTTGATTTCGGCTGCAATCCAGAGCCGATTGAAAATGTGTCATCTCCCGAGGACACTTGCTATGTTATATTCACTTCCGGGTCTACGGGGAAGCCGAAAGGGGCGGTAATTTCCCATTGTGGAGTGGTAAATTACGCTACGCCTTCAAAAAATAGCCCTATAAGTACGTACATCGCTAATCAGAATAATATACTTTCAGTAACTAATATTACATTCGATATTTTTACAACTGAGAGTATTTTGCCAATCTTAAATGGCAAAACAATCATACTTGCCAATGAATCTGAGTCTGTATTGCAAAATAGCATAAGTGATTTAATAAAGAATAATAAAATAGATATTATCCAAACAACGCCGACAAAAATGAAATCTTATATTCAAGACAGAACGAATATGAAGTATTTGTCTTGTCTAAAAGCAATTATGCTCGGCGGCGAAGTATTACCTTATGATTTATACAAGGAACTTAGGCTGAATTCAAAGGCTAAAATTTTCAATTTATATGGACCTTCAGAAGCAACAATCTGGGTCACTAATAAAATGCTATCGGATTTACAAAGTGAAATAACGCTTGGCAAACCCATCTCCAACACCCAAATATACATTCTAAACTCCCAAGGTAAAGTCTGCCCCATAGGAGTTCCGGGCGAGTTATGCATATCCGGCGATGGTGTCGGAAAAGGCTATCTCAACCGACCAGAACTTACCGCTGAAAAGTTTGTCCCGAATCCCTTTATCGCAGGAAAGACGATGTATAAATCGGGCGACCTTGCAAGGTGGAGGACGGACGGCGAGCTTGAATACCTCGGCAGGATAGACACTCAGGTGAAGATTCGCGGGCTAAGGATAGAACTCGGCGAAATCGAAAGCGTAATGTCTGCCTTTGAGGGAATAAATATGACTGCCGCCACTGACAAAAAGGACGCTTCGGGCAGACAATATCTCGTAGGCTATTACACTTCCGAAAAAGAGATTGATGAAAAACAACTGCGTGAGTTTTTATCTTCAAAGCTGCCAAGGTATATGATTCCCAACTACTTCATGCGGCTCGATGAGATGCCTATGACTTCGAGCGGCAAAACTGACAGAAAGAATCTGCCACAGCCTGAAATAAACATCTCGGAGAAAGAAATCGTCATGCCGAAAACGGCAGTAGAAATGGCTTTGGCACAAATATGGAGAGATGTTTTAAGGCTTGATACCGTCAGCTGTAATGACGACTTCTTCGAGGTGGGCGGCGATAGTCTGGCGGCAATAAGTATGCTTGCCGAGATTGAAAGCAAGCTCGGCATTCATGCCGAAATGAAAAACATTTTAGAGCATACGGTTTTGAGCAGTCTTGCAAAATGCCTTGAAGAATTGACCTCGGAAGCTTTGCATATACCGAAAAAGAATTTGAAAAAATATAAGCTCACCCCACAGCAGGAAGCAATATATCTTGCTTGCAGTAAAGAGCCCGAATCGTTGGTATACAACATGCCAATGTTTATTCCGCTTGAGGAAAGCACGGATATTTCTGCGCTAAAAGACAGGATTTCCATGGTATATAATCTTCACCCATCTCTCAGAACGGCGATAAAATTTGAGGAAGGAGAGATTTACGGTATAATTGACGATGCCGCAGAATTAAAGTTTGAAGAATATGACAGCATGAATGAGTTTGTCAGACCGTTTGACTTGGGAATAGCACCTCTTATGAGAGTTGCGTTCATAAACGGCGGCCTGGCAATAGATGTTCATCATATTATTTCCGACGGAGATTCTATGGAAATAATTCTTAGGCTGATTTTCGGAAATGATCTTCAAGAAGAACTCATCGGGTATGCAGATTACGCCGACGACTTCGCAAACCGACTTGAATCAGGCAAAATGTCTGAACATATTGAGTATTTCAAAAAGGCAATAGATTCGACAGCACAGTCCCCCGAACTTCCCGAAATCCCGTCGTCGTATGTCGGAGGAAAAACGGTTGAGCAGACTATTGACAAAAATATTGCGGATAAAGTCAAAGAATATGCAAAGGAAAACGGTTTAACCGAAACGGGAGTGTATTTCGGCGCATTTGGACTATTGCTTTCAAAATACTCAGGCGAGGATAAATTCTTGACAAGTATTATCCTTTCAAACCGAGGACACCATGAAATCGCCAACACGGTAGGAATGTTCGTAAACACGATTCCCTACAGCTTTAACGTTGATTCCTCAATCGAGTGGAAAGAATATGCCGAAGCAGTAGGAAAGAATCTTGCGGATATTTATCAGTATCAGGAGCTTCCTCTTTTGGAAATATGCAATGCAGTAGGAATTAAAACCAATTCGGTAAACACTGCGTTCATATATCAACCGGGAGAATTAACGGCTGAAAACTTGGAGATAACTTCCTATGACACGAAAACCTGCAAACTGGATTTATCTTTCCAGGTTATTCCGCAGAAAAGCGGAGATGTCAGAACGGTAGTTGAGTTTAACGGAGCAAAATACGATGAAAAGCTGATAATTGCTCTGGAAAAAAGCTATGCCTATATTCTGGAACAGATTGATTCTGAAAAAATTCTTGATACATTTAATATTGTGCCGGAAGATGAATACCGAAAGGTCGTATATGAGTTTAACGATACATACTCCGACTATCCCCGTGACAAATGCGTACATGAGCTTTTTACGGAACAGGCAAAGATAAATCCTAATAAAACAGCACTAATCTTTGAGGATACAGAGTTTACCTACCGTCAGCTTAATGAAATGTCCAATTCTCTCGCTCATTACTTGAGAGAAAGAGGAGTAAAACCGAATGACATCGTACCAATAATCTCCAAAAGGAGTTGGCACGTCATAGTTGCAATGCTCGGAATACTCAAAGCGGGTGGAGCGTATATGCCTGTTGATCCGACGTATCCGAAGGACAGAATCGAGTACATGCTGAGCGAAGCAAAAAGCAGTGTTGCGCTGACTTTCGGATATTTTGAAAGCCTTGACATCAGCACAGTTGACCTTGAAACATTTAATTTCGACTGCAATCCCGAACCGATTGAAAATGTATCATCTCCAGAGGATGCTTGTTATGTTATATTCACTTCTGGGTCTACGGGGAAACCGAAAGGTGTGCTTCTTTCTCACCGAAGTACAGTGAACTATTTATTTAGCAAAGATGTCTTTCACTGCAATTTAGTGCGGAAAAGTAAATGCGTTTTGGCATTAGGAGCATTCACGTTTGATATATCAATATGTGAATCTTTACAACTTTTGCTATTTGGAATTACTGTAATTATAACAAACGATGACGAAATAAACAATGTAGATTATTTATCCAAAATCATTGTTAAAAGAAATGTTGACACTATTCATCTTACGCCAACAAAACTCGAAAGCTATATATTAAATAGCAATTTCTATAATGAGCTTTCTAATATAAGCACAATTCTGTTGGCAGGAGAAATGCTATCAACCGAAACTACTAATAAAATAAGAGCTTTTACCTGCGCTGAAATATATAACGGATATGGTCCCACCGAAACGACAGTAGGTTGTTCATTCTCCAAAGTGAAAGATTACGAGGAAATAACTATCGGCAAACCTATTTCCAACACCCAAATATACATTCTGAACCCCCAAGGCAAAGTCTGCCCCATAGGCGTTCCGGGAGAGCTATGTATATCAGGCGACGGCGTTGGAAAAGGTTATCTCAACCGACCCGAACTTACCGCTGAAAAGTTTGTCCCGAATCCTTTTATCGCAGGAAAGACAATGTATAAATCGGGCGACCTTGCAAGGTGGAGAACAGACGGAGAGCTTGAATACCTCGGCAGGATCGACACGCAGGTGAAGATTCGCGGCCTTAGGATAGAACTCGGCGAAATCGAAAGCGTAATGGCTGCTTTTGAGGGAATAAACATGACTGCTGTCGCTGACAAAAAAGACGCTTCGGACAGGCAGTATCTTGTAGGCTATTACACTTCCGAAAAAGAGATTGATGAAAAACAACTTCGTGAGTTTTTATCTTCAAAGCTGCCAAGGTATATGATTCCCAACTACTTCATGCGGCTTGATGAGATACCTATGACTTCGAGCGGCAAAACTGACAGAAAGAATCTGCCACAGCCTGAAATTACGGAATTGTCAACCGAATTTGTTGCACCTGTTACGGCTACCGAAAAGATATTATGCGACGCTATAAGCAAATTGTTTGGCGGAAGAAAAACAGGTACGTCAGATAACTTTTTCGAGCTTGGGGGCGACAGTCTTTCGGCTATGCAGTTAGTTGCGCTTCTTTCCGAAAAGGGAATAATTATCAATATGCAGGATATTTACGAATATCCGACTTCGGCTGAATTAGGTGCGTTTATAGACGGAAAGACTGAAATACATTCCGAATATAAACCCGAAGATTTTGAAAAATATAACAGCATTTTGAAACTGAATTCCCCGGATGTTCCGCACGAATTAAGATATAAGCCGCTTGGCAATATCCTTCTAACAGGTGCGACTGGATTTTTGGGGGCTCATTTGCTCAACGAAGCATTCATCAAGGAATCAAGGAAAATATACTGCTTAGTCAGAAGCGAAGAAAGGTTAAAAAAGACTTTGCAGTACTATTTCGGGCAGAAATACAGCCTTGAGGTCGGCAATCGGATTATTCCCATTATAGGAGATATTACCGACGTCAACCCTTCATCGCTGCCGAAAGATGTTGATACTGTCATTCATTCTGCCGCTAATGTCAAGCACTATGGAAACTATTCGGATTTCGAGAAAACAAATATACTCGGCACAAAAAATATGCTTGATTATGCTTGCTCGGTAAAAGCTCGGTTTATATTTATTTCCACTGCAAGCGTTGGAGGAATGACGCTCAAACGTCAGGGAAGCTCGACGATATTTTCCGAATCGGATATTTATATAGGTCAGAATCTTGATAACGTATATATCCGAAGCAAGTTTGAAGCGGAAAGACTTGTTCTTGACAAAATTCAAGAAGGGTTGATCGGTCGGATTTTCAGAATGGGCAATCTCACAAACAGATATTCCGACGGAGTCTTTCAGCCAAATTATACCGACAATGCCTTTTTGAAAAGAATTAAATCCTTTATTGATGTGAGAGCAATTCCGAATGATTTATCTAAGGAATATGCCGAAATGACGCCGGTGGATAAAGCGGCAGAGGCAGTCATTCTGCTTGCGGAATATGCGGATAATACTCAAACGGTATTTCATATATCAAACAGCAGCAACGCCGTTACATATGAAAAACTAACCGAACTGCTTTGCAAAGCCGGTATAAATTTGACATTCATACCCACCGCTCGGTTTATTGACAAGATCGACGCAACCATAAGCGGTGAAAGCGGCTTCATTATGAATGAATTGAACGAATTTCAACGTCAAAGCAGTGAAGCAAAAGTAACTGCTGACAGCAGCTATACTTCAAAGATACTTTCAGAAATCGGATTCAAGTGGTCGGATATTTCGGAAGAATATCTGAAAAAGTATCTTGAGTACTTTAGAAGTCTGAATTTTTTTGAATGAGGTGACGTAATATGAAAAACAAAGATTATCCGTTATACGATGTAAAGCGCATAACCACTCTAAAAGAATTGATTGATTTCAGAGCTAAAGAATCTCCGAACACAGCGGCGTTTGCTTGGACTAAATCAGGCGAAAGAATTGAGAAAACCTACAAGGAATTAAAGAGCGAGATTGAGGCTTTGGGAGTTGCGCTTGAAAAAAGAGGCGTCGTAAACACAAAGGTAGCAATCCTCGGAGAGAATTCATACTACTGGATTTTATCTTTCTTTGCTGTCGTATACTCTTCAAGCGCAGCGGTTCCTATCGACAAAGAGCTTTCAACCGAGAGTATCATCAATCTGATAAAAGACAGCGGCTGCACGCATTTGATTTTCTCAGATACATATTCAGACATTGCCGATTCTATATGCAAAAGCATGGAAATATACGCAGTCAATATGAAAGATATACCCTCTCTTATTTTGGAGGGACAAGCTTCTATTGACGGCGGCACAAACAATAGGTCAAACAAAAATATTTCTCAGGACACTTTGGCAGCGATTATTTATACGTCAGGCACTACGGGAATAAGCAAAGGAGTTATGCTGAGCCATGGTAATCTTGCCTTAGATACCTGTTCGGCGTGCAGTAATTGCAAGTTCTATGGCGATACTTTGCTCCTCTTGCCGCTGCATCACTCTTTTGGACTTGTGGCAGGCGTGTTCGTAACAATGGTTTACGGATATACAATTTACATCAATACCAGTCTGAAAAACATTTCCAAGGATTTGCTTGCAGCCAAACCGCAAAGTCTGTTTTTGGTTCCGCTCTTTGTCGAAACTCTTTATAAAAATGTATGGACTACCGCGGAGAAAAGTGGGAAAGCAGGAGCTTTGAAATTCCTGATAAAACTTAGCAATTTCCTATTAAAATGCGGAATTGACCTTCGCAGAAAGCTGTTTAAATCCGTTATCAACGGTTTCGGAGGTAATCTTGACACTATAATCAGCGGCGGCGCACCGCTAAGCGAAAAATATATTAAAGGTTTCAGAGAATTTGGCATAAACTTGCTTAACGGATACGGAATAACCGAATGCTCGCCTGTCGTATCGGTAAACAGGAATAATTATTATAAAGACGGCAGCGTAGGTCAGGTTCTGAATGAATGTACTGTAAAAATCGACTCAAAAGACGATAGCGGGATAGGAGAAGTCTGCGTAAAAGGTTCTATTGTCATGCAAGGTTACTATGGTATGAAAGAAGCTACCGAAGAAGCTCTTGCGGATAGTTGGTTCCATACCGGAGATATTGGCTATCTTGATTCAGACGGATTCCTTTTCATAACCGGCAGAAAGAAAAACCTTATTATTCTCAGCAACGGAGAAAATGTTGCTCCCGAGGAATTGGAAAGCCTGTTTGACAGGGTTCCCCTTGTAAAAGAAGTTGTTGTCTATGAAAGCAATCACAGAATCGTCGCCGAGATTTATCCCGATAAACAGTATGCAGAGGATACCAAAATAGATTCAACAACAGATTCGCTGAATAAATCGGTATCGGAAATTAACAAAAAACTGCCGAAATTCAAACAAATCAGTTCGGTTATTATCCGTGACAAAGAATTTGAAAAAACAACTACCAAAAAAATAAAAAGAAACACCGTAGGAGGAAACAATAATGTTTGAAAAAGTGTGTAAGATTCTTTCCGAGTTTACCGAAACAAAGGCCGAAGAAATGACTATGGAAACATTACTTCTTAGCGATCTTGATATGGATTCGCTTGACACGGTAAACGCAGTCGTCAGATTTGAAGATGAATTTAACATTGAAGTTCCTGACAGGGTAATATATGATTTCCGCACAATCGGAGATATTGTAAATTATCTTATGAAGAAAAGCAAGGGATAAAATTAAATCACGAAGTGCGCACTTCTATACCCCCATATGGGGGTATGTGCGCTCTGCGAGACTTGCCCTGACTTGCAAAAGTCAGGGCATTTTCGTCACTGCGTTCCGACAAGGGATTACCCTTGCGCTGCCCCGCAGCTATCCCAATAGTTAAAAACCGTCTGCCCCCGCAGGCGGTATTTTTATATCACGAAGGAGGAAATATGAACGAAATCGAAGCCAAAATCAAAGAAACCGAGCGCGAGCTTGAGCAGGAAACGCACAACCTTGCTCGGCTCAAAAACCGAAAAACCTATTATGAAAGCGGTGAACGGCAGAAACGCGCACACCACCTTATCACTCGCGGAGCAGCGGTTGAAAGTCTTGCACCGTCGGTCAAGGAGATGAGCGAGGTCGAGTTTTACGAGCTTGCCGAGAAAATCTTTGCGCTTCCCGAAGTGAAAAACCTGATTGCAACGGAGGTGGAATAATGTCAGCTTACCACTTCCACGTCACTCAAATTAAGCGCAGAAAAGGACAATCCGCAGTTGCCTGCGCCGCCTATCGGTCGGGCGAAAAGCTCTTTTCGGAGTATTATGGCGAAATCAGCGACTATACCAGAAAGCGAGGAATCGTCCATGCCGAAATACTTTTACCCTCACACGCCCCACTTGAGTACTTCAATCGCCAAACGCTTTGGAACGCAGTCGAAAAAGCCGAGCTGCACCCCAAAGCGCAGTTAGCTTATAGCTTTGACATCGCCTTGCAAAATGAGTTTTCTATGGAAGAAAACATCGAACTCGCAAGGCGTTTTTTGTTAGAAAATTTCGTGTCGCGAGGTATGATTTGCGACTTCGCCGTTCACCTGCCCGAACGCAAAAATGACATACAAAATCCACACTTTCACGTTCTCTGCCCCATGCGACCACTTGATGAAAATGGGCAGTGGGGAGCTAAGCAAAAGCGAGAATATGTCCTTGATGAGCATGGCGAGCGGCTTCGTGACAAGTCGGGCGAGTATATTTTCAATGCCGTGCCAACGACCGATTGGGGCAGCCACGAAGCGTTGGAGCATTGGCGAAAAGCTTGGTGCGATTTATGCAACGCCAAGTTTGCCGAAAAGGGTCTTGATGAGCGAATCGACCATAGAAGTTATGCGCGGCAGGGAGTGGAACTGCTTCCGACCGTACACGAAGGTCCGACCGTCATAGCTATGGAGAAACGCGGGATCCATACCGACAAAGGCGACTTGAATAGGTGGATCAAAGCGACCAACAAGATGATTCTTTCCGCCGAGAAGAAAGTCAACGCTCTCGAAAAGTGGGTCAATGAGAATCACCAGTCGAGCCTAATTCAATCCCTCAACGCCTATAACTCTACGAGGAACAAAGGCGCATACAGCCAGACTGCCAAAGTCAAAAACTTGAAAGAGCTAACCGATGACATCAATTTTCTAAAAGCGAATGAAATCGAATCTTTTGAGGATTTGCAGAGAAAATTAGACGAGTTGAACGAAAAGATTGACGGCTTTAAAGCACAGTCTAACGAAAAATCTGCACGGCTGAAGGAGATAGATAATCTGCTTATTTGGGCACAACACTATGCCGAGAACAAGCCTATTGCCGACGAGCTTGCGAAAATCAAGTGGAAGTCGAAACGCGAGAAATTCAAAGCCGAAAATGAGAGCTCACTCAGGCTTTATCATATGGCAGAGCGGAAACTTCGTCCGTATTTCAAAGACGGCAAGCTGCCGATCGGCGCGTGGAGGAGTGAAAAAGCACAGTTTCAAAAAGATTTTGAGAATATTCAAAAAGAGTTTTCGGCAGTGCGTGATGACGTCAAAAGGCTTTGGCAAATCAAATACAAAATCAAACAGGCGAACAGTCAATCAAGAGAAAACAGTAAAGAGAAAAGGAGAGATACTTATGAAATTTAACAAGAACAGCGAAAAGCCCGAAATCACGAGCAAGCGTAATATTCGGTTTGACGAGAACGGTCACATAATTGTTCAGAACCCGTCCGCTTACTGGCTTCCGAACATCACGACCAAGCAAACAATCGGCGGGACTGAGTACACCGTTGTCGCAGAATTTGTTGGCGACGAGCCTTTACACAAAAAGCTCGAAAGAATATTCGAGAACGATCAAAAATTATTGCTTTAAAGTATTGAATTTTGGAAGGAGATGTGTTATGATAGAAATGCTAAATTCAACGCTGACGGTTGCCGAAGATAAGGAGGTAAACATGGCAACCAACAAAATCACGGCGTTATACTGCCGATTATCTCAAGAGGATGCACTGGAGGGCGAGAGCGGGTCGATCGCCAATCAAAAAATGGTCCTTGAGGCATATGCGCGAGAAAAAAGATTTCCCAACCCACGGTTTTTCGTCGATGACGGATACAGCGGTACGAATTACGACCGTCCCGGTTTTCAAGAAATGCTTGCGGAAATCGAAGCAGGTAATGTATCAACTTGTATTACCAAAGACCTTTCGAGGTTGGGTAGGAACTCGGCATTGACAGGACTTTACATCAACTTCACTTTCCCGAAATACGGTGTCCGTTATATCGCCATCAACGACCACTTTGACACGATTGACCCCAACAGCACGGACAATGACATGGCGGGAATAAAGAATTGGTTCAACGAGTTCTTCGCGAAGGATACCAGCCGCAAAATCCGAGCCGTGCAAAAGGCGAAAGGGTCTCGTGGAGTGCCGCTGACAACGAATGTACCTTATGGTTACAAAAAGGGCGAAAACGGAGCATGGGAAGTTGACGAAGAATCTGCGGAAGTCGTTAAGCAGATTTTCCAAATGTGCATGGAAGGTCGCGGCCCGATGCAGATTGCAAAGGCACTGACTGCTGCGAAAGTCCCTAATCCGTCAGCATACAAAAACGCTCACGGGTTAAGTCCAAGAAGTTTCAGTTCAGACCCTTACCATTGGAATGCAAATACTATCGTTCACATTTTAGAGCGCAAGGAGTATACAGGCTGTACGGTGAATTTCAAGACATACACCAACTCGATTTGGGATAAGAAACAGCGAGATAACCCCGAGGAAAATTGGGCGATTTTCGAGAACACTCACCCTGAAATTATTAAGCCCGATGTGTTCAAAAAGGTGCAAGAGATCCGTAAACAGCGGCATCGCAGAACAAGAACAGGCAAAAGCAGTATGTTCTCGGGACTGGTGTATTGCGAGGATTGCGGAGCAAAAATGAGGTATTGCACAACTAAAGACTTTGAAAAGCGACAAGACCACTTTGTGTGCGGGAATTACAAAAGCAATACTGGGAGCTGCACCATTCACTTCATCCGAGCGGTCGTTTTGGAGCAGCTTGTGCTGAATAATTTACAGATCGTGATTTCATATGTTACGGCTCATGAAAATTATTTTCGGCAGGTAATGACTGAGAAAATGTCGCTCAAAAGTGCTGAAATCGTTAAATGTGCTAAGCGTAAACTTGCTCAAAAGGAGAAACGCCTTGCAGAACTTGATAGGCTCTTTATCAAGATTTACGAGGACAATGTGGCAGCAAAACTTAGCGACGAGCGGTTTGCAATGATGAGCGAGCAATACGAAGATGAGCAGGCAAGACTCAAATCCGAGATTATTTCCTTGCAGGCTGAAATTGCAGAGCAGGAGCGGCAAGCTGAAAATCTTGAGTTGTTCATCAAGAGGGCGAGAAAGTACGAAGGACTTAACGAACTTACTCCTTATGCCTTGCGGGAGCTTGTCAAGGCGATTTATGTTGAAAAGCCTGACAAGTCAAGCGGCAAGAAGAAACAGAAAATCAGGATTCAGTATGATCTCATAGGCTTTATACCTATAAACGAGCTTTTGCGGGAGGAAAAGCAAAGAGAAACGGCATAACCGAAATTATGCCGTTTCAGGAAAAATAGTTTTAACTTCCTTATGACGCCCCACGTTAAGCGGCGGCATTCTGAAAAACTTCAACGTAACCTGCTATTACGACAGTAATTCCGTCGCCGAATATGACGAGCCGGTGATAATCGTCATCTTCAAATATTATGAAGACCCGGATTCCGAGGCGGAATCGTTTGAGGAGGACGCGCAGATATCGGTGCTGCTCGATCCAGTCACCGGCGAGGCGACGAAGATCACCCGCACCTACGGCTTTAGCGTTCAAAAAGCCAAGGCGGCGGAATACGCCGGCGCGGACGGAAAGGGCCTGTCTTTCGCCGGCGGAAACTCCGGCGGCGAATACACCTTTGAAAACAAAGACGCCGGCATGGGAATAAGGGTGGTTTTGGATCCCGAGACCTTAGAACTTATATCTCTGGAGGAATACGACTGCACCAAGGATTCGGGCGACGAAAGAATCCCGAACCAGACCCTTTCGGGCGACGCCTCCGACGGGCTTATCAGCGAGGCCGCGGCCGCAGCGGTGGCGCTTGAAAATTCCGGCCTGACGAGCAGAAACGTCAGCGGGCTGACATGCAGGCTCGAGGGGAACGTCTACAAAATAAGCTTCCTCTTCGGCTATATGGATTACCCGAAGACCACCGATCTTAAGACGAACACCTATGAGATCGACGCCGCGACCGGCGAGATATTCGGCTTTGAAGCCGTAACCCCCGAAGATTTTCTCACCGAGGAGGAGGCCGCCGACAGGGCAAGAGAGATTGCGGCCGAGCGCGGCGGCCTTGACGGAAAAGCCGCCGCCGAGCTTGAAGCTTGCGAGATAACCAAAAGCGACGGCCTCGGCAGCTCGGTATACTCGGTGGTGCTGAAATTCCCCGACGGCCGCACGGATTATTTCAGAATCGACGCCCTCACCGGGCAGGACATGATCCCCCGAAGCTGAATAAGCATAAAAAATCCCTCTTCAAGCGAAGAGGGATTTTTGCGGTCGGTTTAGTACATTCCGCCCATGCCGGGGTTGGCTCCTGCGGGAGCTGGAGGGTTATCCTCCTTCTTGTTGCCCACAAGGCTCTCGGTGGTGAGAACCATTGCGGCGGCGGAGGCGGCGTTCTGGAGCGCCGAGCGGGTGACCTTTGTCGGGTCGACGATGCCGGAGGATATCATGTCGGTGTATTCCTCTTTATAGGCGTCGAAGCCGTAGCCTATCCTGCGGGCTCTTCTTATCTTGTCTATGATCACGCTTCCGTCGAGGCCGGCGTTGGCGGCTATCTGGCGGACGGGCTCTTCAAGGGCTCTTAAGACGATCCTTGCGCCGGTCTTTTCGTCGCCCTCAAGGGTAGGTATGATCTTCTCAACGGCGGGAATGGCGTTTATTAGCGCGGTTCCGCCGCCGGCGACTATGCCCTCCTCTACGGCGGCCTTGGTGGCCGCAAGGGCGTCTTCAACTCTGAGCTTCTTTTCTTTCATTTCGGCCTCGGTGGCGGCGCCGACTCTCAGCACGGCAACTCCGCCGGCAAGCTTTGCAAGGCGCTCCTGGAGCTTTTCGCGGTCGTAGTCGGAGGTGGTGTTCTCGATCTCGTTTCTTATCTGCGCAACTCTCGCCTTGATCTCCTCGGGGTCTCCCGCGCCGTCGACGATTATGGTGTTCTCCTTCGAGACGACAACCTGTCTTGCGCGGCCGAGATCGTTGACTGTGGTGTCCTTAAGCTCGAAGCCGAGCTCCTCGGATATAACGTCGGTGCCGGTGAGGGTGGCTATGTCGCGGAGCATTTCCTTTCTGCGGTCGCCGAAGCCGGGGGCCTTGACGGCAACGCAGGTGAAGGTTCCGCGAAGCTTGTTGATGAGTATAGTGGAAAGGGCCTCGCCCTCCAGATCCTCGGCGATGATCAAAAGCTTCTTGCCGCTCTTTACAATGTCTTCAAGCAGGGGAAGGATATCCTGAATGCTGGATATCTTCTTGTCGGTGACGAGAATGTAGACGTCGTCCAAAACGGCCTCCATCTTGTCGGTGTCGGTCACCATGTAGGGGGTGATATAGCCGCGGTCGAACTGCATGCCCTCGACGACCTCGCTGTAGGTCTCGGCGGTCTTCGATTCCTCAATGGTGATAACGCCGTCGGAAGTCACCTTAGCCATAGCCTCGGCGATTAGCTTGCCGACGCTCTCGTCGCCCGACGAAACGGTGGCGACGCGTTCGATGTCAGAGCTGCCCGAAACCGCCTGCGAATGCTCCAAAACTGCGGCTACGGCGGCGTCTACGGCCTTCTGAATGCCTTTTTTAAGGATCATCGGGTTTGCGCCCGCGGCGATGTTCTTCATGCCCTCTCTCACAAGAGCCTGCGCCAGCAGGGTGGCGGTGGTGGTGCCGTCGCCGGCGGCGTCGTTTGTCTTTGTGGCAACCTCGCGGATAAGCTGGGCGCCCATGTTCTCGAATACGTCCTCAAGCTCTATCTCCTTCGCGATGGTTACGCCGTCGTTGGTGATGAGCGGAAGTCCGTAAGTCCTGTCGAGCACTACGTTTCTGCCCTTGGGGCCAAGGGTGATCTTAACGGTGTTCGCAAGCTTGTCGATGCCCGCCTGCAAAGCCTTGCGGGCGTCTTCTCCGTAAATGATTTCTTTAGCCATAAATAAGTTACCTCCTGAAAATCTGTGTTACTCGGCCACGGCGAGAATGTCGCCCATGTTGACGATGATAAGCTCTTCGCCGTCGATCTTAACTTCCGTGCCGGAATATTTTGAAAGAAGAACCTTGTCGCCGACCTTTACTTTCATAGCGACCGGCTCCTTGCCGTCGCGCGGGTTGCCGTCGCCGACAGCGATAACTTCGGCAAGCTGCGGCTTCTCCTTCGCCGAGCCGGTCAAAATGATGCCCGACTTCGTTGTTTCCTCCGCTTCGACCATCTTTACGATAACGCGGTCAAAAAGGGGTTTCAGTGTCATGATAAAATTACCTCCTATAATAATTCGGCTCTGCCGTTTTAACAAATTTTTAGCAATCTCGCTTTCCGAGTGCTAATTCTATTATACCGACATTTTCAAAAAAATCAAGCGGTTAATGTCGGTAGAATCAAATTTTGCGCGATTTTGTAGAAACCGCAAAATTTCGACGCTTCGGTTTCGGCAATTTTGGCGAATACGACCATATTTGTTTCAAAAGGGTAAATTGTCCGGCCAAATTCTGCAATTTATTAATCTTTTTGCAACAAAACTCTTGCATTCCGGCCGGTTTTGCTTTATAATATATTCAGGTATATTACAACGAAAGGCGGTGTCGGAATGCAGGCAATAAAGGTTTTGGTTATAGACGCCGATCCGGGCTCGACGGAGCTTTTGCGTCTGTGTCTTGAAAAGGAAGGGTATGCCGTGGCAAGCGCCCCCGACGGCGAGGAAGGCCTCGCCAGGTTTTCCTCCTTCAAGCCGGACATTCTGCTTTTGGACGCCGTTCTGCCCCGAATCGACGGCTGGCAGGTATGCCGGGAGATAAGAAAGCGCTCGGCGATCCCCATGATATTCGTCACCTCAAAGTCGGAGGTCTTCGACAGGGTGCTGGGGCTGGAGCTCGGCGCCGACGACTACATCGTCAAGCCGTTCGACGGCAAGGAGGTCGTCGCGAGGATAAAGGCGGTTCTCAGAAGGGCGGGGCCTAAAAAAACCGACGACAAGCAGAGCGAGGTGCATTACGACGGCCTCGACATCAACATGACCCGCTACGAGCTTAAGGTGAGGGGCAGGGTAACCGACACCCCGCCGAAGGAGCTTGAGCTTCTGTTCTATCTTGCAAGTCACCCGAATACCGTCTTCAACCGCGATCAGCTTCTTGACGAGATATGGGGATTTGAATATTACGGCGGCTCCCGCACGATAGACGTGCACATTAAAAGGTTAAGGGATAAGCTCGACGGCGTTTCGCGGCAGTGGTCGCTTGAAACGGTGTGGAGCGTGGGCTATAAATTTGCGCTGAATGTCGGCGAGAATACGGAGGATAAAAATGTTTGATTTTTTCGATGAGGATTTCCCGCTGAGCAAAAAGCAGGAGGAAGAACTGAAAAAGCGCCTTGCCGCCGAAGCCGTCGAAGTGGGCGATGAGGCCGCGGAATCAAAAGGAGAAAAGCCTGCTCCCGAGGCGGAGACCGTCGTTATTGAGGCGCCGCCCGCCGACGATTCGGGCGACATCGTCATCGGCAAGATAGAGAGCGAGCTTGACGACGAGGACGAATACGGCGACGAGGACGACTATATTGACGGGGAGGAAGACGCCGAGGCCGAAACCGTCGAAGAAGTTGAAGAACAGCCCGAGCCTGCCCCGGCCCCTGTTGTCGAGCCGGTAGAGCTGCCTCCCGAGACGGTTTTAAGAGAGCCGTCGCCCGACGAGGCCGAGAAAGCCGAGGAGCAGCCCGCTCCCGAGGAGCAAAGCGCCCCCGGGGAAGCCGAGGCTGAGGAAATCCCCGAAGAGGAGATCCCGGCCGAGGAACACGCGCCCGAGCCGCAGGCGGAGGATATTCCCGAAGGGCCCGCCGAGCCGCAGACCGACGTCCAAAGCGAGCCGCCCGAGCATGTCATGCCGGCAGGAGCGGCGGAGGAGATTCCCGGCGCGGACGAGATGAACGAGCGGATAGCCACGATAGACGAGCTGCAGGCAAATCTGCATGCCGAGCTTAAGAATTTGGGCGAAAAGCTGGATTCGATGGAGAGGGTCGTCGACGGAATGGAGGACGCCGAGATAGCCGAGGGCTTCGACTATGAATACGACGGCAGATATTTCGCCGAGGAGGAGACCCCCGCCTACCGCCACCCCGAGCTTTACGGAAAGCGCTCCCGCCCGGCCGCAAAACCGGCCGCGGCAAAGCCTGCGCAGAGGGAGATAAAGATAAACACCTCGACGCTTGTAAAGGCGGGCGCCGCGATAGCTGCGGCGGTGGTTGCGGCGAAGCTTTTGGGCTCGAAAAAGGACGACAACTGATAATTTTTTCGAGAGGTTGGTTTTTTAATGGATAACGAGAGAAACACGCCGGGGGGCGTTCCCGAGGAGGAATTCACCCCCGAGGACGTGCGCGGCGAAAACGCCGAAATAAGCGGCGAGGCTAAAAACAATGCCGCTGAGGCAGCCGAGGCTATAGCGGAGCTTCGGGAGCTTGCCGGTGCCGAGGCGGAGGCATGGGACTATCTCCCCAAGCCGCCGACAAGGCTTAGAAGCGGCCGCGACCACGCTTTTTTGAAAGCGTTTCTGACGATGTTTTTGCTCTTCGCGCTGCTGTTTGCTATAGTCACAAGGATTGTCTTCGGCAAGGGCTGGATCAAAAACGCTATTTCGGGGGAGGGCTACGGCGTGAAATTCACGCTGCCTATAGCCGACGTCCCCGAGCTTGAGGACAGATACTATCAGCCCGACGGCAGATTTACCGTCGAGGGGGTGGCAAAGGCGCTTGCACCCTCGATAGTCACCATAGAATCCTTCGACGAGGGCTCGGCGTTTGCGGCTTTCGGGCAGGGCAGCGGGGTGATAATGTCCGCCGACGGATATATCATCACTAATTCCCATGTTCTTGAGCGCTCAGACCTCGCTATAAGGGTGCGCCTTTACGACGGCGGGGAATATAACGCCACCGTCGTCGGCAGCGACGAAAAGAGCGACATAGCGGTCATAAAGATAAACGCCAAGGATCTTCCCGCGGTGCAGTTCGGCGATTCCGACGCGGTCATGCCGGGCGAGCAGGTAGTAGCCATAGGCTCGCCGGCGGGACTTGAGGGCAGCGTGACCACCGGCATAGTCTCCGGCGTGGACAGAATGATAAGGGTCGAGCGCACAAACATCAGCATGTCCTGCATACAGATAGACGCCGCGATAAATCCCGGTAATTCCGGCGGCGCGCTTATAAATATGTGGGGGCAGGTAGTGGGGATAACCTCCTCGAAACTCGATTCCTTGGAATACGACAACATCGGCTTCGCGATAGAGATGTCGGCGGCAAAGCCGATAATCGAGCAGCTTATTCTGAACGGCCGCGTTTTAGGCAGGCCGAGGATAGGCATATCCTTCCGCGAGATCCCAGACGCCTACGCCGAGATATACGGGATCCCCGCCGGCCTTGAGATCGCGGAGATCTCCCCCGACTGCGATATTGCCAACACCGAGCTTGAGGTGGGCGACTACATCACCGAGATGAACGGCGAAAAGGTGCGCACGGCGGACGACGTCTACGGCATAATTTTGGAGATGTCCCCCGGCGACGAGGTGACCGCAAAGGTGACGAGAATTCTCCCCACCGACGATCCGCTTGACTACGACACCGAGGAGTTTGAGATAACTTTCAAGCTCATGGAGGAGGAAAGCTTCGTTCCGGCAGACGGCGAGGACGAGACCTCGGACGCGGAGTAAAACAGTAATTTTTGCAGGAGGCGAAAGCTTCCTGCAATTTTTTTGCTCATTTTTCTTTCCCTTGCTAAAGCATTTCCCCGAAAATTTCTCCCAAAGGGTCGCTTAAGCTGGTTTTCGGCTTACAAAACCTGATTCTTTATACAAAATATACAAGAGTGTTGCAGAAATTTTGGTATTGCTATTTGTGGCAAAATGATATATAATTAAAAATAGCGTTGGGTTTTATTGTCGAAATCCGATAAAAACAACTAAATCCCGAATGGAGAGATCAATATGAAAAACTACGACAGCTCACACATCAAGAACATCGCCCTTGCGGGTCATTCCGCCTCAGGCAAAACCTCGGTAGCCGAAGCCCTGCTTTACAAGGCCGGCGCCACCGATCGCCTCGGAAAGACGCTCGACGGCAACACCGTCTCGGACTACACCCCCATCGAGATAGCCAAGAAGTGCTCTATCTACACCTCGCTTTCGTTCTATGAAAGAAACGGCATGAAGGTGAACATTCTCGATACCCCCGGCCTGTTTGATTACGCAAGCGGCCTTGTCGAGGGCGTTTTCGCCGCAGACTGCCTGCTGATAACGGTATCCGCAAAATCCGGCATTCACGTCGGCACCAAGAAAGCCTACGACGCCGCCGTCGCCCACAAGACCCCCCACATGTTTGTCGTCACCAAGATAGACGATGAAAACGCGAATTTCTCAAACGTGCTCACCGATCTTAAAACCCAGTTCGGTTCCTCGGTCTGCCCGCTTGTCGCGCCGATAATTAAGGACAGCAAGATCGTCTCCTATTACGATCTTCTTGCCGGAAAGAATTACAAGTACGACGCAAAGGGCAATCGCGTAGACGCCGGCGAGCCCGACCCCACCTATCGCCTTGACGGCCTTATGGAGGCCATTTCCGAAGCCGTCGCCGAGACCGACGAGGAGCTTATGATGAAATTTTTGGACGGCGAGGAGCTCACCCACGAAGAGCTTGTCAACGGCGTCCACAACGGAATCGTAAACGGAACCATCACCCCCGTCACCTGCATTTCGAGCGTAGACCTCGCGGGAGCCGATCTTCTGATGGATCAGATAGAAAAGCTGCTGCCCTCGCCCCACGAGACCGCCGGCATCGTCGGCAAGGATCGCGACGGCAACGAAGTAAAGGTCACCTACGAGGCAAACGATCCCCTTTCTGCCTTCGTCTTCAAGACGGTTGCCGATCCCTTCGTCGGCAAGATGTCCTTCATTAAGGTAATGAGCGGCAAGCTTGAGAGCGGCAAGGAAATAGTCAACGCCTCCACCGGCAGCACCGAAAAGGTCGGCAAGCTTATAGATCTCGTCGGCAAGAAGCAGATAGAGGTTCCCTTTGCCGGCGCCGGCGACATAGTCGTCGCCACCAAGATGTCCGTCAACACCAACGACACCATCTGCGACGCCTCCCGCGTCATCGAGTTCGAAAAGCTCGTCTTCCCGCGCCCCTGCTATTCGGTCTGCGTAAAGGCAAAATCCCAGGGCGACGAGCAGAAGATCTCGGGCGCCATGCAGCGCATTCTTGAGGAGGATCAGTCCCTCAGCTACGCCCAGGACGACACCACCTTCGAGCAGATCCTCTCCGGCCTCGGCGAGCAGCACATAGAATCCACCCTTTCCAAGCTCAAGACCGGCTTCGGGGTCGACGTCGTCACCTCCGTCCCGAAGGTATCCTATAAAGAGACCATACGCAAGAAGGTAAAGGTTCAGGGCCGCCACAAGAAGCAGTCGGGCGGACACGGCCAGTACGGCGACGTCTGGATAGAGTTCGAACCCTGCGATTCCGACGAGCTCGTCTTCGAAGAGAACGTCTTCGGCGGCGCGGTGCCCCGCAACTTCTTCCCGGCGGTCGAAAAGGGTCTCCAGGACTGCATGAAGAAGGGCGTTCTGGCCGGATTCCCCGTAGTCGGGGTAAAGGCCACCCTTGTCGACGGCTCCTACCACCCCGTCGATTCCTCCGAAATGTCCTTCAAGATGGCCGCCTCCATAGCCTTTAAAGAGGGCATGAAGCAGGCTCAGCCCGTTCTGCTTGAACCTATCGACATGCTCACCGTCACCGTTCCCGATGCCAACACCGGCGACATGATGGGCGAGCTCAACAAGCGCCGCGGCCGCGTCCTCGGAATGAACCCCGCCAAGAAAAAGGGTCTCACCACCATCGAGGCGGAGATCCCCGAGAGCGAAGTTCACGACTTTGCGATGCTCGTAAGGCAGATGACCCGCGGCGAGGGCGAATTCACCCTTGAAAAGCTCCGCTATGAGCAGCTACCGCAGATGCTCGTCGACAGCGTTATCGCCTCCTACAAGGTCGACGACGAATAAGTCGAGTGATCTCCTAAAATATGCAATAATCTTCTCTCAGTATCATACGCAAAAAACCGTCCGAGCTAACGCAAGGGCGGCTTTTTGCTGCCCAAACCCGAATAATATGCATATAATGCAAGAAATATACATTTTATCCGGCAAAATCGCCACAAATATTCATGACAAAAACGCAAAAATGAATATTATACATAAACTTTGCAAATTTGCTCTAAATACCCTTGACAACCGGATTTAACTTGATATAATAGTACCAATAAAATAATAACGGAGAAGTGTATGAGCTATAAAGTATTTATCGACGGCGCCGAGGGCACAACGGGTCTGCAGCTTAAAACCCGCCTTTCGGCGCACGGCGGAGTTTCGCTTATCGAGATAGACCCCGCGCTGAGAAAGGATCTTAAGGAGCGCAAAAAACTTATAAACCGAAGCGACGTCACATTTTTATGCCTGCCAGATCAGGCGGCCGAGGAGGCCGTAGGGCTTGTCGAAAATCCCGAGACCGTAATCATAGACGCCTCGACCGCGCACAGAACTTCGCCGGGTTGGGCTTACGGCTTTGCCGAGCTGAGCGAGGGCCACAGAAAGGCTATAGCCGAGGGCAAAAGGATCGCGAATCCCGGCTGCCACGCCACCGGGTTCATCGCGGCGGTATATCCGCTTATAGCGCTCGGAATTGCCGGGCGGGACTACCCCTTTACCTGCCATTCGGTGACGGGCTACAGCGGCGGCGGAAAAAAGATGATCGCGGAATACGAGGCGCCCGAGAGAAGCTTTGAACTCGACAGCCCGCGGCAGTACGGGCTTTCGCTCAGGCATAAGCACCTGCCCGAAATGCAGGCCGTCACCGGGATAGACAACCCGCCGATATTCAATCCCATAGTCGCCGATTTTTACAGCGGCATGGCGGTAAGCGTTCCGCTTTACACGCAGATGTTAAAAAGGCCGATGACCGCCGAGCGGCTCTGCGAAGAGCTTTCGGAGTTTTATAGTAGCAGCCCGCTGATATCGGTGCTGCCCGCGCCGCAAAGCGGCTTTTTGGCGGCAAACGCCGTCGCGAAGACATGTAAACTTCAGCTATACGTCTGCGGAAACGACCGGCAGATAACGCTTTGCTCGGTTTTTGACAATCTCGGCAAGGGGGCTTCGGGAGCGGCGGTGCAGAACATGAACATCGCCCTCGGGCTGCCCGAGACCGCCTATTTAGAGGAAGGAGACAGACTTTTATGATAAAAAATATTTCCGGGGGAGTTTGCGCGCCGAAGGGCTTTAAGGCCGCCGGCATGCATTGCGGGGTTCGCCGCAACCGCTCGAAAAAGGATATAGCCATGATATTCTGCGACGCCCCCTGCACGGCCGCCGCGGTTTACACCACCAATAAGGTATACGGCGCGCCGATAACCGTCACCCGCGAGAATCTCGGCAACGGCGTGGCGAGGGCGGTGATATGCAACAGCGGCAACGCCAACACCTCAAACGCCGACGGCGTTGAGAAGGCGCGCGCAATGTGCTCGCTCACTGCTAAGGCCCTCGGCATAGACGCCTCCGACGTCATCGTCGCCTCGACCGGCGTAATAGGCCAGAGCCTCGATTTGGAGCCGATATCCTACGGGATATCCGAGCTGCCGAAGCTTCTTTCCGCCGACGGCGGACAGGACGCCGCCGAGGCCATCATGACCACCGACACGAAGGTCAAGCAGATATCCTTTGAAACCGTAATCGGCGGAACGCCGGTGCGCTTCGGCGCTATGTCAAAAGGCTCGGGAATGATACACCCCAACATGGCGACCATGCTTTCCTTTATCACCACCGACGCCGCGATCTCTGCCGAGATGATTCAGAAGGCCCTCAAAGCCGTTGTCGACGACACCTACAACATGATAACCGTCGACGGCGACACCTCGACAAATGACATGGTTTCGGTGATGGCCTCGGGTCTTGCCGGCAACAGGTTTATCGACTGCGAGGGGGAGGATTTTGACGGATTCACCGCCGCCCTCCGCGAGATAGGAGAATTCATGGCCCCGATGATAGCCGGCGACGGCGAGGGCGCCACAAAGCTTCTGATCTGCGAGGTCGAGGGCGCCGCCGACGTTAAATCGGCAAAGACGGTCGCCCGAAGCGTAATCGCCTCGGCGCTCGTAAAGGCCGCGATGTTCGGCGCCGACGCCAACTGCGGGCGGGTTCTTTGCGCGATGGGCTATTCCGGCGCCGATTTCGATCCCGATAAGGTGGGCGTATGGTTCGAGAGCAGGGCGGGGAAGATTCAGGTCTGCGAAAACGGCTGCGGTCTCGCTTTTGACGAAGACCTTGCCAAGAAAGTCCTCCTTGAGAGCGAGATTAAAATAGAGATCGCCATGAGGCAGGGCTCCGCCTTTGCGAGGGCGTGGGGCTGCGATTTAACATACGACTACGTCAAGATAAACGGCGATTACCGCACCTGACGCAAAAATATTTTATCGGGGAGATTTTTAAAATGGAGCAGATGCCGACAAATTTGCAGGCAAAGGTGCTTATAAGCGCTTTGCCCTACATTCAGAAGTATACCGGAAAGGTCGTCGTCGTAAAATACGGCGGCAACGCTATGATAAATCCCGAGCTGAAAAGGGCGGTCATGAGCGATATAGTGCTGCTGTCGCTGATCGGCGTCAGGGTGGTTCTCGTTCACGGCGGAGGCCCCGAGATCACCGAAACCTTAAAAGCTCTCGGCAAGGAGAGCCGCTTTATCGGCGGCCTGCGCTATACCGACGCCGAGACCGCCGAGGTCGTTCAGATGGTTCTCGCCGGAAAGACGAATAAAAATCTCGTCTCCCTTATAGGGCAGTGCGGCGGAAAGGCAATCGGCTTTTGCGGCATAGACGGCGGCATGATAAAGGCCCGCAAGCTTGAAAACGGCGCCGATCTCGGCTTTGTCGGCGAGATCACCGATATAAATCCCCAGCCGCTCGCAAACGCAATATACAACAAATATATTCCCGTCGTGGCCACCGTCGGCACAGACGACGACGGGCAGGTATATAACATCAACGCCGACACCGCCGCCGCAGAGATCGCAGCAGCGCTCGGCGCCGAAAACCTCATCACCTTAACGGATATCCGCGGGCTCATGCGGGACGTCGCCGACCCCGATTCGATGATACCCGCCGTCAGCCTCGACGAAGTCCCCGGTCTTATCGAGCAGGGGATAATCTCGGGCGGAATGATTCCCAAGGTGGAGAGCTTCGTCAAGGCGCTCAACAACGGCGTCAAAAAGGCGGTTATGATAGACGGCCGCATCGAGCATTCGATCCTCATCGAAATGTTCTCCGACGAAGGTATCGGAACACTTTTTACAAGATAATTCCAATAAATCATATACAATTACATATATTCTGAGGTAATATTACAATGAGTAATTTTGATTTGATAAAATCCCGGGACGAAGAGTACGTAGTTCACAGCTACGGGCGGTTCCCGGTTGCGCTGACCGAGGGTAAAAATGCCCTCTGCCGCGACGCCGACGGCCGCGAGTATGTCGACTTCACGAGCGGTATCGGCGTGAACAGCCTCGGCTTCTGCGACCAAGGCTGGATAGCCGCGGTGACGGCGCAGCTTTCTAAGCTCCAACACGTCTCGAATTTATACTACACCGAGCCCTGCGGACTTTTGGCCGAGCAGCTCTGCCTGCGCACCGGCATGAAAAAGGTGTTCTTTGCAAACGGCGGCGCCGAGGCCAACGAAGGCGCCATAAAGGCTGCGAGAAAATATTCTTTTGACAGATACGGCGCTGGCCGCTCGAAGATAGTCACCCTGAAAAATTCCTTCCACGGCCGCACCGTTACCACCCTTTCGGCCACCGGGCAGGACGTCTTCCACAACTACTTCTTCCCCTTTACCGAGGGCTTTGAATTCTGCGGCGCTGGCGACTTCGACACGCTTGAAAAGCTCTGCCGCGAGGGCGTCTGCGCGGTGATGATCGAGCTGATTCAGGGCGAAGGCGGAGTTCTGCCGGTGGATCCCGGCTTTGTGAAAAAGGTTTCGGAGCTCTGCCGCAAAAAGGATATTCTGCTTGTCATTGACGAGGTGCAGACCGGCATGGGCCGCACGGGAAGCCTGTTCTGCTTCGAGCAGTACGGCATAACCCCCGACATTGTCACCGCCGCAAAGGGTATCGGCGGGGGGCTGCCGCTTGCCGCGGTGCTCTTCGGCGAAAAGACCGAGGGCGTTTTCGGCCCCGGCGATCACGCCACCACCTTCGGCGCGAATCCCGTCGCCTGCGCCGGCGGCCTTGAGGTGATAAAGCGGCTGGACGGCGATTTTCTGAAAGAGGTAAAGGCAAAGGGAGAGTACATCGCCGAAAAGGTGAAAAAAATGCCGCACGTCACCGGGACGGCGGGCATGGGCCTGATGATAGGCATAGCCCTCGAAGAGGGCGTAAAGGCGGTGCAGGTGGTTAGTGCCGGAATAGAGGAGGGCGTGCTGCTTCTGACCGCAAAGGACAAGGTAAGGCTGCTGCCCCCGCTGACGGTAACCTACGCCGAAATTGACAGGGGTCTTGAAGCCCTTGAAAAGGCTCTTGAAAAATGCTGAAAAATTAAGCCCTCTTTCCGAAAACGGGAAGAGGGCGTTTGCAATATTTTAAGGAAATGCCTTTTAATGGGGGCGTTTTTTATTTGCCTCGCTGCGCTCGGCAAAGCGGGGACAATCCCCTGCGGGGTTTTCCCCGCGCCCTTTTCCGGGCTGCGACGCGTCGTCGCGCCGCAAAAAGGGGACGCCCTCTCTTACAGGGCGTCCCCTCTTACAAAAACAGTCCACCGGACTGTTTTTGTAATTCACCCCTTGCGGAGCGCGCGAAGCATAAGGTTCCGCGACTGAGGTCGCGGCCAGAGGCTGCTCGCCTCTGGACTCTCGCAAGCCTTTTGAAAAAGGCTTGACCGAAATCTTTTTATTTTTGCTTTTATTTTTCCTCCGCCCAAAGCTCGGTGAGGCGCTGATAGGCGAACTCGCCCATCTTCTTATAGCCCGCTATGCTCGGGTGGAGATTGTCGTTCGAATACTCGGGTATGAGATAGGTCGGGTCGTCGGGGTTGCGCAAAAGCTCGTCGAAGTCGATGACGCCGTCGAAGCCGGAGCCGGACGAGCGGAACCATTCGTTGAGCTTCTGCCTGATCTGCTCGTGGAGGTCGGAATAATAGCCGTTGCCGTTCACAGGCAGAATGGTGCCCGCATACACGCGAATGCCGTTTTCGTGGCACTTGTCTATCATTATCTTGTATTCCTCTATCATCGAGTCGGAGATGTCCTCGCTGGCGTAGCCGATGTCGTTGATGCCGAGGAGGAGGATCATATACCGCGCGCCGGCGATGTTCAAAACGTCGCGGTCAAAGCGGTCTCTTCCGGCGGGGCCGAGGCCGCCGAACACCGAGTTTCCGCCGATTCCCTCGTTGGCGACTGTGATGTTTTTGGTGTCGGGATTTGCCTGGAGCTGGCGGGTGAGCTCGTCGCTCCACCTCTCGAATTTATTCGGGGTCGAGCCGTAGCCGTCGGTTATCGAATCGCCGAAGAGGACAACCGTCTTCGTGCCGGCGGGAGCCCAGGTGTCAAGCTCCGATATAAAATACCAGCTCGTCATCTCGCCGTCGGCGGTGAAGGATTCGTCGGAAACGTGATCGCCGGTGGCTATCCAGGTGGTGCAGCGGGCGCCGGTGTGGCTTGTCGGGGTGGCGCCGGCAAATTTGCCGAGCTTCATGGTTATGGCGAGGTCGTCAAGAGCTTCAAAGCTGAACGGAATCTCGTCCGAGACGGCCGTTTCGCCGTTGGGAATCTCCACGGTCTCGGAGCCGCCGTTAAAGGTAACTACCGTGTCGGTCGAGGTATCGATGGCATTGCCGTCGGGGCTGACAAGGTGGGCTATGTGAACCGATTCAAAAGTGGCGGGAATGTCGCCGTGCTGGTTTGAAAGGGTGAGCCTTATCTTGTCGCCGCCGATGTTCACGCGGATCTGCTGCCTTACGGTGTTCTCCTTGAGAGCCGGGTTAAAGGGTGTCTCGTTGGTGCCGGCGGCAAGCTGAGCCGAGGCCCATGTGGCCACCCAGCCCTCCTCGTCCGGCTTTTCCTTTACCTTGCTCCCGCAGGAGGTGAGAAGCGTCAGAAGCATTGCCGCCGTAAGCAGCAGGGAAAGTATCCTCTTAAAATTAGACATTGATCATTTCTCCTTTGCAAAAGATTTGAGATATTCATAAACCGTCGCGCCTATTTTCGTATAGCCCGTCGGATTAAAATGAAGCCAGTCGTGCCACGAGTCGGAATTATAGCATTCCGCCATCTTCTCGGGGTCGTCGGGCGAGGCCACCACGGAGGCGATGTCAATTCTGCCGTCGAAGCCGGAATCGGGGGAGAGAATGAAGCGGTTGACGGCTTTTCTCATCTGCTCCTTTTCGGCGCTGTAATGGCCGCTGCCCTTGTTCGGCGTGACAGTCATGCCGATTACCTTTATCCCCCGGCTGTGGCATTTTTCGAGCAGCACCTTATATTCGCCGATAATTTTTTGCGAGACGTCGCCGCCCGAATAACCTATATCGTTCGTGCCCATCATGAGAATGAGGTATTTAACTCCCGGAACGCCCAAAACATCCCGCTCGACGCGCTTCGAGCCGTCTATCGGCGAATTGAAGGTGCAAAACGCGGTGCCGCCGATTCCCATAGCCGCAACCCCGCAGCCCGAAAGGCCGCCGTCGGCGCATATCCGCCTGGCGAGCTCGTCGGAATATCTTGCGAAGCTGTTGTCGGGAATGCTCGCACCGTCGGTCAGAGAATCGCCGAGGGTGACGAATGTGAACCTGTCGGCGGCGGCAGGGGTTTCAAGCCGCTGAATGAAATACCAGGAGGTCATGCGCTGAAAGCTTTCAAATCCGGCGTCAGAGGCGCGATCGCCCTCGGTCACCCAGGCGTAGCAGCGCGAGGCCGTGTGGCAGGTGAGGGCTTTCGGCACGGCGCCGAGGCTTAGCGTCAGCGCAAGATCGCCGAGCGCCTCAAAGGGGTAATCGAGCGCGTCGGTGACAACGCTTTTTCCCGCCGGAACGGCAAAGGATCCGCTCCCGCCATATGTAAGCGCCGCGAGGGTGGAAACGTCGATATCGGGGCGAAACGGATCGGCAAGCTTTGCAACGGTCGCCGATCTTATTTCGAGATCGGTCTCGCCGAGCTCGTTTGAGATGACAAGCCTCAAAGCCGTCCCGCCGGCGGACACCCTTATCTGCTGGCGCAGGGTGTTAGATTCAAGCCCCGGCGAGGAGGGTATCTTGTCCTCGCCGTCGGGGGGCATAACCGCCGTCGACCAGGTGGTTATCCACGTCCCGCGCCCGCTTTTTTGCGAAGATGACATAATTTTCACTTTCTTTCCACCCGGACAGGGCAAACTCCGCCCGGGAAAGTTATTTTTTGTATTTATTGATACAGTATACCACGCCCGCGCAAAAAAGTAAATTGCCTGAAGGCAGAAAGATGGATAGAAGTTAGAAATCAGATGTTAGAATTTCAAGGCGCCGCCCGCAGTAACAGATCTGAATATTTCTAATAACGCGTGCGGAAAGTACGCTCCCAAGGCAAATGATGGCGGGATCTGCAAAGCCGCGCCGCAAAAAAGCGCCCCGCCGCAATTGACGGAGCGCGTGGGTTATGGGAGCTACATTATAATTTCGGATTTATAATACTTCTCCGCGAACAAGATTTGCTCAAAAATTTCTTTTTTGCTGAATGTGAGATCTTCCGGGCAGACGACCCATTTATCCTCTGCATCGTCAAGTCTGTGAACCACTGCGATAATTTTCCCGGTGAACTCCTTGACGGGTTTGTCAACGCCCAGAATATATGCGTCCTGCTCTTCTCCGTCGGGAGCGATAATGCCTTTTATGTATCCGTAATTTACGGGATATATCATATCCATATACTCGGGGTGACGGCTCCCGAGAGGTCTGTCAACAGTGACGGTAACTATATCTCCTATCATTTTACACCTCAAAGGACGAGTTGTTCTAAATAAATTATGCCAACCCCATGCGAAAAAGTCAATCCCCGCGGTTTGTGAAAGGATATTATGCGTTTTTCATCACAAAAATTCCCGGGTAGATTCACCGACATTCCAAATTTAATTCATCGCAATTACGAATTCGGGCGGTATACTTAAGACACTGACAGAAATCAGAATAAATGAAAGGTGGTATATTCCATGAAAAAAGTTTTATCGGTTTTGGCGGTAGCTGCGGCTATCGTCGTCCTCGGCTGCGTGACGGTCTTTGCGGTCGATTCCGAGGCGTTCGGCTATCTTGCCGGCAGGCAGCGCAGCACCGCCCGCGCGGATCTTTATGCCGGGGCCGAGACCCTCCCCGAGGACGATCGGGAGGAATTCCTCGCCGAAAACGGCATAGGCGAGGAGCCCTATTCCGAGGAGGCTGCAGCGAATTACAGCTATGTCGCGGGGCAGAGCAGGGGAGCTTCCTATCGCCGCAGCGACGATTCCGAGCGCGCGCAGGACTTTTCCGGCTATAGCTTTGTCGCCGGGCAGCAGCGCGGGTCGAGCTATCAGTGCTGAAAATTTGAACCGATAAGAAACGGCAGGCTGAAAAACGGTCTGCCGTTTTGCGCGTCAAAAAAACGGGCGCATAAAATTCCGCGGTCAGCTAAAGCCGGCCGCGGAAGCAAGCAGCGGATCTTAAAAATCCGGAAAAATCAGCCCTCAAGCTGTCTGCCCAAAAACATTGCTGCGGTCTGGGCGAGGGTGAGCTGCAGTGCCGAGCCCTTCGAGCCGCTCTCCGGCGCGAGGAAGCAGACCGCCCCCGCGATATCGCCGGCGGCAATTATCGGCGAGACGGCCACGGCGTGCTTTTGCACGCCCTCAACGGGCAGCAGCGGCTTGCCGTCGCCCTCGTAGAGCCAGCCCTTGCGGCTTTCAAGAAGCTCTTCGAGCCCCTGCGACAGCCTGCGCTCGGCGTATTCCTTTTTCTGCACGCCCGACACGGCGACGACGTGATCGCGGTCGAAGATGACGACCGGCGCCGCACCGAGCTTGTGTATCACCTCGGCCGCCGACCCGGCGCTCTCCGACATCTCGCTGATGGGGGAGTATTTTTTGAAGATGACCTCCCCTTCGCTGTTTGTGTATATCTCTAACGGGTCGCCTTCCCGAATACGCATAGTGCGGCGTATTTCCTTCGGGATAACCACCCTGCCTAAATCGTCAATTCTCCTAACTATTCCTGTAGCTTTCATGATAGCCTCCTGTATTTCTGCGAGCATAATGCCCCGCGGTTTATCGGTGCTTGTATTATTTGCCGATTTTGAGAGATTATGCAGAAAAGTTGCAGCGCGTTTTATTCTGCTCGGCGGGAGATGATTACCGCATACATCTTGTGGTGAGCTGATGAACGGTGAGATACACTGCGATCAATTTTGTTTTTTTATCCTATCTCCCCAACCGCCAGCAGATTGTTCTTTTCCATGCCGCTGGCATACGGGTTAGAATCATATTGATAGCAAAAATCCATAAAATCTCTCTTCTGCTCCGGGTCGGACATCAGCTTGACCAGAATTTCTCGCGGAATCGTGCGGCCGTATGCGCTTGACTAAAAGTATATTTCTTTCAAATTGTCGATTGTGCATTCCGGCGTCTGTTTAGTCATAAATATCAGAAGCAAAGCAGCAACTGCAAAAAGACCGATTGACAATAAAAGATGCTTTACACTGTTTCTCATTATTTTGGACAAAGCGACAACAAATATTTCGGCTCCAACGCAAAAAAACGTAGTAAGAACAAATTCAAGCGTGTTATCGAAGTTTGCTTCCGTCACCATTAAAGGTATACAATAAAATGTCAGCAAGTTGAGAAGCGGCAGGAAATTTATAACTATTGCAGCAGCGCCAATAATTATCGGCCTGCTTTTTCTGTATATGAAAATACCCGCTGCAACAGATACGGCCAAGTATACGAGGACACATAAAATCAAATGAGACGCATAAAACTGACAAAATTTTTGCAGCATCAGGAACATAAACAAAAAGGGAATCGACACAATAAACAGCAGTATAATCCAGCCTTCGGCAAGACTGTCATCGCTATAATACCGATATGTCTGAATGGGCGCGTCAGGTCCGAATATGTCATTTCTCAGAAATATTCCCATTTCTATTCCTCCGCACGGTTTTTATACTTTACCCTCAGATAAATGTATCTAAGAACGCCGACAAAAGCATTGAAAATGCCAAAGAAAGCACCGAGAAAAACGTAAGCCATGAAAATTATAACGCCTATTACTACATTTCCGCTAAATATTGATCCAAAAGTTGCAAACCCGAAAAACGCCTTCATGAATCCCCAACCCCAGTAATACACCATTATGACGTAAATCAGTCCTGCAAATCCTGCAACATCTTCCATTTTGCTGTGGAGCATTGCCCCTATCAATCCGATGACAACGCAAACAATGCCGATTATAAAGGCGATTAGTGTTGCTTTCACCTTTTTTCTAAGATAATAAAGCTGATCTTCCTCTGTTTCCCCGTAAAGTCTTCTGAACATAATAAACAATCCTTTCATTCATATTTAGCGAATATATCGCTAAAACTATTATAGCGAATTTTTCGCTATTTGTCAATAGAAAATTTTTCGCTAAGATATAATCTACTCGAGGTGATATTATGTATGAAAGATTGCGGGAGCTTCGCGAGGATCACGATCTCACCCAAGTACAGGTTAGTAAGATTTTATTTTGCAGTCAACGTGTTTACAGCAACTATGAAAGAGGGGACATAGACATTCCGACGGCGGTTTTGATTAGACTTGCAAGCCTTTATGATGTTTCCACAGATTATATTCTGGGTCTAACAAACTCTCGAAAAAGATATCCTAAAATAGAGTAATATACGGCAAGCCGACCGCTATGAATATGTCTTTTCAGCGGGGATATGAAAGGAGTAATATCCGGTATGCTTAATGATCATAAATATTTAGTTTTAATTCCCCCAATCTTTGCCATTATAATCTGTATGATTCAATATCAAACTCCTCTATATGGTCATAAAGCATATTGCGCGAATTGTCAAAAAATGCCTGATCGCCAGGGGAGGAGGTGTTAAACGGGCAGGTGTCGAGGAGGGCTTTTCTGATATCTTTTGCGCATTTCTCCTCATATGCAATGATGTCTCTGACATAATCCGGGGTGGCAGTCATATATATCCGCTTTACAGTAGGAGTAGGTCTGGCTGTCGGTTCTTTAGCATTGCAGAGCCGATATAACAGTTCGTTGTCAAACCGGCTGTAACTTAAACGCAGTATGTTTCTCAGAACATCGTGAGTAGCACCGCCAAAGGTAGAATCGGAAATAAAGTAATGTACTTCATCCATGACGATATAGCCTATTTTTTGTATAAGTCGGTAGTTTATTTTATCTTTCACATCGGTTTTTTCAATAGTGGGAAGACAGGCGAAGTCTCTTTTTATCAGGTTTATACCTTTCATAAAATATTGATATGTACAGAGGACAATATTCCCGTAAACGGACAGCGAACCTTCGGGGTCGCCAACTGTGTGCCCGCTTAAACCTTCACTGATCAATCTGGCAATTTGCCCTTTAAGTATAGACCTGTTGACAATAAGCAGGACATAATAGCTGAACTGCACTCCCTTATTTGAACTTTTCCAACAGCTCTTTCGGCGTCAACGCCTCAATCTCCATTCCTTCAAAGTCCTGCTTGTTTCTTGTGACGATGCAGCTGCACTTCATTGATTTTGCGCAAACAGCAAGTAAGCAGTCCTCAAAATCGGGGGCGTGGCGTTCGTATGCTGTGAGGACGTCACTGTTTGTAACGCTGCCGACCTTGGCAATTTCAAGAACCTTGCCTACAGCCTTGTATGCAGTTTCGCTGCTGCGCGAGTACTTTCGGGTAATGTAGAAAATATCTGTCACGCAGGACGCTGAGATATAGCCGTCAATCCTGCGGTTTTCGCACAGTTCAAGCACCCTTGCAGAGTCGTCTGCAAAAGGCTTTCGGTCAAGCAGCAGGTCAAGAAAAATATTTGTGTCAATCATCACTTTCATATTTTCCCAGCCTTTCAGTGCGCGCGTCAAGGTCTGCGGGAGCGTCCTTCAGAAGCCCTCGCAGGGAATCCACTGCACTTATCTGCGGATTCACGACCTTCGCGATAATTTTCCCGTTTCTGGTGATGAAGATGTCCTCGCCCGAAACGAGCTCAAGATATTTGCCAAAGTTGGTTTTGAATTCGGTTGCGGTAATAGTCATATGCGTCCCTCCTTGATCCTTTCATCTTTATTATATGCGATATATTCAGAAAAATCAATAGTTTTGTGCGAAATCATAAAATTATATATTAAAATCGAACAATAATGGCTTTCCGGCAGCCTTGATTTTTAAGCTGATGTCTGGTATAATATATGTCTAAGAAAAAGCGAACTTTGAGCCTTTTCGTTTGTGGGCGACAATGAGGACTATTGCGATACCGCCAAAAAACTTAGCATGAAGGTCAGAACCGAGGAAGTCATCGGGCTTGTGATGGGCAGGTACAACATGATAAAAAAATAAAGGGTGCCGTCTGACACCCTTATTTTTATGCCTTGGCCCGTTTGACCTCTAACTCCGCCGAACGCCTGCGGTTATATTTGAGCAGCGCCGCGGTCAGGTCGAACAGGTCTTTGTCGCCCGAAAGAAAGACCGCAGGCAGGAGCTTCGCTGCTCGGAATTTCTTATAAAGCGGCTTGAGCGATTCGCGTAACTCTTTGTTATCCCGCTCGGCTTTGGTCAGCCATATTTCGGCTATCCCTGCTTCGCGGTCGATTTTAATCTCCATAAGCGGTCTCCTTTCTATCATATTTTTGGCAAATTATACCATGATTATGCTTCATACAACTTCCTTTCTGCCTCATGAGGATAATATACAACTGAAAATCCCCAAAAAGCGTTTTTATTACTTGGAAGTTATAAGTCTTGTAAAAAAATACGCAGAGCAGCCGCCCGACTACTCTGCGTTTAAGTTTTACATTTATATAACATAATTTTAAGGGTGTGTATTACTAATACTAAAATGTGCCGGATTTTCAAAGCTTTTTCACATAAAGGGTTGACCTTTTGGAAATATAATGTTATAATCATTTAAATATTATTATTATTATGGCGCGCATAAAATGCTGTACGAGAGGAGTAATACCTGTTATGCTTAATGATCATAAATATTTAGTTTTAATTCCCCCATTTTTTGCTATTATAATCTGTATGATTCAATATCGTATATGCAAAAGGTGCAAAATAACCATAGTAAAACTGATTCCTGCATTTATCAGCCTAATAGGAGGCATCGGTTGCTTACTTCTTTTCTTGTATGTGAATTCTCCGGGCATCGTCGATCAATTGTTCTATACTATCGTTGCGATTTTATTAGCGATAATAGTTTGCAGTTCGTTAGTGGGCGAGTTGATAGCTTGGGGTTATTACATACTTGAAACAAAATTTTCTGATATGTAACAAGCTAATATAAGTAATAGTCCGTATGCCGCATGGTATACGGACTGATTTTTTATGCAGGCAAAGTCAACACGACAGAATCGCTTTGCCAAGTGTAAACTGCCAGAGCGTTATCTGTTAGAGATGCACGGAGATTTAAGAAAAAGTTTTGATACCTTCTCAAAATTCTTCTTGGCTTCGTCACTCATTTTATCACCTCACTGTCATCGGATTTGGCTTAACGATTGTGAGCAAGACGATCATTGCCAAAAAGCCTAAAAACTGTAACATTTATTTCACCCCCTTGATACGTCTGTAAAATGTAGTCTTTTTCATACCGAGTTGCTTCATAGCCTCGACTGCGGAAATCCTGCCGCTTTTCCACTGAGAAACTACCGCCTCGAACTCGGGGCAGGGTTTCGGTGCCCTGCCCTTGTAAATTCCGTTCTCTTTCGCGATTGCTATACCTTCGCGTTGCATTTGCAAAATATACTCACGTTCGAGCTCTGCTACGGCGCCGAAAATAGTCAACATGAACTTGCCGGTCGGGGTGGTCGTGTCGATTGCTTCTTTTTTAGATACAAACTCGACCTTTTTTTGTGAGCTGCTCGACCAAATCTAAAAGGTCTCTTGTATTGCAGGCAAACCTTGAGATTGACTCCACAATCACAGTGTCGCCTTCGCGTACAAAAGACATCATCTTTTTCAGCTCGGATCGGTCCGTGTTTTTGCCGCTCATTTTATCAATGTAAACCTGTTCGACGCCGAGCTCTCTCATCAGAACCTCTTGACGGGCAGTATTCTGGTCAGCGGAACTGATTCGTATGTAGCCTACTTTCATTTGACCTCTCCTTTCCCGATAGGGTCGCTGAAAAAATTTGGGACGTTCCAAAAGGGCAAAACCAACTTATTTGGAACGCTTTTTTGGCGCCCCATTAGAGTACACTTAAACGGGACTATATGGCGAACAGAAACTCCTCAATCTCATCGAGGGTATATCCGTCCTCATAAAGCTCCTCAATGTCCTCGGGCATATAGCCGCAGTGACAGGCGACGCCTTTGAGGTCATCAAAATATTGCTTCTCGGCGGGATCCATTTTACCCGAGTTGATTTTTGAGGTTGCTTTAGCCGACGTCCACCAATCATCGTCCCAACCATGACGGTAGGGAAAGCAATAATTATAGTACAACCCGGAATCATTGAACTCTGACCTTGCTCTATATCCCGAGCTGTCAATTCTCAGAATCTCCCCGCTCTCGATCGAAATCTTTTCGCACTTTCCGAAGTTGAGATATAGCTTCTTCAGACCAGCCTTAAAAATCTCCTCAGTCGAGGCGTAGATGTAGAGCCCTCTTTCGGGATAGTGATAGAGGCAAAGTGGGTTATCTCCCTTGACTATATAAAGGTTATCTGAGCTATCCATAACCGTTATGGTCATACTCCCTTGAAGCTGCTCAGCCATATATTTCAGGCTTTCAAAGTCAAGCCTTTTCTTATTTTCGATGAGCTGCACAGCGATATATGAATCTGTCTTGATGTGGGTACCCGGGAGACGTTCAACCTCTCTGACCAGTTCATCGTTGTAGATGACCCCGTTATGTGCGAGGGCGAAAGGAACATCAGCTTTGCCGTAGAACGGGTGGTTGTTGAAGTTCAATTTCTCCGACCCTTGAGTAGTCATTCGGGTGTGACCCATAACTGCATTGACCCCATCGGGAACATTGAATCTCATCAAGTGAGCAGGAATAGGGCGCTTGTAAATGCGAAGTTTTCCGTTATGATTATAGGCGATGCCGGTGGCGTCAGTGCCTCGCACCTCGCAGGCGGTGGAAAGTACGTTGAGAATGCGATTCATCTGACGCTTACTTAGCGAATGATTGTAGTCAAGTATTCCAAACAGACAGCACATCAGACTTCCTCCTCTCCATTAACAGGTTCATTTACATAGATTTGCCGCTCTTTTAGGTATTGGACGAGTTCGGGAGATGTGCAGGATTTGGCGAAGGTCGTCCAAGAGACGTTCTGTATCTCGTCATCGGAAAGGCAGGTGGCGAGGTCGCAGATTTTATTGACTAACTGCAAGGTTGCAAGCAGAGTGTTCAACTTGAGTGTGCCTCGAAAGATTCTGAACTCAACTGTATTGAAGTTGAGAAGGTTTATGCAGGCATAGCGTCCCCTGTTTGAGCCTTTCTTGGCGTGTTCCAACATTGCCCGAGGGTTGTCCTTGTAACCGTACCTTGCAGCCCAACTATCCAACTGCCTTTGTGTTCTGCGGCTGAACTTGAGCAGCTCGTCCCAGAATTTCTCAACAATGAACAAAAGCCTGCCGATGCTGGCCTCCTGATCTTCGGTTGTGTCGCCGAAAGAATCTCTGTTGACATGAATATGCAAACCACAAGTTCCGGCTTGGTGGGATATGTAACCCATACTCCGAGCTTCTTTGAGAACATCAGCCCACGGCATCTGGTTCATATGATAGTCAAGAGTCATAGGGTGAGTGACAATCTCGAAACCGTCATGCAATGAGCCATCGTGTTTGCAATAAATGTGTTCCGCGTCACGGTTGCCGACAGACATAACCTGTTCCGCGTTGTCGTCGCTTTCGCCCGCCTCATCAATCTCCAACTCTACGCCAAAATACCTGTTGCCATTGCCATAGAATATTGGATCGGGCTTATAATAGTAGTCTTGGATTCCACCGTCGCGCTCAAAGCGGCTATAGCAGTCATAACAGTAGGGCTCATCGTCATATCTGTCCCGATAGTAGGTATCGTCCGTGTGAATAACTCTGCCGCAATGAACGCAGGTATTGTAGTGATCATCATAGCAATCGTTGCAGAGCGGCGTCTCTGAGCTTCCTGCGTTGTTTTCGAGTAAGATTGGTTCTCCACAGTGGGAGCAGGTAGTTGTGTGTTCGTGCATACAGCGGTCACATAGCCAGTATTCGTCCTCAATGAAATGGAGCTGGGATTTCGGGAGCGTCTTCTCGCAGTAACAGCAGACGTGGGTTGCAGCTGATTGGGTTGGTGCTTTTGGATTTGACATGATATTTACCTCCATGTAGATTTTTTATGTTCCGGGGTGCGTCGCCCCGTGCTACAAAGAGATAATATATGTCTGAAACAACCTGACTGTACGATTGGTTATATGGCGTCTTCCTTTCGCTTATCTCACCCCTGCTACTTGCTTTATGCCTTTTCGCAATTATTAAAACCCTCTTCTCTTTTTCAAATTATCCGATATTTCCCATAAATTAAATTCAAACTAAAGCGATATAAAGCAACATAAAGGTAAATAATTTATGAAAGGCGGATATGTAATGAATAACAATAAAACGCTTTTAGCAGAGTTCAGACGGTCAGTCCCTCAAAGGCAGGCAGAATACTGGACAGAGGAAGAAGAACAAGACTGCATTTCAAGTTACCTCGAAGGCGAGGACATTTCATCATTGGCGATGAAATACCAGCGCAGCGAAATCGCTGTTTTCAAAAAGCTTGACAGCAAAGGGGTATGCGATTTTTGTAAGCGTTCACGGCAAAAAAATAAACCAAAATGTAAATGCGCAGACTGTATACACTATCGGGCAGGGCAATGCAGCGGAGGCGAGATGTGCAAAAAAGAAAATCCCCCGCCCGCTGATGAAACGGACGAGGGACGATGAGCTATTCCGATTGAACTACAATAAAGCTTCCGTTAAGATTCAATAAGGTTTCAGGCGTGGCAAACATTTCTGTGAAGTGCTGTATCAAATCCGACGACAGCGAAGCGAAGTCCTCTTCGCCGAGACCGGTAATGAGAAACGTACCGGAGATATAATCGTAGATCTTGCCGTCCTCATCTCGCAGCGCTCGGTTGAATACCTTGTTCTTTAGCTTTGATTCTTCATCGCAGATCAGTGCAACGGGCTCATTCCAGGGATAGACGGCTTGAATGTAACCGTCAACTTCGTGCTGAAGTGATTTTAGAGTGTTCTCGATTTCTTTGACATATGGTTTCTTGCCGGGTTCGACGACCAAAATAGTGATTTTAGACATAAAAAATCTTCCTGAAGTTTATTGAAGCGACGCTTCAGGGGGATAATATATAATTATATAAAATGAGTTGTACTGAGAAATTACAACATAAACCCTTTCGCAAAGTTACTACATTTGCGAAAGAAAATTGAAAATGCCCGAAAAACGCCCAAAAAAGCCGCCTTTTTGATACTTTTGCATCATCAAGACGGCTTTTGACACACTTTTTTGACTGCGGAGAAAATCATAAAAAATTGAAGAAATTGAGGTGAAGATTGTTTGCTATCGCAGGTTTATGCGATTCAAAATTGACTAAAAATCTGACTGCGGAGAAGTCAAAAAAGCGCTCATTTTGGGCTATATTTGATTATTTTTTGGCATTTCGTTCGTATATTTTTGCTGAATTTTTAGAAATTTCAACAAAGCTATTGCTTTTTCTTTGGTGATGTGTTATAATTCTTTCAAGATTTAACCCTTTCGCAAATGTAGTAACTTTGCGAAAAGGTGAAAAGTCGCGGGAATGAGAGTAACAAGATAGGCAGAAAGGCTTTAAATCAGCCGTTTTTTGGCACGCTCTCGTTTATGAATGCGGTTGAACGCTTTCATTGGGGGCGCTGTTGTTGTACGGGGGCGATGAGTATGGCGATTGAGCTGTTTAAACACAATCAAACGGCCTACGAGGCCGCTGTTTCCATGCTAAAAGACGCCGGCAAAGCCGCCATTATTCACCCAACCGGCACCGGAAAGTCGTTCATAGGCTTCAAGCTTTGCGAGGACAACCCTGACAAAAAATTCCTCTGGCTGTCTCCTTCGGAATACATTTTTAAAACGCAGCT